>JAKAED010000193.1 GCA_021820105.1 Actinomycetes bacterium | reverse complement strand
GAAGTTCGATGCGTTCACGACGAACTTCCAGGACCTGGGCGCGCTCAAGCAGCTGCCCGGGATCGCGGCTCAACGTCTGATGGCGGACGGTTACGGCTTCGGCGCCGAAGGCGACTGGAAGACCGCAGCACTGTTGCGGGTGCTCAAGGTGATGGGTGCCGGCCAGCCCGGCGGAACCTCGTTCATGGAGGACTACACCTATCACTTCGGGCCGGGCGAGCCGAAGCTGCTGGGCGCCCACATGCTCGAGATCTGCCCCAGCATCACCTCTAAGACGCCCAGCTGTGAGATCCACCCGCTTTCCATCGGCGCCCGCGAGGACCCGGTCAGACTGGTGTTCGACGCCGACCCGGGTCGTGGTTTCGTGGTAGGCATTCTCGATCTGGGCGATCGGTTCAGGCTGGTGGCCAACGAGATTGAGCTGGTCGCACCCGACGCGCCGCTGCCCCGCCTGCCGGTCGCGCGGGCGACCTGGAAGCCCGCGCCCGACCTGTCGACGTCGGCTGAATGCTGGATCACCGCCGGCGGACCGCACCACACGGTGTTGAGCACCCAGGTGCAGCGTGAGTGGCTTGATGACCTCGCCACGATCGCGGACGTGGAGCTGGTCTGGATCGATGAGGCGAGCAGTACCGTCGCGTTCACCAGGGAGCTTCGTTGGAGTGAGGCGATCCGTTGGGGCGCACGCCGATGAGCGCCGCCGACAGCCCGCTCGCGCTGGGCATCGACTACGGAACCGGGTCAGGCAGGGTGCTGGTGCTGGACCTGGCCGACGGCCGCGAACTGGCGGCCGTCGACGTGCCCTACCCGCATGGCGTGATCGAGGACGCGCTGCCGGGCAGCGGGCAACCGCTGGCCCACGACTGGGCGCTGCAGCATCCGCTCGACTACCTGGAGGTGATTGAGCGTGGCATCCCCGCGGCCCTTGCTGATGCCGGCGTCGACGGTCAGCGCGTGGTTGGAATCGGGATCGACGTGACCTCCTGCACGGTGCTTCCGACCACTGCCGACGGGACGCCGCTGTGCCTGATCGAGCGCTGGGCGGCAAGGCCGCATGCCTGGCCGAAGCTGTGGAAGCATCATGCCGCCCAGCAGCAGGCCGACCTCCTCACGGAGCTGGCGCAGGAGCGGGGTGAGCCTTTCCTGGCGCGCTACGGCGGACGCATCTCATCGGAGTGGTACTTCCCGAAGCTGCTGCAGATCCATGCCGAGGATCGCGAGGTCTATGACGCCGCCTCGAGGTTCATCGAGGCCACTGACTGGATCGTGTGGCAACTGGTGGGCGATGAGCAACGCTGCAGCTGCGCCGTGAGTTACAAGGCATTCTGGTCAGCCGACAGCGGCCTGCCGCCGGCGTCGTACTTTGAGGCGGCCGCGACGGGGTTCTCGAGCGCGGCCCAGAAACTCGGAAGCGCATTCCTGCCGCTCGGAGCCCGCGCCGGCATGCTGAGACCCGAGCTGGCTCAGCGCCTTGGTCTTGGCAGAGTGGCGGTGGCCGTCGGGAACGTCGACTCGTTCGTCTCGGTTCCGGGCGCCGGGGTCGCCCAACCGGGCACCCTGGTCACGGTGGTTGGTACGTCCATCTGCGACATGGTGGTCCACCCCGAACAGATCCTGCTGCCGGGCATCACCGGCGTTGTGAGGGACGGAATCCTGCCGGGCCTTTACGGGTATGAGGCAGGACAGCCGGCCGTGGGCGACATGCTCGGCTGGTATGTGGGCCAGCTGCTGGGCGTGGACGCAGGCGCACGCTCGCGCCGCCACGACGAGCTGGAGGCGCAGGCAGGGGCGCTGGCTCCCGGGAGCACCGGGCTGGTCGCGCTCAACTGGTGGAACGGCAACCGCTCGATCCTTGCCGACGCTGACCTCTCCGGCGTTATCGCCGGGCTGACGCTGGCCACCACACCGGCCGAGATCTACCGCGCGCTGCTTGAGTCAATCGCGTTTGCGGCGCGGCGGATCGTCGAGAATTTCGCCGATAGCGGCCTGGTCATCGACCGTTTGGTGGCCTGCGGTGGCATCGCCGAGAAGAGCCCGGTGCTGATGCAGCTCTTTGCGGACATAACCGGCCGGAGTATCCACGTGCCGGCATCCACACAGATACCGGCGCGCGGCTCGGCGATGTTCGGCGCCGTTGCCGCCGGCGTGTTCGGCGACATCAACCACGCGGCCGCGGCGCTCGCTCCCGAGGTGCGGCGCAGCTATGCCCCGGACCGGGCGGCGAGTACCACCTACGACCGGGTTTACGCCGTCTACCGCGGCCTGCACGACACGCTTGGGCGCGACCACGTTGATTGGCTCCACGCGCTGAAGGCGCTGCGCAGAGCCTGAGCGGCTGGGCGGAGAGTCAGAGGCCCGGCATCGGCCAGCCGGTGTACGCCTCTGCGAGATAACGCTGCCCCGCCTCCGAGTCAACGACGGAGCGAAGCTCACCGAGCTGCCGCAGATGGCCAAACGCATCCGCAGAGTCCTGCCTATGCAGCATCTGCGTCATCCACCAGGAGAAGTGCTGCGCCTTCCAGACCCGGGCCAGCGCCTGCTCGGCATAACCGTCGATGAGTGCCTGATCGCCGTTGGCGATCAGCGCTCTCAGCGCGGGAGCCAGCACCAGCACATCAGCCACCGCTAGGTTGAGCCCCTTGGCGCCGGTCGGCGGCACCGTATGGGCCGCATCGCCAACTAGCGCCGCCCGGCCGCGCCGGAGACTGCTTGAGACGAAGCTGCGGAAGCGGAGCACATCGCGCTGGAAGATCGGGCCATCAACCAGGTCGTGCGGCGCCACACGCAACCGGAACTGCTCCCAGACCTCAGCGTCGCTCATCGCCTCAGGGTCAAGGTCGGGGTCGCACTGCAGGTACATGCGCTGGACCGTTGCGGATCGTTGGCTGATCAGCGCGAAGCCATGCTCGGAGTTGCTGTAGATCAACTCCGGAGCACTCGGTGGGGCCTCGCAGAGGATCCCGAACCAGGCAAACGGATACTCGTGAAAGTGACCGGAATCGGTCGCGCCGGTCACGAACGCTCGCACGACGCTGCGCGAACCATCAGCTCCAACCACAAACTCAGCCGTGATTGCTCCCGGGGCGCCTGACTGATCGACTGTCGCGACCCGCACGACGTCGGCATCTGCGTCCACGCCGGTCGCCGAGGTCTCAAAGCGCAGAGCCTGCCCGGCGGCCAGGCGAGTAGCGATCAGGTCCCTGAGCACCTCGTGCTGCGGATAGAGCCAGACACCGCGGCCCACCAGCTTCGCAAAGTCGATGCGATGGCCTGCCCCCGCGAACCGCAACTCAATGCCATCGTGGCGGATGCCGTCCTCCAGCACCCGCTGCGAGGCCGCCGTCTCAGTCAGCACCTTCACCGTGTCGTGTTCAAGGATCCCGGCCCTGACGGTGTCCTCGATGTTCTCACGGGAGCGACTGTCAATGACGATCGACTCAATACCGTCCATCGCCAGTAGATGTGAGAGCAGCAACCCGGCGGGCCCCGCGCCGACAATCGCAACCTGTGTGTCCGTCATCACTTCCTCCTGATGCCTCGAGCTCGGACTGCTGCCGCCGCTCGCTCAGCGCGCCTGCGTGGCCGGCGTGACGCGCGTCTCGATGAACTCCCCGATCTGTTCGATCAGGCTCTGCTCACTCCATGTCCGGCGGTCCACATTGTCGGCACGGATGGTGAGCACCGGTATGCCGGCGGACTCCAGGCGCCTGACGCTGAAGAAGTCATCCTCGCCGAGGCTGATGACCCCGTCGATGGAGTGCAGCCGTGCCTCCTTCAAGTGCCAGGCACTGGACCAGGTGGGCATGCGCAGCTCCTCACCAACGGGCACGAAGCGGGCCGCGAGCGCGCGCAGGGGGTCACGACCTTCGAAGTAGCGAAGGTACCCATCGGCGGCCAGACCCAGGTACATGGACCACACAAAGACGGCCCCGTATTTCTCCTGGAAGTGCTGGTAGAGACCCAGGCTTGACCACAGTCCGCGGCCGAGCCACATCAAGCGCAGCTTCTCGCCGGGATGCGCCGCCTCCCCTGCGTCGACGCGCTGCTGCACCTCCTGCCGGAGGGTGGCCGCGGCGTCCCGTGCCCACACGCTGCCGCGATGCCACTGCGGGATCATCACGGCGGGCATCGTCTCGGCAGCGCTCACCGGTGCCGGACGCGTTCTGGCGATCAGTTCACGGGTCGCCGCATTGTGCTCAGCCTGCTCGTTCGCCAACCGCATGATCTCCACAAAACGTGTCTCCGAGAAGCGCCGGCCCGTAAGTGACTCGAGCAGGCGAACGAGGCCGGTCAGCTCGTCAGAGAGCAGGTCAAGGCGCTCTCGCGGAAGGAAGTCATGCCATCGATCCGGTAGCTCCTCCCACCAGTTGGCGGGCACCGAGACGCGCGTGTCCACGCTGTGCTCAAGCGGAATGAAGGTTGCGCCCGACCTCCGCGCCCATACCTCGAACAGCTGCCGCATCGAGTCGCTTGAGAGCGACGCCTGCAGGATGGTCGGACGCGGCAGCCCACCCCAGGGCGCGCTGTCCGGATCGTTGTCGAGCAGCTCGCCGAGCGGAAGTGAGTTGTACTGCTCGTGGGTGGTCGGGTAACCGGCTGCGGCAAGAGCTCCCAGATATCTGGGGGCCAGTTGCTTGGCGGCGATCAGCGAGGACCACCACTGCACAACCACGTAGGGGATGTCGAGCGCACGGTAGATCTCGTGTGGTGAGTCGGCGCTGAGAACGGCAAACGGCTCCCCATCGCGGACGCGCTCGCGCAGCTGGCGGAACCACTCACGCTGATGACGTGAGAACTCCGCAGTGCAGCGCAGCTCCGGCTGACGCCTGATTCCGGTCGGTTCAGACATCGGACGCCTCCCCCACCACCGTCGGCGCAACGGCACCCTCCGCCCCGCCCGCAAGCTCCGACACGAGCTGCCGGAGACTCCCATCCTCAGCTCCGGGTTCCATCCGAGCCGTCAGCACCGGGGTGCCCGGCAGCAGCTCTCGCAATTCCGTCAGCTCCCACTCCGACGCCACGTCGGTTGGAGCCAGGAGCTGAACCACTACGTCGGCCTCCACGCTCTGGGCACGGGCCACGGTGGAGGCCACCCGGTCGAGGCCCGCGCGGGCGGCCCCGACCATGCTGAACTGGTAGCGGTCGGCGAGCCAATCAATCGTGTCGCTGCCCGTGCCGTCAGGTTCGGCCAGATCATCACCATGATCATCGCCAACGACATGAAGGCCGGCGGCCTCGATGATCTCGTAGACCTCCACGTTGGGCTCCGAACCTGTGAGGAAGACGCGCGTGCGTTCGGGGGCCACGTGACGGGCCTCCGCCTCGGACGCCGCGGCGCGGAGTGCGGCCATGGCTTCCTCCGGCGGCAGCACGCGAGCCCCGGCCCGGGCGATGAACAGCTCCTGGCCGCTCAGGCGGTTCTCCGCGCAGAGGTGCTCGAGCTGCCTGAGACTCCCCCCCAGGGCGACCTCGGTGGCGATGGCAGCATGCAGCGCTGCTGCGGAGTCGGCAACCTGGCCCCAGTGCGCGATGGTCAGCTGCAGGATGCGCAACTGGCGGCGGTTGTAGACGGCAGATGTCCTGGTTGGCAGCCGCAGCGTGTCACTGAAGCCAAACCACGGAATCAGCGGACCAAACCCAGGATCCGCTGCCATCTCCCTGAGGACATAGAACAGCTTCGTGTGCGCCTCGGTGTCGCGGCCAATGAGCAGCCCGTCGATCCA
>JAKAED010000038.1 GCA_021820105.1 Actinomycetes bacterium | reverse complement strand
TCTCAAATCGGCGATCCAGCACGCACAGCCGGACGTCGTCGGTAAAGCGTTCGCAGTCCGCAGTCGCGAATGGACCTACGTGTGGCGCCGCTACGAGCCCGCGGAACTCTACGACCGCATCAACGATCGCAACGAGCAGACCAACCTCGCCGGGGACGTCCGGTACGCCGATATGCTCCGCGAGTTCCGCGAGGTGCTGCTCAACTGGCTGGTGGACACCGCCGACGTTATACCAAGCGATCGCGACCCCCGCTGGGGCACCGTGGATCTGCCGGTCCCAGGAACCCTGACACCGGCAGGCACGTCCTGACTTTGACGGCCCCAGACGGCGGGCGGAAGCAACGATCTCGACACAGGCCACAACGCTAATCTTGAGACCATGAGCGGCTGCTGCGTACCGGCACGCGAGCCCCAGGACAGCGGCGCGAAGGCTGCGCCAAGCGTCGACACGGTCGTGCACCGCAGCGCTGACAGCGGTCCGGCTCGGCTCCAATATGCCCGCCTGCCGGGCGGCGCCTTCGCGATGGGCGACCCATTCGGCGAGGGCTATCCCAACGATGGCGAGCAACCGGTGCACGATGTTCATGTCGACGCGTTCTCCATCGCCGTGACCGCGGTGACCAACGCCCAGTTCGCAGCCTTCGTCGACGCCACCGGATACGTCACCGATGCGGAGCGATTCGGGTCATCCGCCGTGTTCCACCTTGCCGTCCAGGCTCGCGACGAAGACATCGTCGGTCGGATCACAGGCGTCGACTGGTGGATCGAGGTTCAGGGCGCCGATTGGGCTCATCCCTACGGTCGTCGGTCGCTGTGGCGCGAACTGCCACGCCACCCGGTCGTCCACATCTCCTGGTTCGACGCCAGCGCGTTCTGCGCCTGGGCCGGAGCACGCCTACCCACCGAGGCCGAATGGGAATACGCCGCCCGCGGCGGACACGTCGGCCAGCGATTCCCCTGGGGCGACGAACTCACACCGGACGGGGAGCACCGATGCAACATCTGGCAAGGCGTATTCCCAGAAGAGAACACACTCGCAGATGGCTACCTCACCACCGCTCCGGTCCGGACGTTCGAGCCCAACGACTTCGGGATCTACCAAACCTCTGGCAACGTCTGGGAATGGTGTGCCGACTGGTTCGCAACCGACTACTACAGCAAGTCCCGTCACCAGAACCCGCCCGGCCCAGACCACGGCACTCGGCGCGTCATGCGCGGCGGCTCCTACCTATGCCACGACTCCTACTGCCATCGGTACCGCGTCGCCGCGCGGAGCTCAAACACCCCCGAGTCGAGCAGCGGCAACCTCGGATTTAGAGTCATCCAGCGCCGCGCCTAACAGTTCGGCCATGGCTGGCCGCGCGATGCAAATAGATGTAGCTCAGGGGCCAGTTGCGCAGTTCTCAACACACCGTCTTCACGTCCTCCCACCGGCCCCGCCTGGCTGACCCGTCGGCATCGTCCGCTCATCCGTGTAGGCATCACTTCTCGAAAGGAGAGCGATGTCGTCCACAATCACAACCAGGCTGGATGAGAGCCAGGAACCGCAGGATGGGAGCGCCGGCGTGTCGCGGAGCGAGCCCGGAGGGCGAGCGCAGCGACGCGCCGGCTCTGCGCGCCTCCCGGACCCGGTCGCGGACAGGATCAAGGAGCTGCTGCCGGATGAGTTGAGCGAGCAGCTGATGGCCGGCGCGGCCTCGGGTGAGGAGATCACGGGCCGGGGCGGCTTGCTGCGCAGATGACGAAGTGGACGGTCGAGCGGGCGATGGAGGTCGAGCTGCCCGATCACCTCGGCTACGAGCCCCACCAAGAGCCGGCCGGCGGGACCGGCAACCCAGCCCTGCCCGCATGGAACACCCAAAATGGACGCCCAGCAACGCCATGAGACTTCTTGCAACTTTGCGCGTGTTGTCAAATGTTGCCAGTAACGCTACATTGATGCTGATGAGGTCACGGTACCCCCAGTGACGCCCCAGTCAGCCGCAGTGGAGGAGCCCCAGCCGCGTCCCACCATCCGCGACGTCGCGGAGCGTGCTGGCGTTGCGCCGTCGACCGTATCTCGGGCCCTCTCAGACCCCGACAGGGTCCATCCGGCGACTCGCAGGCGCGTTCTGGAGGCCGCTCGGGAGGTGGATTATGGAACAAACGGGGGCCGACGCACCAAGGCCGGCCGAGCTACTCACAGCGTCGCGCTTCTCATACCTGACATCGCGAATCCGTTTTACGCTGAGCTCACCCGCGGGACCCAGCTGCAATTGACCGCCTCCGGGTTCACGCAGATCCTGGCCGACACGCAAGAGTCATCTGCGGTGGAGGAACAGGCACTGCAGCGGGTCTCCAAGATCGCAGACGGCGTCCTCCTGGCCGCATCGCGTGTTTCGAACAAGCAACTGCGCGCGGCTGCGCAAGCGTGTCCGATCGTGCTCATCAACCGCGTGTTGGAGGGGTTCTCTTCTGTGTGGCTTGACACGGGTGTCGGGGTGGAGCAGGCACTTGACCACCTCATCTCCCTGGGGCACCGCGATGTGGCGTATCTCTCCGGACCCAGGAGCTCCTGGTCAGATGGACTTAGATGGCGGGCACTGCGAGTCGCGGCGAAACGCAAACCTGTGCGGCTGGTCAAACTGGGCCCCTTCGCCCCGATGATCGCGGCGGGGCCTGCCGCCGCCGATGCCGCCGTAGGTGCTGGTGTGACCGCCTGCATAGCGTTCAATGATCTGCTGGCAATCGGAGCGATGCGGCGTTTGAAGGAACGGGGAGTCCATGTCCCGGGGGAGCTCAGCCTCGTGGGATGCGACAACGTCTTTGGCTCAGACTTCTGCAGTCCGCCGCTGACGACGGTGGCTGGCGACCTGCAACGGCTTGGGCGTACCGCCGTACAGCTGCTGCTGGCAAAGGTCGAGGATCCTAACCGTACTGACGAGGTTGTCGCTCTGCCAACGCATCTGCAGATTCGCAGGTCTACCTCAGCCTTTGAGCCGCCGGCCGATGCTTGACGGCAAACATTCGGACGGGCTGCTCGGCGGCCGGTCGAAAGTCCGCGACCTCGCGCGTGAGATTTACGGCGCCGTGGAAGGGGCGGCGATCATTTCGCCGCACGGGCATGTGAGCGCACGGAGCCTAGCTGAGAACCGCCCGTTCAACGGCCCTTCCGAACTCTTTATTACCCCGGATCACTACGTCACCCGCCTGTTGCACAGCATCGGCATCCCGCTCGAGCAGCTTGGGCTCGGCGATGAACCTGGAGACCAGCGGTCGGTCTGGCGGCGCCTCTGCGAGAACTGGCACGTCTTCGCGGGTACCCCAACCCGATATTGGCTCGAGGATTCCCTCTCGCGCGTCTTTGGCATAGCGCAGTCACCCTCGGCACACAACGCCGACGAACTCTATGACGAGATCTCCTCATACCTCGGCGCTCCAGAGTTCAGACCCCGTGAGCTTCTCGCCCGGTTCAACGTCGAAGTGCTCGCCACGACCGACGATCCCGTGGACGGGCTCGAGCACCATGAACACCTTGAGCAGGCCGCTGACCTGCCGACTAGAGTCATCCCAACCCTCAGAGCCGATGCCTACATGGCTCCCGGAACGGACACGTGGAGGGAGCGCTTGCATGCGCTGACGGATGTCACCGGGCAGGACTGCGAGAACTATTCGGGGTTGCTCGAAGCCATCCGCATGAGGCGAGCGTTCTTCAAAGAGCACGGGGCGACCGCGACTGACTGCGGCGTCCGCGACGCGTGGGCTACGCCGTTGAGCAGGCGTCAGGCAGAGGTGCTTCATCGTCAGGGGTTGGACGGCTCGATAACCCCTGAAGGCGTGGAGGCCTACCGACGCAACATGTTGTTCGAGTTCGGCTGCATGGCCGCCGAGGACGGCCTTGTTATGCAGCTACATGCAGGGATCCTGCGCAACCACCACACCCCGACGTTCGAGCGCTTCGGTCCGGATACAGGGCATGATCTTCCGCTTGTGGCCAGTTATACGGAGCCGCTTCGGGAGCTTCTGAATGCGGTGGGAACCTGCCCCACGTTCCGAATCGTCCTATTCACCGTTGATGAGTCCACTTTCTCCAGGGACATAGCACCCTTGGCGGGCTTCTACCCAAGCGTGTACGCCGGTGCCCCTTGGTGGTTCCTTGACGCTCCAGCAGCAGCCCGGCGGTACCGGGCCGCGATCACCGAGACTGCAGGCTTCTACAAAACCTCGGGGTTCATCGACGACACGCGGGCGCTGTGCTCAATCCCCGCACGACATGACGCGAGCCGTCGACTCGACGCGACGTACCTGGCCGAGCTTGTCTCGGAACACCAGCTCGAGATCGACGACGCGCACTCGATCATGCAAGCGCTTGTTCGGGACATCCCACACGCCGTGTTTCGGCTTAGCTAAGAGGAGGACCCGCCTGATGCTCAGGCCACAAGACGGACCGACACGGGAGAGAAAGGCGTTAGACGGCCTCTGGGCGTTCAAGCTTGATGGTGATCGTCAGGGGCGGGCCGAACGCTGGTGGCGAAGTCCTCTGAACACTTCGCTCGAGATGCCGGTTCCCTGCAGCTACAACGACGTGCTGGCCGACACGAGGATTCGCAATCACGTCGGCGATGTGTGGTATCAGACGGATTTCTGGGTTCCCCCGTCATGGTCCGGTCGGCGCACCTTGATCCAGTTCGGCTCGGCGACGCATCAGGCGAGTGTCTGGGTTGGCGAGACTCTGGTGGCCGAGCACGAGGGCGGATACCTACCGTTTGAAGCTGACATCACTCAGCTTGCGCTTGCTGGTAGTCATCAGCGACTGACCGTGCTCGTCAACAACGAGTTGAGCTACACGACCATTCCGCCGGGAATCATTGTGGACACGCCGCATGGTCCGCGGCAACGCTTTTTCCACGATTTCTTCAATTACGCCGGTTTGCATCGCAGCATCTGGCTGCACACGACTCCAACTGCGCGGATCACGGATCTGACCGTGACTACGAACATCGACGGCCGGGCCGGCCTTGTCGACTATGAAGCGACGGTGGCCGGAGGCTCCGAATCTCTGAGGGTTGTCGCGACCCTGCGCGACCGGTTCGGCAACGAAGCGGCGACGGCCGAGGGCCACGCAGCCCAACTACGTGTTCCAGTCGCCGAGCTGTGGGCCCCAGGGCAGGGCAACCTGTACGACCTTGAGGTTCAGCTATTCAGGGAGTCGCAACTGGTCGACCAGTACGTCCAATCCGTTGGAATCAGAACGGTCGAGGTGGATGGTGCACGCTTCCTCATCAACGGTCAACCGTTTCGGTTTCTGGGCGCCGGCAAACACGAGGACGGTGCCGTGCGCGGGCGAGCGCACGATGACACCGCCATGGTCCACGACTTCGCCCTATTGGAATGGCTTGGGGCCAACTCCTTCAGGACCAGCCACTACCCCTATGCCGAGGAGGTTCTCGACTACGCCGACCGCCACGGCATTGTCGTCATCGACGAGAGCCCTGCTGTTGGGCTGAACCTCAGCTGGCCGCAGTTGACCGGCTTCGATAAGCCGCTCGCGACCTTCTCTCCAGAGACAATCTCGGATACGACCCGGGAACGTCACCTCGACGCGATTAGGGAGCTGATCCAGCGAGACAGGAACCATCCCTCAGTCGTCATGTGGGTGCTAGCGAACGAGCCGGACTCCGCGAGTCCCGACGCACGTTCATATTTCGAGCCCCTCGTCGCCGAGACGCGCCGCCTCGACCCAACCCGACCGATCGGTTTCACCAACATGCTCACGCCGCCCGACCGCTGTCAACTTGCCGAGCTATTTGACGTAGTGATGCTCAACCGATACTACGGCTGGTACTTCCAGTCAGGCAATCTCCGAGCTGCAGAGGATGCCCTGCGCGCCGAAGTGGCGCAATGGCAACATATCGGCCGCCCGATTATCTTCACTGAGTTCGGCGCCGATGCCATCGCAGGGCTGCACAGCGTGTTCGACGACGTGTTGTGGACAGAGGAATACCAGCGTGCCATGCTGAAGATGTACCTCCGGGTGTTCGATGACACGACGGAGGTGGTTGGCGAGCACGTGTGGGCCTTCGCGGACTTCGCGACCCCGAGCGGGATCCGTCGGGTTGACGGAAACAAGAAGGGAATATTCACCCGAGACCGTCAGCCCAAGGCGGCCGCACATCTGCTCCGGGAGCGGTGGCATCGGATGAGCGCTCAGGGCTTCCCACTTGATGCCGGGTAGAGTCCTGCCTGGTGCGGTCGGCCGGCGTTAGGTCAAGTGGGGGCTCGCCCCCTTTCAATGTATCCTGACGCTTCCGTGGGTAATTCACCACGCTAGCTCTGGTTACCCATGGAAACGTCAGGAAGCCCTTTTTGGGCTCTATCGGCATCGATGTAGGTGAATCAGGCCGTTGGCTCGCGTGGGTGGCGTGAGTGTGATCGGTGGCCCGGACCCCGTAAGAGTTGTCACTCAGGCCGCTTGTTTTAGTGAGTGGTCAGTCGTAGTCGTTCCAGGTTGCCGCGACCTCGGGCGGCGTTCGGTAGTTCAGGCCGCTGTGTGGCCGGTCGTGGTAGCTGTAGACGTAGCCGCCGATGACGGTGCGGGCTTCCTCGAGGGTCTCGAACTCTTCGCGCTAGACGCAGTGGAGTTTGAGCTTTGAGAACCAGGACTCGATGAGCGCCTGGGACTCGGGGGGGCGCGGTAGCGCTGGGTTCCCCCTTGTCAGGGCCCCAGGTCAGGACTTCCACCTCCGATCTCATACGTCATGCTCTGCGTACCCACGCGCTCGGAATCTCGTCGACCCGTCCGGCAGAGCAAAACCTCACCAGGGAAGTGTCAACGCTCCACCGGGGTCCTGGCCAGGATGGCCCACCCTCCTGTCGAACGTGGCAACTCGGCAGGCCGCCGGCCAACCTGCCACAAATGCGCCACTTCGGCGCTCAGCGTGGCAAGCGGGCCGCGCCTCGGCAATGTTGCCACGTTGTGCACCTCGGACCCGGGTTGTCGGTGGGCTCGGGTGGAGGCGCGGGCGAGTGCGGATCGTCTCCTTGTGTAAACGGCAGAGCCATACGCTCGGCGGTCGGGCGACCGACCGCCGACTTCCCGGATCCGGAAACGCCCATGATCATTATCTGGTTGGATCATCAGCGTTGGACTACCAGTCATGCATCGTGCCGTCCTTGAGCCGGCTGACCGGAAGGTAGGCGGGCTCGTAGGGGTGGCCGGCGGCGGCGGCCTCGTCGAGCTCGACGCCCAGCCCCGGGGCGTCGCCCGGGTGCAGGTGGCCGTCCTCGAAGCTCATGCTCTGGCGGAACACCGAGTTGGTCGCCTGGCTGTGCTCCATGTACTCCTGGATCCCGAAGTTGTGGATCGCGAGGCCGACGTGCAGCTGCGCGGCGAGGCCGACCGGTGAGACGTCGGTGGGGCCGTGGAAGCCCGAGCGGATCTGGTAGGTGGCGGCGAAGTCCATCACCTTGCGCAGTGGTGTCACACCGCCGAAGTGGGTGGCCGCGGCGCGCACGTAGTCGATCAGCTGCTCGGTGATCAGCGTCTGGAAGTCGTACACGGTGTTGAAGACCTCGCCGATCGCCAGCGGCGTGGTCGTGTGCTGGCGCACGAGCCGCAGCCCCTGCTGGTTCTCGCCGGGAGTGCAGTCCTCGAGCCAGAACAGGTCGTAGGGCTCGAGCTCCTTGCCCAGCCGTGCCGCCTCGATCGGGCGCAGGCGGTGGTGGGCGTCGTGCAGCAGCGGCAGCTCGGGTCCGAACTGCCGGCGCACGTGCTCGAAGACCTTCGGCACGTGGCGCAGGTAGGCGCGCGTGTCCCAGTCCTCCTCCACGGGCCGCGCGCCACGGCCGGCCGGCTCGTAGTCGTAGCGCTCGCCGGACGCCTGGGCCTGGGCGGCGACGCCGTAGAGCGCGTTGATCCCGGGCACCGCGGTCTGCACGCGGATCGCCCGGTAGCCGCGCTCCAGGTGCGCCTGAACCGACTCCGCCAGCGACTCGAGCGTCGTGCCCGAGGCGTGCCCGTAGGCGAGCAACCCGGCACGCGAGGCGCCTCCGATCAGCTGGTAGAGGGGCAGGGCGGCGACCTTGCCCTTGATGTCCCAGAGCGCCATGTCGACGGCCGCGATCGCCGCCATCGTCACCGGCCCACGCCGCCAGTAGGCGCCGCGATACAGGTACTGCCAGGTGTCCTCGATGCGGTGGGCGTCGCGCTCGATCAGCAGCGGCACGACGTGCTCGGAGAGGTAGGTGGCAACCGCGAGCTCGCGTCCGTTGAGGGTCGCGTCACCGAGCCCGGTGACGCCGTCGTCGGTGGTCAGCTTGAGCGTCACGAAGTTGCGGCTGGGGCTGGTCACGATGACCTCAGCGGCTGCGATCTTCAACGGTCCCCCTCACTGGTCGGTGTCTTCCGCGAGCCTCGGCGCCAGCAGGCCGAGCAGCCCGCGCATCCTGTCCTCGCCGCCGCCGGCGTCAAGCACGCCGCGCAGCAGCTCGGCATTCTGGTCGGTGGCGGCGCGCGCGGGATCCTCGAGCAGCCACCGGGCCCAGGCGCGCACCACCCGCAGCGCGGGCTCGGCCGACTCTCCGGCGTCGAGCGCAGCCTCGATCACGGGCACGACGCGCTGGCGCAGCTTGTCGCGGCCGTCGCCGGCGATCTGCATCAGCGGGTAGCCCATCCGCCCATTGGCGAAGCGCGCGTGCGTCTCTCGCCGGTAGGTCTCGAGGTCGAGCTCGGAGGCACTGGGCAGGTGACGCTCGGCCAGGTCCCAGAACTGCTCCATCGCCTGCACCAGCTCGGGGTCGCGGATCGCGTCGGCGACGGTGAGGTGCCCGCGCGCCAGCCCGAGGAAGGCCAGCAGCGAGTGCGCACCGTTGAGGATCCAGAGCTTGCGCAGCTCGAAGGGGTCGATGTCGGCCACGAAGCGCGCACCGGCGCTCTCCCAGGCCGGGCGCCCGGCGGGGAACTCCCCGCTCAGGATCCAGTCGGAGAACGGCTCGGTGACCACCGGGGCCAGGTCCACGAGACCGAGCTCGCGCAGGACCAGCTCGCGGTCGGCCTCGGTGATCCGCGGCGTGATGCGGTCGACCGAGGTGCTGACGAAGCTGACCTCCCGGCCGATCCAGCCGGCCGCCTCCGCGTCCAGCGGCTCGGCCTCAGTGAGCACGCGCTCGCGCAGCACGCTGCCGTTGGCGTGCAGGTTGTCGCAGGAGACGATCGCCAGCGGCCCGGCGTGGCGGCGGTGGCGCTCGACCAGTGCCGCGGCCAGCCGCTGCGGCGGGTTCGGCAACGGGCTCTCTGCTCCGGTGGCGGCGCGCTCTGCCACCGCCGTCGGCCGGTAGCCGGCCTCGGTGACGGTCAGGGTCACGATCGCGGTCTGCGGTGCCGCCACCGCCTCCGTGAAGCCGTCCAGGTCGGAGCCGGGCCGGACCTCGCTGACGACCTCGATCACACTCAGCGAGTCGGTCGCCGTGCCGCGCTCGATCAGGGTGTAGAGACCCTGCTGCGGACCGAGTGCCTCGGCGGCGTCCGGCCGGCGCCCGGTGAAGGCGCAGATGCCCCACTCGCCCTCGCCGTCGGCGGCCATCGTGTACCAGCACGTGTGCGCGCGCGAGAAGCTTCCGATTCCGACGTGAACGATCCTGGCGGGGGCGCATGCGCACGGCCAACTCAAACGATTCAGCCGCATCTATTTAGGCCCCGCCTCATTATCGGGCACCTTATCGTTTGCTGCAACGTTGCGCAACAGCACGCGATGTGTGCAACATTGCCGCCACCCTCCTGAACGTGGGCGTGCGTCTGGTCGGCTGTTCTGCCGGCAGGATCTCCTGCGGTTTGCCGCTCGGTGTCGCCGAACATCGCGAGGCACGAGAGGCTGGATGGCAGACCCGCCGACCTGTCGAGGACTGACAATCAACGAGGAGGGGTGCCAAATGCGGAGAAGTCAGAACGTGTGACGGCAGAAGGAGGTCGCGAGCGCAGCGCTCTCGACCGGCGTCGTCTTAGCAGCGACTCTCGGCGTCACGCTTGCGGAGACATCAATCACGCAGGCGACGCCGATGAAATCGGCAAGTGGATGGCTTGCTCTGGGTGGGCCGGATTACCCGACGTCGTGGGCGGCCGTGGCCGCAACCTGGAGCAACGCCGGGCCATTCGACCAGGCCGTCTACGACAGCCTGCTCCACGCTTCGCCGACAGGCAAGATCCAACCGTGGCTCGCCAGATCATGGGCGTACCACCGGGCAAAGACCGTGCTCACGATGCCCCTGCGAAGAGGAGTGCGGAGCTATACGGAGAAGTCGTGGATGCGTGTGAGGAGGGACGCGGCGTACCTTCTAGGAACGACGGTCCGATCTGGATGCACTGCGACGGCTTGATTTGGCTGCACTTTGTCCGCCGGCGGCTGACGATCTGGCGCTCATCGAGCGTGGATCGGAGGCGACCAGGAAGTAGATCAAGAGTGGAGTTGTTTTGAGCAGATCCGGCTGACCGGCAGTTGTTGGGCCGCCGGTCGATTTGGTGGTGACATCCACCGGCCAATCAGGCAACACCCCGCCTGACACCAACAAACGACAGGGCTCAGCCACTTCAGGGCGTCGCTCCGCAGCCAAGCGAAGCCATCGTCCTCACGTTCCCGGTTGATTAAGACCGATCGGCGAGAGGCGGGAAAGGAAGGCACGCCATGGGAGATGTTCGCACGCTACATGTCGGCAGCGACGACGAGGGGAATCGGGTCGCGCTGGAGGCCTGGCTCACCGGCGTGAAGTTCAACGACTGAATCCAAGTCACAGACGACGATGACAACGACGACGAAATGACTGACGAGATGGTCGCCGCCTGAACCTCTTCACTCGATGTCATCCACAGCATTTGGCACTTGCTCGCCTGGCGACCAGCAATGCGCTGAGCCATCGCCGTTCAGGGGCGGCTTGGGCTGTCGCAAGCAGACTCGATCTGTGGACCCCATAGGCCAGCCCCTCAGTGGTATGTAGGACCAGCATCAATAGACCCGCGGCCGTGCCTGCAGCGACACCAAGGACGACAACCAGCAGCCAGAAGCATGTGCTGTACGAGGCAACCAGCCCGATGCCGGTCACGTTCCCCTGAGGCGATGACCAGCGGCTCGTGTCGGCCTTCGCGAGGTCTGTGAACGCCTCCGTGCTCAAACGTGCCCAAGACGTTGTGCGAGGTCCTCAGCCTGCGCGCTCCTGCCGGTGTCGCGGAGATGCTGCATGTAGCGTGCGGGATCGTTGTAGTAGGTCGGGCCACGGCCGAGCGTCGTTTGCATCGGATCCGGTAGCGATCCCGGACGCCCGGCGTAATGTGTCCACCACTCCTGCAGGCGCGCGCGCATCTGGTCCAGTAACTCCGGCTGGCTGTCGACCAGATTCGCGGTCAGGCACGGATCCACGGTGACGTCGTAGAGCTGCTCCCACTCGGCCTTGAATGCGCCCGGATGGTAGGTGCGGACATACAGGTGATCCCGGGTACGAACGGCGCGCTGGTAGGAGTGGGCGCCATGCCCGAGCACGAGATAGTCGCGGGATTCGACCCCCTCTCCGCGGAGCGCGTGCGCGAACGACCGGCCATGCCATCCGTTGGGGATCGGCACATTGAGCATGTCGCACAGCGTCGGTGCGAGATCGAGGTTGTAGAGCAGCGCGTCGCAGCGCCGGTCGTTGTCGGCGAGTGAGTCGGTGACGCCCGGCCAGTAGACAACCAGCGGGATGTGATGGGTTGGCTCGTTGGCCAGGCCGTGTTCGGAGTACTGGCCGCTCTCTCCCATCGACTCGCCGTGATCGGCGCTGACGATGATCGCCGTGTCCTCGGCGATGCCGAGCTCTTCGAGCTTTGCCAGCAGCTCTCCGAAGTAATGATCCCAGCACAGGATCGTGCCGTCGTATCCGTTGATCAGGTGCTCATAGTCCTGCCGGTTACGGATCGCCTGCGGCATGTTCTCCGGCACCGGCGGCGGCGTGAGCCCGCCCAGGAATCCGCTGTAGCGAAGGTCAAGCGCGCTGCTCGGCCCGTAGATGTCCGCATGAGCAGCGATTGTCGCCTCATCCGGCCATGACCCGACCGGCCCGAGACTGGCGGCCGTGGCGGTCCAGCTAGGGTCCTGGATGTAGTCGGTGTGGGGCTCCCAGTAGTTGATATGCAGGAACCAATTGTCTTCGTCGTGGTGGCGCTCGAGCCACTCGCACGCGCGAGGATTGATCTGGTGAGCCTGCTCGTCGTTGATCTCGTCGGTCGCGCGGATCGTCTCACGGAAGTTCCCGTAGAACCAGTAGGCACGGTGTCGCTCCGCGAACATCGAGATCGATGCCGTGTAGTAGCCGTGCTCGCCGAGGCGCTGCCCGAGCAACGGGTGGTCCGGATCAGCGCGATGCCCTGGCTCCAGACGAAACCGTCCCGCCTCCTCAAAGTGGCCGACTACGCCGTTGACGATTCCAAAGCGTCCGCTGGTGAGCGCCGCGCGGGAGGGCAGGCAGGGCGAGTCCGAGCAGTAGTAGCGGTCGAACGTCACGCTGCGCCGCGCGAGCGCATCGAGATTCGGGCTCGTAGCCCGGTGGTAGCCGTAGCAGCCGAGGTGGTCGGGGCGCAGGCTGTCGACATCCACATAGATGACTCTCACTTGCTCAGGCTCTCCTTGAGGGAAGGTTCAGACGTTCAGAGCCACTGGCGGCCCGCTGGCCGCCAGTCTGTCCAGGACGTGCCCGTCCGTCCGTGCCAGAGCGACTAGCTCGTCGCGTACCGCGGACGCCACCGTCGGGTCTTCGGCATCGAGGTTGTGCTGCTCGGTCGGATCGGTGATCAGGTCGTAGACCTCGTCAGGTTCCCCCGAGAGCTCCAGGCCGGCGCGATCGAAGTGGCGGATCACCTTGTGGCGCGCGGAACGGATCGCGATGTAGTGCGCCTCCGAGCAGACTGCCACGCGTCGGTGGGAGCCTTCCCCGGCTGCGTCCAGAAGAGCCGCGAAGCTGCGCGCGTCCAGGTCCGCCTGAGCCGGCAGTCCGGCGAGCTCGCAGAGCGTCGGTCCAAGGTCGGCAAGCTCGATCAGCGCGTCGCTGACCCCCGGCTCGATGCCGGGACCAGCGACGATCAGGGGCACGCGCATCGCCGATTCGTAGGCGACGCTCTTCTGGAAGACCCCGTGGTCACCGAGCATCTCGCCATGATCGGCGGTGAGGACGACGATCGTGTTTCCCGCGATGCCGAGGCGCTCGACTGTGGACAGGATCACGCCGACTTGCTCATCGATCAGCGCGACTGCGGCTGTGTACTGGCGTCGTGCGGTGGCGATCTGCTCGGACGTCATCGGCCATGGCTGAAGCGAAGCAGGCCCTCCCGCGGTGTCCGCAGCCGCAGGAATCGGTGCCGGCAGCACAGCGTCGCGGAAGCGGTCGGCCCACTCAGTCGGCGGGTCGAACGGGTCGTGCGGCCCAACGAAGCTCACGAACAGATACCACGGGAAGTCTCTGCCGGCGTGCTCGAGCCAGCTGGCCGCCTGCTGACCGAGCCAGTGATCCTCGAATGCCTCAGTTGGCAGCACTGAGTCCCGGAACAGGCCGTCCCCTGCGTAGAGCGGGATCGTGCGGTCCCCGGTTTGACGGCGCCGGCGCATGCCACTGAATCGCTGGGCGTAGTCGACGTGAAACCGTTCGTAGAGCCCTTGCTCTTGAAGCCAGAATCCGTACGGGCCCTGTGGTGTGGGGAAGAGCCCGGCGTGCATCTTGCCTTCACCCTCCAGCGGATGGGTGAACCCCCAACTGAAGACCGGCGGGCGATCTCCCCTGCGACCGTTGTAGCTCGCCGACTTCGCCAGGTCGAGCTTGCCGACGACCCCGACGTGGTAACCGTGATCACGCAGATGCTGGTAGTGGGTGGGCGTATCGAGGCCGAGCACCGCGTCGTTGCCAAGCGAGCCGAGTTGCTCGGGAGAGCGACCAGTCGCCAGCGCGGTCCGTGCCGGCACGCAGATCGCAGCGTTTGTGCAGGTCTGTGTGAAGCGACGACCCCGTGCTGCCAGCGCGTCGATATTCGGGGTCGAGACACCGTTGGTGCCGGTGGCCCCTAGCCAGTCGTGCCGCAGCTGGTCGGCCATGATCACGAGCAGGTTCGGCCGCGTTCGGGCAGATGGTTCGCGGCCTGAGTTCATCGGTCTGCGCGGGGGTCGAACGCATCGCGAGCGGCGTCTGCGAGCAGATTGACAGCGAACACCAGGATGGTGATCGCCAGTCCCGGGAAAAGGCCGTACCACCATCCCGAGCTGAGGTAGTCGCGGCTGTCGGCAAGCATCGCGCCCCACGATGCCTGAGGCGGCTGCACGCTTACGCCCAGGAACGCGAGTGCGCTCTCCAGCAGGATCGCGAACGCCATCGTGAGCGCGAGCTGCACGATGATCGGGCTCAACGAGTTGGGCAGTACGTGGACCAGGAAGATGCGCCAGCGCGGATAACCGAGCGCTTCGGCGGCTTCGACGTAGCCAAGGTTCGACTCGCCGAGTGACGCGGACCGTGAAACGCGGGCGAGGTGCGGTGCGGCGGCGATCCCGACGGCAACCGCCACGACGGTCACGCCTGGGCCGAAGGTCGCCGCGAGTATCAGTCCCAGCACGATCGCGGGAACCGCGAAGACCCCGTCCCAGACACGCATGATCGCGTTCGTGACGTGGTTGTCATAGAACCCGGCGGCAAGCCCGGAGAACGCTCCGACCAACGCGCCGATCCCGACGGCCACGCAGCCGACGATCATCGAAGGCCGCGCGCCGTAGATCACGCGTGAGAGGACGTCACGCCCGATCGGGTCGGTTCCGAACAGGAACCTACCGGTGGGCTTTTGCAGCGTCGCTGAGGCGAAGATCTGGTCAGGATTGTGGGGTGCCAACAGCGAGGGCGCGATCGCCATCAGCGCGTAGAGCAGGAAGATCAGGGTTCCGATAATCCCTGCCGGCTGCCTGATGAACCGACGCGCCGCCCGTTTCCACGGGGATGCGGCCGCCCAGGAGCCGGAGACAGGGTCACCGGTGGTCAATGTCGGTGTATCGAGGACGGTCATCTTCGTCAGTGGCGGATCCGCGGGTCGACGACGGAATAGAGCAGGTCAACGGCCAGGTTCACGAGCACGAAGACAGCGACGAGCACGAGCGTGACGCCCTGGACCACTGGATAGTCGCGTTGAGAGATCGCGTTGGCGATCAGCGTTCCCAGCCCGGGGCGCGCGAAGACGTTCTCGATCACAACCACGCCTCCGAGTAGCGCGCCAACCTGGATGCCCGTGATCGTGATGACCGGCAGCAGCGCGTTGCGCAGCGCGTGTACCCAGACGACTCTGCGTTCGCTTGCGCCCTTGGCGCGAGCGGTGCGCACATAGTCGCCGGTGAGTGCCTCGATCATCGACGAGCGCACGAACCTCGCCTGAACCGCCGCGACCCCGGCTCCGAGGGTCACCGTTGGCATCGCGAGCGTCGTGAAGCCGTCGCCCGGATTTGTGAAGACGTTCGCCCAACCGCCGGATGGGAACCAGTGCAGCTTGACGGAGAACAGCAACAGCATCAGCAGTCCGGTCCAGAACGCCGGCATGCCCAGAACTACCGAGCCGGCTCCGCTGACCGCCAGATCTGCCGGTTTGCGCCGGTGGGTCGCCGCGAGCACCCCGCCGAGCACGCCGAGCGGCACGCCGATCACCATCGCGGCAACCAGCAGCTGTAGCGAGGGCTGCAGAGACTGGCCGATCAGGGTTGTGACCTTCGTCTGGTAGATGATCGAGATACCGAGGTTCCCGCTGAGCAGCTGACCGAGCCAATGCGTGTACTGCGTAAAGATCGGGTCGTTCAGGTGGTATTGCGCCCGGATCGCGACGATGGTCGCGGGTGTGGCGCTGGGGCCGGCCAGCTGCACGGCCGGATCCCCTGGCAGCGCTCGCACCGCCAGGAACATGGCGGTCACCACGCCGAGCATCACCAGAACCGTTTGCAGAAGCCTGGAAAGCGCGCGCGTCAGCATGGCTCACCCCTGTCCAATCATCGGTCGCACAGCGTGAGTGGCCTCGGTCGAGAGCCCGACGCCGGCCGCGAATGGGTCCGGGACGGCGGCCAGCAGGGTTCGTGTGTAGTCGTGCTGCGGACGGTCCAGCACCTCGCTCGCGATCCCGGTTTCGACGATCCGGCCGCGATACATGACAGCGACCTCATCGGCGATCGCGCGGACCACTGCGAGGTCATGGGTGATGAACAGGAAGGCAAGCCCCCGTTCACGCTGGAGGTCGCTCAGCAGGTTGAGAATCTGGGCCTGGATCGACACGTCAAGGGCCGAGACGGGCTCGTCCAGGACCAGCAGCCGGGGTTCGAGGCTGAGCGCCCGCGCGATGCAGATCCGCTGCCGCTGGCCTCCGGAGAACTCGTGCGGGAACCGCCGCGCGTGGTTTGGCCGCAGTCCGACAGCCTCGAGCAGCTCCGTGACCTTCGCAGCGACCGCACGCCCACTGGCCAGCCCATGCACACGCAGCGGCTCGCCGATCGCGTCCCCGACGGTTCGGCGAGGGTTCAGCGCGGAGTATGGGTCCTGCTGCACGAGCTGCGCGTTCCGGCGGAACCGACGCAGCGCCGCTCCCGAGAGTGCCATCACATCGATTCCGTCGAAGCTGAGCTGGCCACCGGTCGGTTCGATCAGCCGCAGAACCGACCGGGCGGTCGTGGACTTCCCCGACCCAGACTCTCCCACGAGCGCGAGCGTTCTGCCGGGCAGGATCTGGAAGGAGACGTCATCGACCGCGCGCAGCGCGGCATCAGAGGCACGAAACAGGCGCCGGCGACCGCTGAAGTCTTTGACGAGCCCACTGACCGTCAACAGAGGTTGGGGGGCACTTGACGATGCGACGTCTGCTGGATCCACGCCGACTTCCGGCTCCTCGGCCTCTATCGCCGAACGCCACGTGTCTGCTTGTTCGGCGAAGTGGCAGGCCACCAACCGTCCTTCGGCCAGCTCGCGGAGCGCGGGCGGTTCGGTCCGGCAGCGCTCCTGGGCGTGCGGGCAACGCGGGGCGAAGGCGCAACTGGTCAGCTCCTCGAACAGCTGCGGCGGTGTGCCGGGAATCGAGTGCAACCGCTTGCGGGTGGTGACAGACGGGCGGCTTGCCAACAGCCCCAACGTATACGGGTGCCTGGGGTTGCTCAGCAACTCGCTGGTGCTTCCCGACTCGACGATCCGACCCCCGTACATGACGCTCACGCGGTCGGCGTGCTCGGCGATCACGCCGAGGTCGTGGGTGATCAGGATCATTGCCGAGCCCATCTGTTCGCGCGCCTTCTGCAGCGTGCTGAGTACTTGGGCCTGGGTGGTGACATCCAGGGCGGTGGTTGGTTCGTCGGCGATAAGCAGCTGGGGGTGGTTGCAGATCGCCATCGCGATCACAACCCGTTGCCGCATCCCGCCGGACAGCTGGTGGGGATGGCTCGAGAGGGTCCGCTTCGGTTCGGTGAAGCCAACCAGCTCGAGCAGCTCGCCCGCGCGGACGGCGGCCTCGTCGCGCGGGAGCTTGCGGTTGTGCAAGCGCATCGCTTCGACCAGTTGGTGCTCAACCGTCATCAGCGGATTCAGCGATGTCAACGGGTCTTGGAAGATCATCGCTATCTGCGCACCGCGCACGCTGCGCAGCTGTGTCTGGTCCATCGCCAGCACGTCTCGCGCCCCGAGTTGGACGCTGCCGCCCGTTACCGATGCGCGCTCGGGAAGCAGCCGCAGCAAAGAGAGCGCGGTGATGCTCTTTCCCGACCCGGATTCGCCGACGATCCCCAGCACCTCACCTGCATGAACCTGCAGGCTGACGTGCTGGACAGCTTTCAAAGGACCGTCGTCGGTGCGGATCTCGACGCTGAGGTCAGCTACGTCGAGCACGCACTCGCGTGCGCGGTTCGCGCCGCCGGGGAGGGTAACCCCCGACGACGCGACCGCACCGATCCTTCCGTGATCTTCTTGCTGCTGCACCCGCTTCATCGCCGTCAGCTGACGCTGACCTGGCCCCAGATCGGGCTATTGGCGAACCCCGGGGTCACGTTGCTCACGCTCGGCGCGTAGGCCGTGACCCAGGTGAACGTGCTCAGCGGAATCAGGAAGTTCTGCTGCTGAATGAACTTCACGACCTTGGCGTAGTCAGCCGCCTGGATCGACGGCGTCTTCGCCCGGTTTGCCGTGTTCATCAGCAACCGGTACTTCTTCGAGCTGAAGGACTCCGTGTTTCCGTAGGGCGTATTGGCCGGGGTTCCGAAGAACTGGGCCGGATCGTAGTCCGAACCAGCGACACCCTGAGACAGCAAGTCCTTAAAGCTTCCCGTCGCGGCTTCTTGCGACCAGGTGGCCGCAGTGATCGTATTGATGTTCAGCGTCACCCCGATCGAGGCCAGAGCCTGCTGGTAAACCGGCAGGAACTCATTGGTGGGGAGAACGTTGGCGCTGTCGATCGTGAGGGTCAGGTGGCTGACGTGCGCCTTCGCCAGCAGAGCCTTGGCCTTGCTGAGGCTGTAACTGCCGGTATCGAGCTTCTTGTCGTACTCGGCCACGCCAGGCGGGATCGCCGAGTAAAGCGGTTTGTTGATCCCAGCCTGCATCTTCGCGAACGCGACGCGGTCGAACGCAAGACTCAGCGCCTCACGAACGTTGGGGTTGTTCAGCGGCGGAGTCGTCGTCTTGACCTCGATCTCGCTCAAGCCCTTGGCCTTCGGTAACAGCACCTTGTCGCCGGCACTCCTCAGATCGCTGACGTCGGAGTAGATGTTCATAGGCGAGTCGATGTTGATCGTTCCTGCCTTGAGCGCGAGCTCCGCGGTCGCCGGGTTGGCGTAGTTGGTGATCTGGAACCCGCTCGCCTTCGGCTCGCCCTTCTGCCAGTAATGCGGATTGGGCACCGCAGTGAGCGACGTGCCGGGAGTAAAATTAGTGACCTTGAACGGGCCCGTACCCACCCATGGACCCGTAGTGCTCGCGAAGCTCGACAGCGGCTTTATGACCGGCGCCTGCGCAAGCATCGAGAAGATCTCAGGCGTCTGATATTTGAACGTCAACTTCACCGTGTAGGTGCTCTTGACCTTGGCAGTGACCTGCTGCCACAGCTGGTACCCGTGAGCGCCGGTCGCCGGCTGCTTCTGCCAGTTGATGTTCCAGACCAGCGCCTTGGCGTTAAACGGCGTGCCGTCGCTGTACTTCACGCCCTTGCGAAGGAACAACACCGCCCAGCGATCGTTCTTGGCCACCTTCCAGGACTGCACCAGCCCCGGCACCGGGGTGGAGCCCTTCATCGTCAGCGCAGTGTCGTAGATCGACCCGTACGTCCAGTAGTTCTTGGCTCCGAACGGCATCGGGTCGAGCGTATTGAACGCCGATGCGACACCAAGCTTGATGACGCCCCCCGAGCTCGCACGAGCCACCGTCTTTGCGTGGCCTGTGGTGCTGGCCCGGCTAACGGCAGCGCTCGCGTACGCCACAGAGACTGCTCCCGATCCGGCGGCCACTACCACAGCCGCAACCCACGACGGTCGTCTGCACAGTGCGCGCAACCTGCCCAGCGCGCTTGCTTCCCTACGCATTTGAGGCTCCTCTCTCCCTTTTGCTTTTCGCATCATCATCATCTGACGGCTACGAACTTGGTGATACATCCAGTCCTCCCTCTCAGCTGAACTAACTCTCGTGGTCAGCTTCGATATCGCCGCGGGTGAGCGGCGAAGTTCCCTTCTTACCTCGCGTACTCATGCTCCGAAGGGGCTCACCGACTGCTCCCGGACCGGTCCGGGCGCAGCGGCGTCCGCCACCAGAGCCAGCGCCTCACCGATGACGTCCTCGAGTGGTTGGGAGGCATCGA
Organism: Actinomycetes bacterium; assembly: GCA_021820105.1. Classification (GTDB taxonomy): domain Bacteria; phylum Actinomycetota; class Thermoleophilia; order Solirubrobacterales; family Solirubrobacteraceae; genus Palsa-465. Next base: position 7,862 of record JAKAED010000038.1, on the reverse strand, counting down.
TCACGCGCCCGAACTCGTCCGCGCCGAGCGGCTCGAGCTCGCTGAACTGCGACTCCACGAGCGAGGCGGGCATGAAATGCCCGTCCCTGGTCGCCAGACGCGTGCGCGTCACGCCGGGCTCGGCGACGAGGTGCACGAAGAGCGCGGCCGGCACCGCCTCACGCAGCGCGTCGCGGTAGCGGCGCCGAAGCGCGGAGCAGCTGACCACAGCTCCCGCGTCCTGACCACCGAGCCATGCGCCGACCGCCGCAAGCCACGGCGCTCGGTCACCGTCGCCGAGTGGTTCGCCGCCGCTCATCTTCGCGATCGAGCTCGGCGAGTGAAAGCTGTCCCCGTCCGCGTACGGCAGCGACAGGGCGGCGGCAAGGCGCGTTCCGACCTCGGTCTTGCCGGCGCCTGTCACCCCCATCACCACCACGTGCGGTGGGTCAAAGATCATATGATGTCTCCCTCTCCGGCCCCTAAGTCCGATTTATTGACGGCAGGCTAGCAACATGATCTGCCCAGTGCAACAATCAATCCCCGAGATGACGCGACCGGCAGCTGCCCTCCGCCCAGGCTCGAGCTCGCCGGTGGCCCTGCTCGAGGCCACCGGCACGAGCCCACAGGCTGAAACAGGTTCCGGCAGCCCAGGCTCTCGGCCGGTCAGGCGGATCGCAGACACGAACCTTCACGACCGCGTCCTCAACGAGCTGGGACCGGCACTGGTGGCGGGCGATCCCGCAAGCGGCGAGGTGCTCCGGACCGACGAACTGGTCGAGCGCTTCTCCGTCTCCAGGTCCGTGATCCGCGAGGCGATCCGCGTGCTCGAATCGATGCACGTGCTCGAGAGCCGCCGCAGTGTCGGGGTCACCGTGCTGCCGCGGGCGGAGTGGAACCCGTTCGACCCAAGGATGATCAGGTGGCGCCTGGCCGGGCCCGACAGACGCGCGCAGCTGCAGTCGCTGACGGAACTGCGATTCGGAATCGAGCCCGCCGCCGCGGCGCTCGCCGCCAGGAAGGCGACACCCGAGCACTGCGGTGAGCTGGCGGCCGCCGTCATGGGGATGGCGTCGACCGGGCGCGCGGGCGACCTGGACGCCTACCTGCAGCACGACATCGCCTTCCATCGTGCGGTGCTGGCCGCCTCCGGCAACGAGATGTTCGCGAGCCTCGGAAACGTGATTGCCGAGGTCCTCACCGGCCGCACGACACACCACCTGATGCCGCAGCACCCGAACCCCGAGGCGGTGCGCCTGCACATGACGGTCGCCAACGCGATCCAGACGCAGGACTCCGACGCAGCACGGCTGGCGATGCACGACATCCTCGCCGAGGTGAGCGACGCCATGAACACGGACGCCGCACCGGAGGCGGTTGGCGCCTGAGCGCCCGGGCCGCCGAGCGGCCAGCCGGTCACGATCACACAACAGCGGGGCCGCGCCATCAAGAGGCTCACCGCCACCACCAGACCCAACGGGACGTTCACCGTCCGCCTCCCCCTCAAGGGCAACAGCCGCGTCACCTACACGATCGTCGGCATCACCCGTAGCGCCACCACCCAGCAGCACGGCCAGGCGCGCCTCGCCTTCGGGACGCCCCGCGCGTCGGGGCGTGCAATCCGCTTGCTGATCGCAGGCGCGACCGGCAAGGTGACATATCTACTCCAGCGCCTCCCAGCGGCCGGCTGGCGCACCGTAGGCCGCAGACGCACCACCAACCCAGCCGGACACGCCGTCGCTCACATCGGCCCCGCCCTCGCAAGCGCCCCGCCGCATCGCTGGCGGCTCGTGCTCCACGCGCAAGCAGCCTGGCAATACCTCACACTCAAGGACCGCGCATGACCCCCGCCGAATACGACCGCTTCACCACCGTGACCTACAGCAACCTTGCGGTCCTCGTCGCAGCCTGGACCGTCTACAAGTACGTCGTCCCCATTCCGTTGGCATCATGATCGCGCTCACCATCCTCGCCTTCGTTGGGCTTGGAAGCTACGGCCTGCTCATCGGGCAGATCAAACCGCGCAGCGGGGCGCTCACCAGCACCACCCCGAAGGACCGGACGTGAGTCCGTCGAGACCCGCCCAACCGCGCGACGGGGTCCTCGTGATCTCCCGAAGCCTCGGCGAAGGCTTCTGGATCGGTGAGACCTGGCGCCTGAAGATCGCCCAAATCAAAGCGCGCTACGTCACCCTCGAGATCACCGACGGAACCGAAACACAGACGTGTGAGCTAGAGGCCGAATGCACATTGCGAATCGACGATCTCAGCGAGCAGGACTTCCGCACCCCACAAGAGCCCATCGGCGTCAAGGTCATGCGCGTCACCTCCCACCACGCACGGCTCGCAGTGAAAGCCCCACGAACCCTCAAGATCCGCCGCAACGAGCATGACACCAACATCGGCCAGGCGGAGGGCCAATGACAAACCGCACCACCGCGCTGCTGACGAGCGCCGCGATCATGCTCTCAAGCCTCTGCACCGCCGGTGCGGCGAGCGCGGCCAGCGGTCGCGCGGCACACCCCCCAGCCGAACCGGCCAGCGTAACCCCGTACACCGTCCACGCCAACAGCCAAGCACTAAAGGCCACGAGCAGACACGAGCGGGGTCGGGGCGCAGCCCTGCACCGGCAGCGGCACGATCAGCGCCGCACAGGTCCACTACGGCTTCGGTTACCTCGCCAACCAGATCGCCCAAGCCTACGACCTCACGCCCTTCTATCAGCAAGGCGACAAGGTACAAGGCCAAACCATCGCACTGCTCGAGCTCGAGCCCAACCTCGCCACCGACATCGACGCCTACCAAGGCTGCCACGGCACCCAGATCGCGGGGCAGAGCCCCACCCCATGGTCGAGCGTGGGCGATGGTGTTCTCCGGGCACATCGGGTTGTCCAGATGCGGGAGCGGAACTCAGGGAAGACCTAGCGAGAGGTCCCGCGATCCCGCGTGAGCGCTCATCGCGCTCGCTCACGAGCCGGCATCAGCTGGCTGCCGGTTTTCGTCCTCCTGGAGGTAGCTGGCTAGCTGCGTGCGCGCACGAAGCACGTCATCGGGGAGGGTGTGGGTGTAGCGGGCGAGCGTGATAGTGGCTGCTCCAGGCTGATGCTTCGGGACGGCGTGGCCCATCCACTGGGAAGCGATCCGCGGCGACACGCCTGCGGCGTCAAGCCAGGTGGCGCAGGTGTGCCGGCACTCCTGAATCGTGATCCGTTGCAGTCGCGCCCTGCCCCAGCGGCGGTCTGCGCGGTCCTGGACTTGGGCGATGCTGATCAGGCCTGTCTTCCTCTTGATGAGCGGCGGGAATACGTTTCCGTCGGTTGGACGACCCTGTGCGAGCCAGACTCGCTGGAGCAGCGTCTTGAGTGCTGGGATGGTTGGCACGACGCGGTGGGACGCGTCGTACTTGGCTGCTTCCCATTCGACTCCTAGCTCCACGGAGTCGAACGTCTCGAGGTCGACGTCTGTCCAGGAGAGCCAGCGGATCTGCTGGTTGCGAGCGCCGGCGTAGCCAGCGAGCCCGTACACGAGCGCGTCCTTGTCCTCGAGTGCGGAGAGCAGCTTCGTGAACTCGGCCGGGGTGGCGACGCGTGTGACGGGGGTGGCGTTCATTGCTGGCAGCCGGACGCGTTGCGCGGGGTCGTAGGTCGCGAGGTCGCGGTCCTGCGCCCACGCGTACAGGGCGCGCAGCGAGTTGACGACGTTGCGGACCCTCGAGCCGGACAGGACCGGTGTGAGTTCGTCGATGATGGCTTGCACTTGGCCGCGACGGATCTTGGTCAGGTGTGTGCGGCCGAGGATCGGCTCGACGTGCTTGCGGATCGACTGTTCGATGTTGTCGATCGCGCTGGGCTTGTATCGCTGGCCGCGCTTGTTGAGCGCTTTTCCCTCCCCGGCGGCTCTCACGAACTGCTCGCGCGCCTCGGTCAGTCGTAACCCTCCGCCGGCGGCGACCTCGCCGAGCTCGATCTCACGCAACAGGTCCGCACGGGCGTTCCGCGCCGCGATCGGGGTGGCGTGCATCTTGGTCTTCAGGTGCTTGCCGTGGGCCTGGTCCCAGGCTTTGCCCCAGTAGCTCGGCTGGCAGTTGCAGCGCTGCCCGCCCGGCTGGTCGATGCGGCAGTTCTTCTTGTGGCGGGCGAAGACCCCCTGGTATTTCGTTTTGGTGTCTCGGGACATCAGCATCCTTGTGGGGCTGGATCGGCGGCCTCATGCCGCCTGTCTGTGGTGCTTGGGAGCCGTCTGCGGCTGGTGCGCGCGGCCGTTTGCTGACGGTTCGGCGCGGGGTGCGGCGGCGGCCTGTCGGCGGTCGCTGAGGATTGGTTCCTCGTTGTCCTTGAGCCAGCGATCGAGCTCGGCAACGCGGTAGAGCCGCGCGCGGCCGCTGTAGACGCACCGCAGTTGCGGAGCGACATGCCGCTTGAAGTGAGAGAGCGAGATGCCGAGCGCGTCAGCGGCCTGCTGCTGCGGTACCGCAAGGCACACCGCCTGGTCACGCTCGATGAGCAGAAGCTTGCTGGTCATGGCCAGAGGACACGCCCGGCGGCCGTTTGGGAGAGAAACGACGAAAAGTTCTTTCGGGACCTGTCAGGCGGGCTCGGTTTCGAGGCCGATCGCGGCGAGGGCGATCGCGTTCCAGAACTCTTTGGCCGCGGCCGCGTGTTCCGCGGTCGGGCGGGTGATGCTCAGCGGTTCCGGTCGCCAGTCCAGTTGCAGTGCCGTCACGGCCCGAGCGATGTCTCGCATCGACGCGTTGTGGTCGCGCTTGAACTGCAGGTAGCGTTCGCGGTCGACCGGGCACTCCTCGACCGCCTCTGCGAGTTCGCTGCGCAGCGGGCTGTCTTCGGCCTGGCGGTAGAAGTCAAGGATGGTCGTGCGGGGGCTGCCGATGAACATCCCGACGCCGTTCTCGCAGCACCAGTTCCAGAGCGCCCGCCAGCGAAGCCAGTTTTCGATGTAACCGAACTGGTGCTCGGGCTTCAGTTCCACAGCGATCGCGCAGCCCTCGCAGCGGATCAGCGCGATTCCGTCAGGGGTGTATGGCAGCTGTCTGCCGTCGAGCGTGAACCTCAACCGGACCGGTTGCTCCTGGTAGGCGGCGATCCTGCCGTCACCATCGAAGGTCTCGAATACGTGGCGTTCGAGCCCGGAGTCGTACTGCACGAACCGGTGGAGCTTGCGGCTGAGGAAGTAGCCGCCGTTCGCGTTGTCGGGCCGGAGCTTGCGCATCGTGCGGTAACCGCTGAGATCCCGAACCTCCCGCAGAGTCTCCGGCCAGATGGTGTGGTCGATCAGTCGGGTCAGCTCACGGCGCGCACGATCACGCGTCGCCCGCCGCAGAAGTCGCTTGTGCTCTGCTCCACGCTCGAGGGCGCGTAGTTCTCGCAGGTAATCGCCAAGACGGGTCTCTATCTCGTCCGCCGGTGTGCCGGCGAGAACCAGCAGAAGTTGCGCGTAGCGGGTGCGGGCTTCGCGATCGAGGAGGTGGTCGGTGTGCTCCCATACCCGGGCCGGCCAAGCGGACCGGTCCTCGCCGAGCAGCGCACAGACGGCGGGCAGCTCGTCGATCAGGTGCGCGAACCACAGCGTCCTGAGGCTGCGCTGCATCGCCTCTTTGATCTGCGCGTTGTTGAGCTTGAACTCTTTGCGGAGCTGCACGCCGTGACGGGCGGCTCGGCCGTCGAGACCGAACATGGCGCGCACCAGCGCACGGTCATGCTGCGGCAGCCGGCCGACGAGCGTTCGGACCTCATTCTCGACCGCGACGGTTGCCGGTGTGCCGGGCACGTTCGTCGGTTCCGCATGGCGGTGTGCACGCTGGTTCGCGTCTTCGTACTTGCAGTGGGTTGTTGTCATCTGCGGTCCTTGCGGTTCGGGGTTCTGACGAACCCGCCAGCCAGCGCGCACGCGCTGGCACCATCAAGGGGACGCAGAACCCCGAACCGCAGCGAGCAGCGGTTCTCCTTCAGTCCTCGCGTCGCTTCGCGCGTCCGGATGGGAAGGCGTTCTGACCTGGGTGGCGGTCAGGATCTGGTGCGTGAACCGTTCGCAGATTCAGAGGCGTGAGCGCTACCTGCTACGCGAGGGACTCAGGGAGTTCACGCGCGTGGAGCGTCAGGAGGACTGCGGGACCTCCACGGTCGACTCGCCCGTGATCCTTCTGCGCAAGGGCATGGATGGGTGGACCGCGAGCTTGCGTAGCGTCAGCATGTGCACGCGACTGACTTGTCCTGTGTGCGCACCCGTGATGTGGAGCCGGGTCGCGTGGGACCTGACGTTGGGAATCGGCGCGTGGCAGGCTGCCGGCAACTCGGTCGCGCTGGTCGAGCTACGGATGCTTGTGTGTGACCGCGACAGCTTCGAGTCGCGCTGGCAGGCGGTTCACGCCGGTTGGAGCGAGGTTCGCGGCAATCGCAAGCAGCAACGCAGACGCATGCAGGTGCTCGGGCTCGTCGGGTATCACGCGCGCCCGGAGTTAGTGCATCAGCTGCGGTTCGGTTGGCAGCCGCGCCTGCGCGCGCTCATGTTCCTGGCCGGGACAGATCACGTCGAGGGCCGCTTTGCAAAACGCCTGGAGGCGGCGATACAGCCGGCTTGGTCGCACGGCGTGATCGCAGCCGGGCAGCGAGTTCCGCCTCCTCGCAGCCGTGTTGATATCGAGGTGATCGGAACGCATCGCAACGCGGGCGCGGAGGCCGTGGCACGCTATCTGGCAAGCGGCGCCCCAACGGGGATCGAGCCGTCCGGCGGCCCGCCGCGCACGCTGTGGCAGGTGTTGTCTGACGCATGCAATCATCACCGCCCCGCGCAGGTCGCATGGCAAGGCCTGGAACGCGAATTACAGGTCCGGGGTCGCAGGCTGCGCTCCCCCTCACAGCATCTGCATCAGCGGCTAGGGCTCACCGCAAAGTCAGAACCCGTAGCCGATCCGCTCGAGCAGCGCGTCGCCGTGCTCGACCCCGCGGACTGGTATGACCGGCCGCGCCGGCTCGGGCTCGGTCACCACGCAACGGAGATGCTCGAACTCGTCGAAGACGCGAAGAGGGGCGGCTTTGATCCGTTCGACCGCCTCGCATCCTGGCTGCAGTCACGAGGAGCTCATCCGCCTCAGCGACCGTCGCAGCACCCGGCCAAAGACCACTACCGTGGCTAGCCGAACTCCTTGCGCCACTTGCCCACGGCCGCGCGCGAGACATCGGCAAACTCAGCGATCTCAGCATCGCTGAGTCCCGCACGAAACGCCGCCCGCGCCAACGCGTGTTGCTGACGCTCGATCTCCTTCTGCAAGCCTCTGACGAGCCGGCGAAGCTCCCCGGTCTGTCGCAACGCGCGCCCGAGATCGACACCCTCAACCACGCTTCCCGACCCACCGGATGACACCGGCCCGGGCGGATCCGCGCCCGCGACCAGCTTCGCAAGCTCAGCCGCCGTGGCGCGCATCTCGCGCACACCCAACGGCCCGTGAGCGTTGACGCTCACGGCAGCGACGAGGTCAGCGACCGCCGACTGAAGAGCCGTCAGCTGGCGCGCGGTTCTCTTGATCGCCGCTTCACGCTCGGCATCCGGATTGCTCTGAATCAGCAGCGGATCGGCCGCGCCTGACTTGCCTCGACCGGAGCTGCTCACAACAGTCATTTTATGCCCTTCGACAGGGTTGTAACCGGTTTACACGATAGCTGACAGCCCCGCAATTAAAAGGATGACCCATGGTGGCATTTTGCAGGGCTTTTCTCCAGGGAGCTTCAGATCCAACTGTGCAAGCGCGAGAGGCCCGGGGGGGCCCGAGGGGGCAGTGGTGGTGGGGGTGCGCGGGAGGCGAGTGGTGGTGGGGGCGTGGAGGCGGTGAGGGGTGCGTGGGAGGCGAGTGGTGGTGGGGGCGTGGAGGCG
>JAKAED010000037.1 GCA_021820105.1 Actinomycetes bacterium | reverse complement strand
TCACGATCACCAGCAGGAACCCGTAGATGCCGATGCTGAGGTCGGTGAGGTCGAAGTTGAGCCCGAAGGTGTGCGGGAGTGTGTTGAGCACGTCCGGGATCAGGTAGTAGTTGATGTAGGAGATCGAGAGCGCCCCGAGGATCACGCCGGGGATCGAGCCGAGTCCGCCGAGGATCACCATCGACACAACGAAGATGGAGAAGGAGAACGCGAACTGGGAGGCGTTCACCGTTTGGTTGAAGTCGGCCAGGAAAACCCCTGACACCCCGCCGAAGGCTGCACCGATGGCGTAGGCCAACAGCTTGGTCTTGACCAGCGGGATTCCCATCGAGACAGCCGCCACCTCGTCCTCACGCAGTGCGATCCAGGCTCGCCCAAGGCGAGAGTCGCGCAACCGGTAGGCGACGAAGACCGCCACGAGCGTGATTGCCAGGATGAGCCAGTACCACGGTCTGAGGCTGATCAACCCAAAGGTCCCGATCCCAGGGAAGTAGGGCATGTCAAGGACAGAGATGCCGAGGTTGCCGGCGGTCAGCGTCTGCCCGCCCGGGAGATGGATACTGGAGCCATTGATGACCATCGTGCCGATGATCTCGCCGAAGGCGAGCGTCACGATCGCGATGTAGTCGCCGCGCAGTCGCAGCGTCGGTAGGCCGATGACGATGCCGGCGATCGAGGTGACGATGATGGCGCAGATCACGATCAGGATGAAGTTGAGATGGATCCCGATGGATCCTGCGGGCGCCGAGGAGAGCACATTCACCTTGGTGGCGAAGAAGAAGCCGGAACCGAACCAACCGGCCGCGTATGCACCGAACGCGTAGAAGGCGACGTACCCCAGATCGAGCAGCCCCGCAAAGCCCATCACGACGTTCAGCCCCAGCGCCATCACGACGTAGGCCAGGGAGATGATCGTGGCGCCGATGAACCCGCTCGATTCACCGAACAGCAGCGGCAACACGATCAGGATGGCGACGGCCAGAACTACCAGTGGGCGTGACCAGTTGGAACCAAGCCACCTGGGTGACCGGGGCACCAGTGCCGACAGTGCCTGACGCCACTCCTGAAGCTGTGCATGTAGCTCACTCATCCCGCCTCCCTCGTCTCCTCACCGATCAGACCGCGCGGGCGCAGCACCATCACGAGGATCAGGTAGACGAAGATCACTGCCTCCGTCCACTGTGTGCCCAGGCGGTAGTCCGCAAGCTGCTGCACGACGCCGATGATCAGACCACCGAGGACGGCGCCGCGGATGTTGCCAATGCCGCCCATCACGGCGGCGGTGAAGGCGTAGAGGCCGGCCTGGAAGCCCTGGAAATACCACATGTTCGCGTCGTAGAGCAGGTAGATGATGCCGGCAGCGCCAGCGAGCATCCCGCCGAGCATGAACGCCAGCGAGATGGTGTTGTTGACGTTGATGCCCATCAGCCGGGCGGCCTCCGGATCCTGAGCGGTGGCGCGCATCGCACGGCCCGCGGCAGTGCGGCCGACGAACCAGTTGAGCGCAAGCACCAGCGGGATCATGGCGCCGATCGCCATCACATCCCGGTTGTGGATCGCAACCCCGGAGATGTGGAAGAGCGTGTTACCGGAGTTGATCAGGTCAGGAACCGAAACCGGGTTGCCCCCCTGCCAGAGCAAGCCGACGTTCTGCAGCACAAAGGAGCAGCCGATCGCCGTGATCAGCGGCGCGAGCTTGGGCGCGTTGCGCAGCGGCTTGTAGGCGACGCGCTCAATCAGCACGTTCAGTGACCCCGTGACGAACATGGTCACCATCAGCGTCAGCAGCAGGCCGAGGATCAGGCCCAGTGGCCCTGTGGCGACCGTCAGTCCGAGCGTGCCGAAGATCGCAGCGCTGGTGAACGAGCCCATGGTGAAGACGTCGCCGTGAGCGAAGTTGATCAGCTCGACAATGCCGTAGACAAGCGTGTACCCGATGGCGATCAGCGCCCAGATCGAGCCGTTGGAGAGTCCCTCAACGAGGTTGAAGCCGATCGTCGTCAGGTTGTGGTGGATGATCGGCCGTCCGCTGGCGGTCAATCCGGCCTGATAGCCCACCGTCAGGTCATGGATCGTGTAGTAGATGGGCAGCGCCAGCAGCGCGAGGATCAGGCCCCAGGATCCGAGCTTCGCGCGCAGGAACTGCAGCGGACCGGCGGTTCGCTCGCGCACGGTCCTGGCTGTGGTGATGGCTGACAAGTTGCTTGGCGTGTGGAAAACGCGGGGCGGGCGTTTGGCGCCCGCCCCGTTCTTTCTTTTACCGGTACCTGAACCTCAGGAGGCGTGCAGGTACTTGGTCGGCTTCACCGTCTTGTAGAACTTGAGCGTGTCCGCCTTGGAGTTGTGCGGAGTCAGCTGGTAGATCCCGTAAGAGGTGAGGCTCGTGTCACCGGTCTTGGTGATGCTGAACTTGCCAAGAACCGTGCTCAGGTTCCTGGTCGCAAACAGCGCCTTGACCATGGCTGCCCGGAGCGCCGTCCCGCTGAGTCCGGCCTTGACGTGCGAGAGCGCGTTCAGACCGAGCTCCGCAGATACGTACCCATAGATTGAGTACGGATCCGGGTTGGCGACCCCGTAGGCCTGCTTGAAGGCCTTCAGGAAGGACTTGCCTCCGGGGTAGGCCTTCATGTCGAGCGTCGCGACCGAGCAGAGCACCTTCGTGTCTGTGACCCACGCAGAGGTGCACATACCGTCAGGGCCGAGGATCGTCGCATGCGGCAGCGCAGAATGCACCGCAGCGACAAACGCGGTACCGCCGACGCTGGCGGTTGTGGCGCTCAGCTCCACACAGTTGGCGCCGGCCGACGCGAACTTCTGCGCAACCGAGGTGTAATCCGACTGCACCTGCGAGTTTGACTGCAGGCTGACAACCTTGATGTTGTACATCTTGGCCGTGTCCTTCAGCACCGCCGCGAGGCCGGCGCCGTAGGCCTGGGTGTCGTCAAAGATCGCAAGCTTGCTGCAACCCGCGGCCTTCAGCGCGTACAGATCAGCCGCACCCTGAATCGTGTCCATCGGCACGATGCGGGTGTAGGTGCGCTTGTGGGTCGGCATGTACTTGCCGGGCTCGCCCGGTTGCGTCACGCCCTTCAGTGAGGCGGTCAGACCAACGTACGTGTTGGCCGGGCTGTCCTGCGCGATCCCATAGTCGTTGAGGATCGGCATCGACTGCTCGGAGGCTCCGGAGTTGAACTCACCCATGTAGTAGACGGCCTTGGGATCCCGGCCTGCCTGCCGCGCGTCGGCCGCCGTCTGCTCAGCCGTCCACTGGCCTGCGGACGCGGTCGCATCGTTGAGCGACGTGTAGTGGATCTTGTAAAGGCCGGCCTTGTAACCGGCCTGCTTGAGTGCGAGCTGGATGCCCTGCACCGTCGGCTTGGTCTGAGCTGACGATGAGCCCACGAGCGGCAGACTGGAGTACCAGTCGACCGTACCCATTGACGCAGCTGCCCGAGCCGTCTTGGCCGAGGAGCTGGCGACACCGCCGATACAGCCGGCGGCCACAACTGCCGTCGCGACCGCCATCCGAGCGGTCCCGACCCTGCTAATGCGACGCATACATACCCTCTTTTTTTGGAAACCGACAAGGCCTCAGGTCAGGCCCAGCCGCAAGCTACGCGGCAGCCTAACCGCTGGCATTGGCCCCGTGTACAAGGTTTCGCCGCAGCGCGACGCCCGTTACACGACACCTGCACAGATGCAATCTCCCTCAGATCGATCATGCACGAGGGCTCCAGGTTACCGATCGCACCGGCGACGGCAAGCCCAAAGGTGTTAGAGAACGGTGACGGGTGTTAGCGCACCGCTGCCATACGGCTGCGGTTTGCCGTTGACGATCCGCTCGACCCCATAGGTATCGGAGGCCAGATTACCGTTGCTGAAGAAGGCCCCGAGCGGTCCGGAGGCGGCGCCGTTGATCAGCCCGTCCATCACCTCCAGGCGATTGTCCACGCTCGGTGACAGGCCGCTCATGGCGGCCAGAACCAGCTCGGCAGCCTGATAGCCGTAATAGGCATAGGTGTCTGGCTGCTGATGGAAGCGCGCACGATAGGTGGCGATGAAGGCCCCGCTGCCTCGGTAGGAGCGCAGCTTCCGCAGCGGGGTCGTGCAGTACAGCGAGGGGTAGACCTGGCTGGTCTGTGCCTGCGTGGGCAGGTAGTGCTTGAAGGAGCCCGCCCAGGCGGAACTGCAGAAGGAGGCCGTCCCGACGATCCGCGTCCCGGGGTTCAGCTGCGCATGCAGCTCGACGGTCAGCGCCCCAGCACGGGCGGTGGGGCGTCCGGTGAGCAACGCGCAGTTGACGGTCGTCTGCAATGCGTGGACGTAGTTGATGTAGTCCTTGACCGCCCTGGGCAGCGCCGGCGTCTTGATGATCGTGATGCCGTAGTAGATCGCGGTCCTTCTGATCGCGTTGGTGAGTGCTTCAGCCTCCTGGCCCCGGGTGCCGAGCTGCCAGAGACCGAGATGGGTGCAACCCATCCGCGAGAGCAGATCAAGCGCCGCGGCCGCCTGCACCATGTCGCTGGGGATCAGCCGCAGCAGGGTGCGATTCCGCTGCGGGTAGAACTTGCCGGGTTCACCAGGCAAGCTGATTCCCTTGACAGCGTCAGTCAATCCCGGGTAGCCGCTGCCGGGAGTGAGCTGCACGATCTGGGCCTGGTTGAGGATCGGCAGCGACAGCTCCGTCGCGCCGGAGTCAAGGTCGCCGATGTAGGCGACAGCCTGGGGATTGCGAGCGACCAGCTCAGCGTTGCGGACCGTCTGCGCAGCACTCCAATGCCCAAGCCTCCGGGTCGAATCCGAGAGCGCACGGTAACGGACCTGGTAACCGCCGACATGATCGTGATAGGGCCGCGAGTGCAGAGCCAGCGCAATGCCGCGCTGGATCTGCAACGAGGCGGCTCGCTGTGGGCCGTTGAGGGGCAGGCTCGAGTAGATGTAGACCGTGCGAGCTCCGCGCGGAACGGATGAGGTCGCCCCGTACGTGGACGTGGTGGCGCCGGACCGGTGTCCGGCGCCACAGGCGGAGACCGCCACCGCGCACAGCATCGCCGCCAACCCACAGGCCAGCCCCGACCGCAGCTCCTTGATTGCCGCCGACATCAACCTCTCACCGACTGTGGAGGCTAATGGCTCCGCCGCCGTGCGCGAAGCCTCAGCTCGCGGAGACGGCCGTGAATGGCTCCAGCCTGCCGCCGCGAAGCCTCGCGAACGTGAAGGTCTTGAGCGTGATGTTGCCGCCGCTGTTGATCCTGTAGCCGCCGAGCACCGAGCTCGTTGGCTTCTGGGTCATGAAGTCCGCGACCACGGTGGTGCGGTTGTTGGCGGCCTTGCCGGCATGCTCGAGCACCCTCAGCAGCGCTGACATCGTCTCATAGCCGAAGATCGCCTCGACGTTGGGGGTGTGCCCATAGCGGGTCCGGAATTTGGATACGAATGCACGCCCGGCGGCAGGCAGATGGCTCGGCAGATCCCCTGGCATGGAGACGTAGAGGTTCTTCACCGCACTCGAGAGCGCGGCGGTGAAGGCGCCGACGTTGAGCGAAGAGGGACCAAAGAGCTTCGCGTGCGGCGCGACCGAGGCGGCGTGGTTGAAGAATTTGGCGGCAGCGGTGGGTGACTGTGCCGCGTAGAAGATTCCGTCCGCGCCACTGAGCGTGGCAGCCGGTGAGAGACCGCCGTTGTGAGCGTCCGCACTCAGCGCGTGCGCCAGCGCACGACCGTAGTCACTGCCGTCGTTGCCGACGTAGAGGCTGTGGACGCCTAGCGCCTTCATCTCTTTGACCTGCGCACTTGCCTCGAGTGCGGCGCTCGGGACCATGCTCGCGAACGTGCGCCCATAGGTGCTGGCCGCCTCGAAGTAGCTCTTGGGGCTGCCGGAGATCACCGGTGTGACGCTCGTCAGCTCCAGGGCGTTGTCTGTGGGGCTGACCTGCAGCAGGTCCAGCGCATTGGTGATGCCGACGGTCTGGTCCGAGGCACCGGGAGCGACCTCGCCCAGGTAGGCGATTGCCGTTGGATCAAGGATCGCCGTGCGGGCGTTGGATGAGAGCGTCCGCCCGCGTTCCCTGACCAGCACGAGTCGGTAGTCGGTGACCTGCTTGTGTTGGGCGGCGAACGCCAGCTCCTCAGCATGGACAATGTCCTGCGCGGCCGGAGCGGACGCCAGATCGTGAGGTTCGCTGATGTAGATCGTCAGCGTGTTGCCGTTGACCTTGACAGCACTGCTGGTCGAGCTGGACCCGGTGGTACCGCATCCGGCGACCACCAGAGCCGCAAGGGCAGCGGCGCCCGAGCCGGCGAGCGCCCGGATACGTGTGCGCACTACCGGTCTTTCCGGCTGAGGTAGGGCCCTACGTTGCGTACCGCCGTCACGATCAGAACCAGGACGATTCCGATCAGGAGCGAGTCAAAGCCGCTGATGTTGATGCCCCAGAGGACGATCCAGACGCAGAGACCAAATGTTCCCGTGATCACTAATGCCATCGCGCCAGAATCCTAGCCGAGACGCCCGACCCTACGCAGCCAGGGCCGCCGCGAAGCCTGCGACCAGCGAGCGGACCGCATCGACCGGCGCGTCCGTTTCACCGGCGGCCCGCACGAGCCTGCTCCCGATGATCACCCCGTCAGCCCCCGCCTCGGCCGCGGCCGCCGCCTGCTGCGGAGTGCCGATGCCGAAGCCGACGGCCACCGGCACATCGGTGTGCGCACGCGCGCGGGCCAGGATCGCCGGCAGACCGCCATCGTTGGTCGCGCGCTCGCCGGTGGTACCGGTAACAGAGACGGTGTACAGAAAGCCACGCGCCCGCGCGCCGATCTGAGACAGGCGCTCATCCGGGGTGGTCGGTGCCACCAGCGGCACCAGCGCCAGGCCGCGCGCATCCAGCGCCGCCAGCGTCGCCGGCGCCTCCTCAAGCGGCAGATCAGGCACGATCAGGCCACTGGCGCCAACGGCGGCGAGCATGTCAGCAAAACGCTCGAGGCCTCTCGAGAGGATCGGGTTCGCGTAGCACATTGCCACCACCGGAACCCGGTCAGCGACCTCTCGGGCGACGCTCAGGGCATCCGCGACTCCCACGCCTCCCGCCAGAGCGGCCACTCCCGCCGCGTGGATCACGGGGCCGTCGGCCAGTGGGTCTGAGAACGGGACCCCCAGCTCAATCAGGTCAGCGCCACCCTCGACATAGGCGCGCGCGAGTTCACGCGAGCGATCAAGATCGGGGAAGCCTGCCATCAGGTAGGGCATCAGAGCGGCACGGCGACCGTCAGCGCGGGCGGCCTCAAAGGCCTCCGCGATCCGCTCGCTGCCGCTGACGGCGACGCTCATACGGGCCCGGCCCCATGCTTGGAGGTGAGGCCGAGCTTGTCCAGCGCCTCCACCAGGTCCTTGTCGCCACGTCCGGAGAGGCAGAGCAGATCCAGCTCGCTGTCGGTGTTGGCGAGCAACCAGGAGAGCGCGTGCGAGCTCTCAAGCGCGGGAATGATGCCCTCCAGGCGAGCCACCCGGGCAAATGCGTCAAGCGCATCCCGGTCGGTCACGGCCAGGTAGGTCGCACGGCCCTGATCGCGCAGCCACGCATGCTCCGGTCCTGATCCCGGATAGTCGAGTCCGGCCGATATGGAGTGCGCCTCCAGGATCTGGCCATCCTCGTCCTGCATGATCGCCGAGAAGGAGCCGTGGAGCACGCCACCGGGACCGCCGACCGTCAGCGGCGCCCCGTGCCGTCCGGTCTCGATCCCCTCACCCGCCGGCTCCACGCCGATCAGCTTGACCTCCGTGTCGGCGACGAACGGGGTAAAGATCCCGATCGCGTTGGAGCCGCCACCGACGCAGGCGATCACACGCTCGGGTAGGCGGCCGGCCTGCTCCAGGATCTGCGCGCGCGCCTCGTCCCCGATCACGCGCTGCAGATCCCGCACCAGCGCCGGATAGGGTGCGGGGCCGGCGGCGGTACCGAGGATGTAGTGCGTGTCCCCAACGTTCGTCACCCAGTCGCGGATCGCCGCGGATACGGCCTCCTTCAGGGTGCGCGCTCCGGCATCCACTCCGACCACGGTGGCCCCCAGGAGCTCCATGCGCTGCACGTTGGGAAGCTGCCGGCGGATGTCCTCCGTGCCCATGTAGACGATGCACTCAAGGTCCAGCAGCGCGCAGGCCGTTGCGGTGGCAACCCCGTGCTGACCGGCACCGGTCTCGGCGATGATGCGGCGCTTGCCCATGCGCTTGGCGAGCAGTGTCTGACCGAGCGCGTTGTTGATCTTGTGGGCGCCGGTGTGGTTGAGATCCTCGCGCTTGAGGTAGACCGGATGTCCGACCTCAGCGCTGATCCGCTCCGCCAGGTAGAGCGGGGATGGGCGCCCCACGTAGTTGTGAAGCAGGTAGGAGAGTCGCGCCTGGAACTCCGGATCGACACGCGCCTCCAGCCACGCCTCCTCAAGTTCGGTCAACGCCGGCATCAACGTCTCCGGGACGTACTGGCCGCCGTAGGGACCGAAGCGATGCTCGATGCCGGTGCTCATGCGGCGTGTGCCTCCTCGTCGCTTCCTGCCTCTGCCGTACCCGCCACAGCCTCCGCAAAGGCTCGCATGCGTTCGTGATCCTTGTAGCCGGGCGCGGACTCGACGCCGCTGGCGACATCAACCGCAAACGGCCGGACAGCCGCGATCGCGTCACCCACGTTCTCCGGCGTGAGCCCGCCACTGAGAATCAGCGGAACGCGCTGCCCACGCCCCGGCGGCGGGGCGATCCGGCGGTGGTCGGCCGCCAGCTCCCAGGCGAACGTCTCCCCGGTGCCGCCGGGAACACCGGGTCGATAGCTGTCCAGGAGGTGGAAATCGGTGTGGTAGGCCGCCAGCGACTGGATGTCAGCGCCGCTGTGCACACGGACCGCCTTGATCACCCGGCAACCTGTGCGTCTTGCGGCCTCGATGCAGAAGGCGGGCCCCTCCTGGCCGTGCAGCTGCAACATCGTCAGCCCCACGGCATCGGCTGTGGCGGCGAGCTCGTCCAGTGTCGGGTTGACGAAGACGCCCACGATCTCAGCCCGGCGCTTGAGCCCGGCGGCGAGGCCCGCGGCGCGGTCCAGCGGGACCGCGCGCGGGGACTTGGGCCACATGATCAGCCCGACGGCCCACGCTCCCAGCGAGACGGCAAGCTCAGCGTCCTGCTCGCGCGTGATGCCACAGAACTTGAGCTTCGGATGTTTCACGCTGCTGATCCTAGAAGCTCGCGCGCGGCGGCCTCGATGTCGGGCGCGCGCATCAGCGCCTCGCCGACCAGCACCGCATCGACCCCAGCCTGCTCCAGGCGCTCGAGCTGACTGTGATCGCGGAGGCCGGATTCGGCGACCACAACCGCGCCGGCGGGCACATGCGGCAGCAACTCGAACGTCCGCTCCACATCCACCACGAGTGTCGCGAGATCTCGATTGTTGATGCCGATGATCTCCGCCCCGAGCTCCCGTGCGGTCTCGAGCTCGATTGCATCGTGCACCTCCACGAGGGTCGCGAGACCAAGCTGCGTGGCCAGCGCATGCAGCCGGATGAGCGTGCCGGTAGCAAGCGCCGCGACGATCAGCAGAATCGCATCGGCGCCGCCGGCCAGCGCCTCATGCACCTGGTATTCCTCGACGATGAAGTCCTTGCGCAGGATCGGCAGCGAAGAGGCTGCCCGGGCGGCCGCGAGGTCCTCCAGCCTGCCGCCGAAACGGGTCTCCTCGGTCAGTACCGAGAGCGCCCGCGCACCGGCCCGCTGGTAGGCGCCGACCACCTCCGGCAGCTGCAGGTCGGCGCGGATCACGCCGGCCGACGGCGAGCTGCGCTTGTGCTCGGCGATCAGCGAGAGCCCCGGTGCGGCCAGAGCTGCGCGGAAGTCACGGCGGTCGGTTTGGCCGGCTCGCCGCTGCTCGCCGGCCTCCACCAGCGCCCTCAACGGGACGCCCGACGCGCGGCGGGCCACAGCCGCCCGCGTTTCGGCGACGATCTCGGTCAGGACGCTCATGGCTGCCGACTCTGCGGCGCCAGCTCGCCGGTGAGGGCCACAAAGGCCTCAAGCTTGTCGGCGGCGAGCCCCGCATCAACCGCCTGTTCGGCCAGCCGCACGCCCTCAACCAGGCTCTCCGCCCGGCCACCGGCGTAGATCGCGGCGCCGGCGTTCAGTACCGCCAGGTCGCGTGCGGCCCCCCGCTCACCGGCGAAGATCGCCCGAGCGATGCGGGCGTTCTCCAGCGGATCACCGCCGGGGATCGCGTCTGCCGGGTGGCGGGTGAGGCCAAGGTCCTCCGGGATCACGCTGTACTCCTCAAGGCGACCCTCACGGACCTCGATCACACGTGTGGGCGCGGAGATGCTGAGCTCGTCGAGACTGTCCTCGCTCGAGACCAGCAGCGCGTGATCGGTGCCGAGCAGCGCCAGAGCGCCGGCGAGCTTCGGCAGCTTGGCCATATCGGAGACGCCCAGCAGCTGACGCCTGGCACCCGCCGGGTTGGTGAGCGGACCAAGGAAGTTGAAGGTGGTGCGCACCTTCAGCTCCTTGCGGACCCTGACCACACGCGCGCTGGCCGGGTGGTGGTAGGGCGCGAACATGAAGCCGAACCCGATCTCCTCGATGCAACGCGCAACGGCCGCCGAGTCCAGATCGATGCGCGCTCCCAGTGCCTCCAGCACGTCAGCCGAGCCGGACAGTCCCGTGGAGGAACGGCTGCCGTGCTTGGCGACGGTGCAGCCGGCGCCGGCGGCTATCAGCGCAGCGGTGGTTGAGACGTTGAAGGTGGTGCGTCCGCCACCGGTACCTGCGGTGTCGAGCAGGTCGGCTGCGTTCGCGGGCACGAAGGCGGCCAGCGCGCGCATGGTGCGCGCGAGCCCCGCCAGTTCGTCCACCGTCTCCCCCTTGACCCGCAGGGCGATCAGGAAGCCAGCGATCTCGATGTCAGTCGCCTCGCCGGCCATGATCTCGGCGAGCGCCTCGGCAGCGTCGGTCTCGCTGAGGTCCTGGCCGTCAGCGAGGTGATCGATCGCGCGTGTCAGCAGCTCACTCAACGCACGCCCTCGATGAAGCTCATCAGCATCTCCTTGCCATGGTCGGTCAGTACGGACTCGGGGTGGAACTGGACGCCCTCGGCGGGCAGTTCGCGGTGACGGACCGCCATCACCACACCGTCACCTGTGGCTGAAACCTCCAGCACGTCCGGCAACTGGTCGCCGGCGATCAGCGAGTGGTAGCGGCCGACCTCCAGTTGCTGCGGTAGCCCGCTGAAGATCGTGCGACCGTCATGTTCGATCCGGGAGGTCTTGCCGTGCACCGGGCGGTGACGGATCACCGTCCCGCCCCAGGCCTGCACGAGCGCCTGGTGGCCGAGACAGACCCCGAGCGTCGGGATCCCGGCCCGCGGGAAGCGGTCGACCGCCTCCAGGCTGATGCCCGCCTCGTTTGGCGTGCACGGTCCGGGTGAGACGATCACGCGGTCATAGCCCCGCACAAGCAACTCGGCGACGCTCGCCTGGTCATTGCGGACCACCTCAATGTCGTGTGGCGGTGTGCGCAGCTCCCCCAGGTACTGGACGAGGTTGTAGGTGAAGCTGTCGTAGTTGTCGACGACGAGGATCCGCATCAGCTCGTGTAGTTGCCTGACGATAGGAACTGCTGGAGAGCCGTCACGAACTTGCGCGTGAGATGGTGCTCAGCCTGCTGGCGAGCCAGCAGGCGGCGCACGGTGGCCTCCTGGCCGAGGTTGTCTTCGTCGCCGGCCCAAGCGGCGATCGCGCCCAGCCCGCGCTGAGGGTTGCGCTGGTAGAGCCGCAGCCAGTGCGCGGCGTCAACACGGATCAGAGCCGGATGCTTGCGGGTGACGTTGATGAATTGCTCCGCGTTGAATTCAAAGACCTGCACCGGCAGCGCCGACTCCGCACAATTGCTGAAGCGGCAGTAGAACCCCGGATCGCCCGAGATGAACTCAGGGCGGTGGTGCGGACCGATATCACGCAGCACAAAGCCGTTCTCGCCGAAGTTCTGCTGGTCCAGCACGTATGAGTGGACCGCCGAGGAGGGCACGTAGACGTCGGCGAGCACGCAACAGTTGGCCCCGCCGGTCCAGAGCGTCAGGATCACGTCCTCACCGTCACTGCCATAGAGACTCGCCACCTGAACCGGATGGTTGCCAACGGGTGCACAGACCTGGAAGCAGCCGGTGGCCGGCACCGGCTGTTCATAGACGCGCCTGCCATTGCGGGTGATCAGCAGCTGCGCCGCGGTGGTGCTGGCGTTGTGCTGCGCGCCGTTGCCGTACGTGAGCGTCGCGGTGAGGCCACCCGCGGATGCGGTGACGCGCTTGGCGGCCGCGCCAGCGGGCGCGGCCAGCACAAGGACCGTGAGGACGAAGAGGATCGTACGGCGCATCTGTTACTCCCAGGTCGGTTGGTTGACGGCGAGCTCGATCGCCGCGCGCAGCGCACGGGACTTGTTGACCGATTCCTCGTACTCATTGGCGGGTTTTGCGTCCGCGACCGTACCGCCGCCGGCCTGCACATAGACCCTGCCATCCCTGATCACGGCGGTGCGGATGTGAATGCAGGTGTCGAGGTCGCCGCCGTAGCTGGCATAGCCGATCGCGCCCCCGTAGCCGCAGCGCTTGACGGGCTCGAGTTCATCGATGATCTGCATCGCCCGCACCTTGGGCGCTCCTGAGAGGGTCCCGGCGGGCAGGACGGCGCGCAGCGCGTCAAGCGCGCCGACACCGGGGCGCAGCGTGCCACTGACGTTGGAGACGATGTGCATGACGTGGCTGTAGTTCTCCACGACCATGAAGTCATCGACCCTCACCGAGCCGTACTCACACACCCTGCCCAGGTCGTTGCGGCCCAGGTCCACGAGCATCACGTGCTCCGCGCGCTCCTTCTCGTCGGCCAGCAACTCGCGCGCGTACTCCGCGTCCTGTTCGGCGCTGGCGCCCCGTGGCCGGGTACCGGCGATGGGCGTGGTCGAGACACGTCGTCCGCTGACCGTGACCAGCGGCTCCGGGCTGGCGCCGGCGATCTGAAAGTCGCCAAAGTCCAGGAAGTACATGTAGGGGCTCGGATTCACCGCCCGCAGGCCACGGTAGATGGAGAAACCGCTCACCGGCGTCCGCGCGGACCAGCGCTGCGACGGCACCACCTGGAACGCGTCGCCGGCGTGGATGTAATCGATGATCCGGGCGACGTTGGCCTCGAACTGCTCGCGGCTCATGTTCGACTCCAGTCTGGGCGCGCTCCGTGCTCCCTCATGCCGCGTAGGCGCGGGCAGCGGGCCGGCGAGGATCTCCCTGATCTCGTCGATCTTGGTCCTTGCGGTGCCCGCGTCATCATCGGGGTGGGCCACCACCGTGACGGTGCGCTTCAGGTGGTCAAAGGCGACCAGCGTGTCGGTGAACATCAGCGCCAGGTCAGGGATCCCCAGCTCGTCATGGTTGGGCTCTCCGAGCGCCTCAACGGTGCGCACCAGGTCGTAGGCGAACATCCCGACGGCGCCGCCGCCGAACGGGAGCTCCAGGCCCTCCGGCCGCTGCGTGGTCACCTTGTCCAGCTCTTGCTGCGCGAGTTCATAGGGGTCGCCGCCATCACCCAGCGCCCACCGCAGCACTCGCCGCGGCCGGAACCCGATGAAACTGAAGCGCCCGACCCGTCCCTGCTCAGCCGACTCCAGCAGAAACCCGGGCTCCTCCGGAGCGGCTGCGCGCAGCTTCAGGAAGGCTGAGACCGGCGTCTCGGTGTCCTCGATCCAGGTCTCGGTGACCGGCACCCGCTCAGCGACGCCGCTCATCAAGCACCCGTGCCGCGTCGGCGAGAGTCAGCGAGCGACTGGCGAGCAGCACTGAGAGGTGGTAGAGGACATCCGCCGCCTCATTGGCCACGCGCTCGTCGCTCTCCTCGCGCGCCGCCCTGGCCACCTCCTCCGCCTCCTCCTGCACCTTCTCCCCCATCAGCGGCGGGTTCGCCAACAGAGCTGATGTGTAAGAGCCGTCAGGACGCTCCTGCGCGCGCGCGGCGATCGTTCGTTCGAGCCCCGGCAGAACCTCGAACGGAGCCTGGGGTGACAGGTCTCCGCGGTGAAAGCAGCTGCGCTCGCCCGTATGGCAGGCCGGTCCCGCCGGCTCCACCAGCGCAAGCAGCGCATCGGCATCACAGTCGTAGCGGAGACTGTGCACACGTTGCACGTTGCCCGAGGTCGCGCCCTTATGCCAGAGCTCCTGCCGCGAACGACTGAAGAAGTGCATCTCCCCGGTCTCCTGCGTGAGCGCCAGGGCATCGGCATTCATATACGCGAGGGTCAGCACCTCGCCGCTGGACCAGTCCTGGACGATGCACGGCACCAGCCCGGACGCGTCGAATCTGACCTCGGAGGCTTGCACGCCACAGAGTCTATGGGGGGACCTGGCTATTCGATGCCCAGACGGTCCAGCACACGCTCATCCGCGCGCCAGTGACGGCGGACCCGGACCTGTAGCGCCAGGTGCACGTGCCCGCCGAGCTCCCGCTCGATGGCCCGCCTGGCACCCGTGCCGATGGCCTTGATCATCCTGCCGCCTGAGCCGATCAGGATCCCCTTCTGGGAGTCGGTCTCAACCAGGATCGCAGCGTCGATCCGAAACCTGCCGTCGGTCTCGCTGATGTCCTCGATCTCCACCTCGACCGCGTGCGGCACCTCCTCGCGGGTGCGGATCAGAACCTGCTCGCGAACCAGTTCCGCCAGCAGCACCGACTCGGACTGGTCAGAGCGCTGCCGCGGGTCAAAGTAGAACGGGCCACTGGGCAGAAGCGAGACAAGGTGCGCCAGCAACGCCTCCACGCCGGTGCCCTTGCGCGCCGACACGGGGAAGATCGCCTCCGCCACACCGAGCTCCTCCGCCTCCTTCAGCACCGTGACCGTCTTGGCCTGATTCGCACGGTCGAGCTTGTTGACGGCGATCACGATCGGGACCCGAGCCCCCTTCAAGAGCTGCGCGATGAAGCGATCCCCGGGACCGATCCCCTGCTCGGCGTTGAGCACCATCAGACACCCATCGGCCTCGTCCAGCTCCGCCTCCACGCGACGCTGCATCCGTTCAGTCAGCGCATCCCTGGGGCGCTGCACGCCTGGGAGATCGACCAGGATCAGCTGCCAGTCATCGCCACCAGCCACCGCTCGAATCGCCCTGCGGGTGGTCTGTGGCTTGTCGGAGACGATCGCCACCTTGCTCCCCACCAGCGCGTTCGTCAGCGTCGACTTCCCGACGTTTGGCCGGCCGGCGAGCGCGATGAAGCCCGACCGCGTGCTGTGCCCGGGACCGGAAAGCGCTCCCTTGGGGAGGCTGCTCATCGGATCCATCGCATGAGCTCAGACTGCAGAGCCAACATCTCGCCGTCGTCAACCTCATGGTCCATCCCGGTCAGATGCAGCGTTCCATGCACCACCGCCTCGCGCAGGTCCTGCGTGTGCTCGGGACAGATCACGATGTCACCCAGCTCTCTGGGCCCGGCGCTCTCACCGTCCTCGTCGACGCCGAACGACAGCACGTCTGTGGGACTGTCGATATTGCGGTATTCACGGTTGAGAGACCTGATGCGGTCCGCGTCGACGAACTCCACGGCCATGTGGCCCTCCTCGATTCCGGCCGAGGAGAGCGCCAGCACACACAGTTCACGCACCTCCAGCGCGGTCGGCGCCTCGGGTACGAGCCGGTCGCTCCCGAGCACCTCGATGTCGAGGCCACCCTCCGGCATCACGCGCGCTTCGCCGGCCGCAGCTCAGGAGCCATGCGCTGCGCGTGCTCGTTGTAGGCGGCCACGATCCGCCGGACCAGCTTGTGGCGGACCACATCCTCCTCACCGAAGCGCACGAAGCCAATATCCTCAACGCCCTCCAGGATCTCAGCCACGACCGCGAGACCTGAGGCCTGCTCACGTGGAAGATCGATCTGGGTCACGTCGCCGGTCACAACGACCTTTGAATTGAATCCGAGCCGCGTCAGGAACATCTTCATCTGCTCGGGCGTGGTGTTCTGCGCCTCGTCGAGGATGATGAAGCTGTCATTCAGCGTGCGGCCCCGCATGAAGGCCAGCGGCGCCACCTCGATGACTCCGCGCTCCAGGTGCTGGCTGACCTTCTCAGCCTCCAACATGTCGTGGAGGGCATCGAACAGCGGCCGCAGATACGGGTCGACCTTGGCCATCAGGTCCCCTGGCAGGAAGCCCAGACGCTCGCCCGCCTCCACCGCCGGCCGGGTCAGAATGATGCGGTTGACCTCGCGACGATGCAGGGCGGCGGCGGCCAGCGCCACCGCGAGGAAGGTCTTGCCGGTACCCGCCGGCCCGATCCCGAAGGTGATCGTGTTGCGGCGGATCGAGTCGACGTAGCGCTTCTGGTGCACCGTCTTGGGTGCGACCTTGGTCGTCCGGTGGCGCCAGATGACATCCTCCAGGATCGCGCCCGGATCCTCATGCTGGTCCAGTGCGCGGGTGACCGCCTCGATCGTGCCCGGAGCCAGCTCATGCCCCTGCGCCACCAGCTCACTGAGCTCGCGAACCACCGCGGCGGCGGCCGCCACATCATCCGGGTCGCCCTCCAGGGTGAGCAGGTTGCCGCGCAGGAAGAGCTTGCACTCCACGTGCTCGGTCAGGGTCCTGAGAATCGTGTCACCACTCCCCGCCAACTCGGCGGCAGCGGTGTTGTCCAGCTCGATCTGGGTCCGCATCCGACTCCTATACGAGGTCACGCGCCAGCGCGGCTCTGACCGCCTCCGACGCCCGCTTGCCGTCCACCAGGCCACCGGCCCGGTCCATCACCACCTTCATCACCACACCGAGATCGCGAGGACCGGTGGCCCCGGTCTCGGCGATCGCGTCGGCGATGATCCCGTCCAGCTGCTCGTCGGTGATGTCGGGCGGCAGGTAGCGCGCGATCATCTCCGCCTCCGCCTGCTCGCGATGAGCCAGGTCGGGTCGATTGGCACTCTCAAACTGGATGGCTGCCTCAATCCGCCGCTTGTGTTCGCGGCGCAGGACCGTGAGCTCATCACCCGGCCCCTCCTTCACGTCCTTCTGCAGCTCGGAGACGAGCAGGCGCAGGGCACCGGCGACATCCCGTTCGCCTGCCTTCATCGCTCGGATCACGTCCGCGCGCACCTGTTCGAGAACGCTCAACTGTGGCTAAGGATACGACGCCACGCCGACGTATCAGGGCACCCAAGCAGGGCGAACCATCCGCGATCGGCCTCCCCGAGCCCCGGGCCCAAAGGTCACCCCTATCCTGTCCTCGCTCCGGGATGCTGGGAGAGGAGAGAGAACTCCAGCAATTGGTCGAAACGAGGCTTTTGGCAAGGCTTACGTTCCCGAGGCTGGCCACCGAGGAGAACACGATCGCGGATGGATTCAGTGAGCTGAGGGCTCACGCCCGGAAGCATCCCCCGTAACCGTTTCGCCCACATCCTCCGCGTGGACAGAATTAGCGGCCGGCCGCTTGTCCACCTGCGCAGGTCCGTCCACGCCGGCGTCGGCAGGCGAGCCCGGAACCGCGAGCGGAGGCGGATGGCCCAGCTGTCCCATCTCAGCGAGGTCCCTTGGAAACAGGATCTCCACGGACCAATCGGCGATCAGGCGCGACTTGCGATCAAGGCCCGGCAGCCAGGCCAGGTGGTAGAAGCGACAGATCGCCCAGGCCGGGAAGCCCTTGACGCGGAACCCCATCAGATTCGCCACGGCACGGTGTCGACCGAGGTCGGCAAAGGCGCCGAGCGTCTTGAACGTGAACGGCTCCGGACGGCGACCACGGATCACGCGAGCGATGTTGGCGCCCAGCAGCTTGCCCTGGCGGATCGCGTGCTGAGCTGTCGGCGGGCAGGGCTTGCCCGGTTGCGCCGGATCCGGGACAGCGGCGATGTCACCGACCGCCCAGATGTTCTGATAGCCCCGCACACGCATGTGTTCGTCGCAGACGATGCGGCCGTGCTCCAGCGGCAGGCCCAGCTGGGCGGCCACCGGACTGGCACGGACACCCGCCGTCCACACGACCGTACGCGCCCTGAGCTCCTCGCCATCGGAGAGCAGTACGCCATCAGGCCGCACCTCAGATACGGTCGTGGAGAGCCGGAACTCGATGCCACGCCGCTTGAGCAGCTCAACCGTCCAATCCGCAAGCTGCGGCTGGATCTCCGGCATCACCCGCGGGGCCGCGTCGATCAAAACGA
The DNA here is from genome assembly GCA_021820105.1 of Actinomycetes bacterium. Classification (GTDB taxonomy): domain Bacteria; phylum Actinomycetota; class Thermoleophilia; order Solirubrobacterales; family Solirubrobacteraceae; genus Palsa-465. The sequence goes on along the minus strand of JAKAED010000037.1, from coordinate 9,549 downwards.
AGCGGGCGCCCGTCTCACGGCAGCGCGGATAGCGTCTGATCGCGTCGCGCACAAAGCCCTGCAGTTCCGCTATCCCCTCCAGCCCGGCATAGCCGCCGCCCACAAACACGAAGCTCAGGTACTCGGCGCGCAGCTGCTTGTCGTCCAGTCCCTCCGCCAGCTCCAGGTGGCGGACGATCCGGTTGCGTAGCGCGGTTGCCTCAGCGATCGTCTTGAAGCCGATCGCATGCTCCACCAACCCGGGAATCGGGATCACCCTCGCCACTGAACCCAGTGCCACGACCAGATGGTCATAGCGGTATTCCTTGACGGCGCCGGAGATCATCTGCACGCGCAGCACATCACGCGCCGGGTCTCCGCCGGTCACGTACCCGAGGCGCAGGGCAGTTCGCCGCAGGTGCTCCCGCAACGGCACGACGATGTGACGCGGATCCAAGGTGCCTGCGGCCGCCCCCGGCAGCAGCGGGGCGTACATCAGGAAGTTGACGTCGTTGATCAGCGTGATCCGGGCGCCGCGCGGAGCGTGCCGCTCGAGCGCCTTGGCCGTGTAGTAGCCACCGAACCCGCCCCCGGCTATGACGATGTGCTGGCTGATAAAGCGGAAGTTACCCGGCCCAGGGTGACTCGAGCAAGAGCGCGGCCCATTCCCCCCTGACTGGGCGGGATCGCTCCTGGTAGCCATGCCGGGCAAACGCGGCCGCAACAGCGTCAGCCTCCGCCTCCAGCAGACCACTGGCCACGATCCAGCGGTGTGCCGGCCCCGACATGGTCGCGCTCCAGTCGAGCAGCAGCGGACGCAGCAGATTCGCCAGCACGAGCGGTGCGGGCGGGACCGGTTCCGAGCGGAGGTCGAAACGGCGCACCTGGACGAGCTCCCGGGCGCCGTTGACCGACGCGTTCTCAAGCGTGGCATCGACCGCAAGCTGGTCATAGTCGAGCGCCAGCACCGGCGCCCAGCCCAACCTGGCGGCGGCGATCGCGAGCACGCCCGAGCCGCAGCCAAGGTCGATCGCCTGGAACGTGGCGGCGTCGGGGCCGGCCAGCGGGCCGGCCCCGACGAGCACCGGCAGATCAAGCAGGAGCTCGAGGCAGAGCCGGGTGGTGGCATGGGCGCCAGTGCCAAAGGCACGCCCGGGGTCGATCACCAGGTCGAGCGCGGTCGGCTGGGGCGGTTCCCACGGGGGTCGCACGCTCAGACGCTCGCCGAGCACCAGCGGCCGGTGGAAGTCACGCCAGCGCTCCGCCCAGTCATCTGCCACCTCGGTCGTGCGCAGCTCGACCAGCGCGCCACCGGCGGCAGCGCGCAGGTCTGGCAACTCGGGCAACTCGCCGGGCGCGCCGTAGATCGCGTATTCGATCACGTCGGGATCGGTGTCAACCTCCTCCACGCCGGCGGGCGCGAGCTCCAACAGCTCTGCCAGCACCAACTCGGCCTCAGCGCGACGTACCCGCACCGCCAGGCGCAACATCGGCGTTCAGCGGCTGTGGAAGGCGCGTCGCAGCTTCGCGAACACGCCCTCATCGGAGTGCAGGTTCTCCGCGGTGAGACTCGCGCTCAGCTGCTCAAGCAGCTCGCGCTGCGCAGGGGTGAGGTTGCGCGGCGTGACCACGTTGATCACGACCCGCAGGTCGCCGTGGCGCCGACCGCGCAGCGACGGCATGCCACGGCCGCGCAGGAGGAGTGTCTCGTGGGGCTGTGTTCCGGCCGGCACCTCAAGCTGTTCGGGACCGTCGATCGTCGGCACCTCGACGGTGGCCCCCAGGGCCGCCTGCGGGGCTGAGATGTCGATCGCCGTGATCAGGTCGTCACCATCGCGCACAAAGCGGGGGTCATCCTTGACACGAACCAGCACGTAGAGATCACCGGGCGGGCCGCCGCGCTCGCCCGCGTGGCCGTGCCCGCTGACGCGCACGCGCTGACCGTCAGCGATACCGGCCGGCACGTCAACCGGCACGGACTTGTTCTCTGCGACACGGCCGCGACCACGACAGACGTGGCACGGCTGGACTGCGACCTTGCCGTCGCCGCCGCATTGATCACAGGCGCTGGTGCTCATCACCTGACCGATCAGGGTGCGCGCGACCGTCCGCAGCTGGCCGCTGCCCTGGCACTTCGGGCAGGTCTCGATCGGCGTGCCCGGCTCGGCACCGTTGCCGCGACAGTTGCCGCACATCACAACGGCATCAAAGGAAAGCTCGACGGTGGTGCCGTGGGCCGCCTCCGCGAGCGTCATCTCGGCGGCCACCTGAATGTCGGCCCCCTGGGTGGGTCCGGCCGGTCCGCCACCGCCGAAGGCGCTGCCAAAGGCGCCACCCAGACCCCCGCCGAAGAACGCCTCGAACAGATCTGACATGGAGCCGAAGCCCTCAAAGTTCGGGGAGTAGCCGCCGCTGCGCAGACCCTCATGCCCGTAGCGGTCGTAGGTCGCGCGGCGATCGGCGTCGGAGAGCACCTCGTAGGCCTCCGCCGCCTCCTTGAACTTCTCCTCGGCGGCCGGGTCGTCCTTGTTGACATCCGGATGCAGCTCCCGGGCCAGCCGTCTGAAGGCCTTCTTGATCTCGGCCTCGCCCGCGGCACGCGGGACACCCAGCACCTCGTAGTAGTCGCGTTTGGGGGTTGAGGCGCTCATCGCTCGTCGTAGACCTCTGACACGAACCTGGAGAGCTGCGCGGCGGCGTCGCGAACGATGCTGATCACACGCGGGTAGTCCATGCGCAGGGGACCGATCACCGAGACCGTGCCGAGCGTCCGTTGCGGCAGTCCGTAACCGGCCGCCACCAGCGCGAGTGAACGCAGCGCGGGCTGGTCATTCTCGGCGCCGATGCGCACGCACACCTCGCGACCGGATAGTGCTGCCTGCAGTAGGCCTAGCATGGTCACACGCCGCTCCAGCATGTCCATCAGCGCGTTCAGCTCGCTGACGTCACCGCTGCGATCAAGCGCCAGCAGCCGCGCCGTGCCGTCGATGTAGACCGAGTCCTCGGCGGCTTCGGAGAGGTCCGTGAAGACCGGCATGAGCGCCGTCAGGAAGTCGATCTCCGCACGCGAGAGCGAAGGATCAAGGAGGCGCTGCGTGAGCCGCCGAGCGCCCAGACCGGTGCCCACCAGACACTCGTTCAGGTAGCTGGCCGCCCAGTCCGCGAGCCCTGTGTCGACAGGGCTATCGAAGGTGAACATGCGCTTGTTGACGCCGCCGGTGGAGGTGATCACCACCACCATCAGCACCTGCGGCTGCAGGGTCAGCACCTCTATGTGCCGGATCGTCGCGGTCTCGATCGGCGGCGCGGTCACGATCGCGAGCAGATCGGTCACCTGGGAAATCGTCTCCGTGGTGACGCGCATCGCCTCGTCGACCTCGCGGCGCACCAGTGAGAGCGCCAGCGGCGGCTCCTCCACCCTGGCCGGCAGCAGCCGGTCGACAAAGTACCTGTAGCCAGACTCGGTCGGCACGCGCCCGGCGGATGTGTGCGGATGCGCGAGCAGACCCAACTCCTCCAGGCTGGCGAGCTCATGACGGATCGTCGACGGTCCCCACGCAAAGCCGGCGGAGAGCGCCTTGGAGCCCACGGGCATGCCGGCGTCGAGGTACTCCTCAACCACCCGCTGCAGCACTAGTTCCTGGCGTTCGGTCAGCACCCAGACGATTTTAGGAGCGGTCGGGAACTGGCGAGCGGGTCAGGTGGAACTTCCGCGGTCAGGTGGAACTTCCGCGGTCAGCTGGAACTTCCGCGGTCAGGTGGAACTTCCGCGGTCACGTGGAACTTTCGACGTTTACCACGCAATACGCGATACAAACGTCAAGAGTCTTGTGCCGCACTGCCCTCGCTGGATCCCGCGACGTCGGTTCGCAGCTCGGCCACACCGTTGCGGATCAGGCGGTTCTCGCCCTGAGTGACCTCCAACTTCGCGGTCGCAACGCCGTCCGCGACGGACTTGACCTCCCCGCTGACCATCAGCTCCTGCTCCATCCGGCCCATGCCCCTGAACTGAACGCCCAGGCTGAGCAAAGCGGTTGGATCACCACCGGCCGCTTCCGTCGCAGCGCGCGCCGTCTGGGCCATCGTCCACAGGCCGTGGAGGATCCGGCCGGGAAGCCCCACCTGACGGGCGAAATCCTCGTCGATGTGGATCGGGTTGAAGTCGCCCGAAGCTCCCGCGTAGCGCACCGTGACATAGCGATCGGGTGTGAGCCGCAGTTCGATCCGGTCTCCCTCCTGCAATATCACCATCTCACTCCTCGCCGCGGATGATCGTCGACCATTTGCCCGTGCAGGTGAGCTCGCCCCGCTGGTTGCGGGAGACGGTCTCAAACGTGTCGAAGCGCAGGCCCGCCCGCTCGCTGCTGGCAGCGAACGTCAGCGCTGTGGTGATCTCGTCGCCGGCCACCACCGGATGCTCCCAACGGAACTCCTGGGCACCATGGACCAGGTGCGCGAAGTCGATCTCCAGCTCCGGGTCAAAGAGCGCCGTCATGAAGGCGCTGGAGCAGTAGACGACGACGAACATCGGTGGCGCCAGCAGGTCTGGATAGCCCGCCGCACGGGCGGCCTCAAGCTCGAAGTGCAGCGGATTGGTCTCACCCACCGCAGCCGCGTATTCACGCACCTTCTCACGGCCCACCGCGTAGTCGAAGGGCGGGTAGAGCTTGCCGATCTTGTCGCTTGGCAGCGGCACCGCGCAAGAGTCTGGCACAGCATGCCCCAGGTAAACTCAACCTAGTCACTTCACAAAGGAGAAACATGACACTTGCACTTGGCGCAACGGCGCCAGACTTTGAGGCCGACACGACGCAGGGGCCGATCAAGTTCCACGAGTGGATCGGTGATTCCTGGGCCGTGCTGTTCTCGCATCCCAAGGCCTTCACGCCGGTCTGCACGACGGAACTCGGCTACATGGCGCGCATCCAGCCGGAGTTCGAGCGTCGCGGCGTCAAGATCGCCGGCCTCTCAGTCGACCCGGTCAGCGACAACGTGAACTGGTCCAAGGACATTGAGGAGACGCAGGGCACTGCGCCGGGCTACCCGATCATCTCCGACGAGAACCTGCACGTGGCAAAGCTCTACGGCATGCTCCCGGCCGAAACCGAGGGCGGCGCCACCGGCCGTACCGCCGCTGACAACCAAACGGTTCGCAATGTGTTCGTGATCGGACCCGACAAGAAGATCAAGCTGATCCTCGTCTACCCGATGTCGACCGGTCGCAACTTTGATGAGGTCCTGCGCGTGATCGACTCTCTGCAGCTGACCGCCAACTACCAGGTTTCCACCCCGGCTCAGTGGAAGCAGGGCGAGAAGGTGATCATCTCCGGCTCGGTCAACAACGAGCAGGCTCACGAGCTCTTCGGAGAGTGGGAGGAGCCCAAGCCGTACCTGCGAATCGTCCCGCAGCCCCACTGAGATCAGCTTGGGGGTGGCCAGTCGGCCACCCCCAAGCTGTCCAGTTCGTCCAATCGGGCGCGGTGGAGTTAGCCGTCTGGATATGGGTGGCGTCGGGCTGATCCCATAAATTCCGCGACGTTGTCCGAATCGATCGCGAGCGTGTCCACCGGGGAGGCGTCTGCCTCCACGCACACCGATGAGAGCGCCCTGCCGGCGGTTGACGTCGTTGGCGTGCGCAAAACCTATGCCGGCACCGATGCGCTGACCGGTGTCGATCTTCAGATCAGGCGTGGAGAGTTCTTCACGATGCTCGGCCCCTCGGGCTCGGGCAAGACGACGCTGCTGCGGATCATCGCCGGGTTCGTCGCCGCCGACGCAGGCCATATCAGGCTGAGCGGGAAGGACGTCACGCGCGAGCCGCCCTATGCGCGCAACGTCAACACCGTGTTTCAGGATTACGCGCTGTTCCCGCACATGAGCGTGCATGAGAACGTCGAATACGGACTGCGGGTGAAGCGGGTGCCCCGCGCTGAGCGCAGGCGCCGGGCGCAGACCGCCCTGGAGATGGTGCGGCTGCCGGATCACGGTGAACGCAAACCGGCCCAGCTCTCAGGCGGTCAGCGGCAGCGCGTCGCGTTGGCGCGAGCGATCGCCAACGAGCCGGAGGTACTGCTGCTGGACGAGCCGCTGGGAGCGCTCGACCTGAAGCTCCGCCAGGAGATGCAGCTGGAACTCAAGCGGATCCAGCGCGAGGTCGGGATCACCTTCGTCTTCGTCACGCACGACCAGGAGGAGGCGCTCACGATGAGTGATCGCCTGGCTGTCATGAACCGCGGCCGCATCGAGCAATTGGGGTCTCCACACGAGGTCTATGAGCATCCCGCCAATGAATTCGTGGCCGGCTTCATCGGCGTCTCCAACCTGCTCGAACGCGACGGCAGCCGCTTCACGATCAGACCGGAGAAGGTGGTCCTGGGTGACCCGTCCGCGCCAGTTCCTGCAGGCTTCCACGCGGAGCTGGGAAGGATCAGCGACGTTATCTACCTCGGCTCCGTCACCCGCTACGTCATCGCCCTGGAGAGCGGCGAGACGCTGATCGCGCTGCGGCAGAACCAGGAGACCCTGGCGGCCAGCGATCCGCTGGCGCCCGAGGTTTCGGTGCGAGCCAGCTGGCGTCCGGAGCAGACCTTCACCATCAACCAATCGGAGGCGTGAGCGGGGAGGCTCACGCGTGAGGAGGAGACGTATGCGGTACCGATTCAAATCGATCTCTGCGCTGGCGGCGGTGCTCGCGCTGAGCGTGACGGTGGCGGCCGGCTGCGCCACCAGCGCCGCCTCGACGCTGAAGCCGCCGGAAGCCGGCGCTGCCGTACCCAAGTCCGTCGGCAAAGGTGAGGGCACGCTGAACCTGATCGCCTGGGAGGGCTACGCGCAGCCGCAGTGGGTCAAGCCGTTCGAGCAGAGCACCGGCTGCCGCGTCAACGCCAAGTACGCCGGCTCGTCCAGTGAGATGGTCTCGCTGATGGCCAACGGCGGCGGGCATCAGTACGACCTGGTGTCGGCCTCAGGCGACGCCGACCTGCGGCTCATTTACGGCGGCGATGTGCGCCCGATCAACATCAACCTGATCCCGTCCTGGAAGCAGTTCCGCCCGTTCTTGAAGTCGCCGTCGTTCAACACCATCGGCGGCAAGCATTACGGTGTCTCCTACGAGTTCGGCCCCAACGTGCTGCTCTATTCGACAAAGGCGTTCAAGCACGCGCCCAACTCGTGGTCGGTGCTGTACTCGAAGAAGTACAAGGGCCAGATCACCGTCCCGGACAACCCGATCCAGATCGCCGACGCGGCCCTGTACCTGGAGAAGGCCAAGCCGAGCCTGAAGATCACCGACCCGTACGAGCTCACCCAGCCGCAGTTCAACGCTGCCGTCTCGCTGCTCAAGAGCGAGCATCCCCTGGTCAAGAAGTACTGGGCCCTGGCCTCACAGGAGATCTCGCTGTTCCAGAGCAAGACAACCGTGGTAGGTGCAGCCTGGCCGTATCAGACCAACACGCTGAAGGCCAATCATGTCGCGGTTGCGGACACGATCCCCAAGGAGGGAGCCACCGGCTGGGCGGATACGTGGATGCTCGCAACCAACGCACCGCACCCCAACTGCGCCTACAAGTGGATGCAGTGGGTGACCACACCGAAGGTTCAGGCCCAGGAGGCGGACTACTTCGGGGAGACGCCCGCCAACACGCAGGCATGCTCCTACATGAACAAGATCTCAAAGGGCTCGTGCGCCGCGTATCACGCGAACGCTCCGCAGGCCTACTTCAAGACGATCAAGTTCTGGAAGACCCCGCTGGCGCAGTGCGGTAACGGCAAGAATGACTGCGTGCCGTTCCAGAACTGGGCCTCCGCGTGGACGCAGATCACCTCCTGAGTGTCCGCGACCACTGAGCAGACTCCGCTGAGGCCGGCCCCCGCTGGGGCCGGCCTCTCGCGCACCCTGTGGCGCCACCCCTGGCTGCGAGGGATCGCCACGCTATCCCCGCCGCTGGCCTGGTTCCTGGTGATCTACCTGGCATCGCTGGTGGTGATGCTGCTGACCGCGTTCTGGACGGTGAACCCCTTCACCAACCAGCTCCAGCACTCGTTCTCCACGGCCAACTTCAGCGCGCTCTTCACCGGTACCTATCTGACGATCATCCTGCGCACGGTGCTGATGGCCGCAGCGGTGACGGTGACCGACGCGGTCGTGGCGTTGCCGTTCGCCTACTTCATGGCACGGGTGGCCAGCACCCGCACGCAGCGCATCCTGTTCACGGCGATCATGCTTCCGCTCTGGGCCAGTTACCTGGCGCGCGTCTACGCCTGGATCGTGATCCTGCAGAAGGGTGGTGTGCTGAGCTGGAGCTTCCAGCAACTGGGACTCGGCGCGGTCAACATCGGCTACACGAACATCGCAATGTGGATCGTGTTCTCCTACATCTGGCTGCCCTTCATGCTGGTGCCGGTGTTTGGGGCGATCGAGCGCATCCCCAACTCTCTGCTGGAGGCCTCGGGTGATCTCGGGGCACGTAACTGGCGCACGCTTCGCAGCGTGCTGCTGCCGCTGGCACTTCCCGGCATCGTCGCCGGCTCGATCTTCACCTTCTCACTGACGCTCGGCGACTTCATCACGCCACTGCTTGTCGGCGGCACCAATTCACAGCTGATCGGGGACGTGATCTACTCGAACATCGGTACCGCAGACAACCTGCCATTTGCGGCCACGCTCGCGCTCGTCCCGATCGCCATCATGATCGCCTACCTCGGTGGCGCTCGGGCCCTCGGCGCCTTTGAGGCCCTGTGAGTAACGGATGATCGAGGGACGGCTCACACGGGTCATGCTGCGCATCTGGGCGGCGCTGGTGCTGCTCTTCCTGTTTGTCCCGATTGCGTTGATCGTGCTCTACGCGTTCAACAAGTCCAACCTCCAGGGATGGCCGCCCAAGGCGCTCTCGACTCGCTGGCTGAGTGTCGCCTGGAATGATCAACAGGTGCGCGCAGCCCTGCTGCTGTCACTGAAGGCGGGCCTGTTCGCCACCCTGGTCGCACTCCTGCTCGGCTCGGCAGCGGCATTTGGCGTGCATCGCTTCCGTTTCTTCGGACGCGAGGCGGTGTCACTGATGCTCGTGCTGCCAATCGCGCTGCCGGGCATCATCACCGGGATCGCACTCAACTCGGCGTTTCAGTGGGTGGGCCTGAACCTCTCCCTGCTGACGATCGTGATCGGTCATGCAACCTTCTGCATCGTCGTTGTCTACAACAACGTGATTGCGCGGCTACGGCGCGTGTCAGATTCCATGTATGAGGCGGCCGCGGACCTTGGTGCCCATGGGCTGCTCACGTTCCGCACCATCACGGTGCCGATGCTCTCCACGGCGTTGCTCTCAGGTGCGCTGCTGGCGTTTGCGCTCTCATTTGACGAGGTGATCGTGACGACGTTCACGGCAGGTGCGCAGAACACCCTGCCGCTCTGGATCTTCGGTGCGATCCGCCTGGGACAGCAACTGCCGGAGGTCAACGTCGTGGTCGTCTTTGTGCTGCTGCTGACTGTGATCCCGGTGGGGGTCGCCGCGCGACTGGCAGGCAGCGGCGGTGTAGCGCGCGCGCTGACCTGACGAGGGTTTGCGGCCAGCG
>JAKAED010000036.1 GCA_021820105.1 Actinomycetes bacterium | reverse complement strand
GCCGGGTCATCCGTCTTCAACGGTCACGACAACGACGCAGACTCAGGATCGTGACCAGCTGCGGGCGCGTGACGGCACTGGCCTGGGCAGGCTGACCACCCGCAGCCATGACAGGGATCAGCTGCGCGCGCGGGACGGCACCGGGCCACGGCATGCGCAGAACCAGCAGGTTCCGGGCGCAGGTAACCCCAATTGCCCGTACCGCAGCTGAACAGCAGGTGGTTTCTCACCGGCGAGCCGGCCAGCTGGCAGGCTCGCCGGTCCCTGTTCGTGAGCGGATTCTGGTGCAACGATTACCTGTGATGAGCTCGCTTGTGCTGATCGTCGAGGATGAGCAGAAGATCCGTGAGTTCGTGCGCCGCTACCTGGAGCGGGAGGGCCTGACGGTGCTCACAACCGGGTCCGGCGCCGAGGCAATCACGATGGCCCGCGAGACACGGCCGGATCTGGTCGTCCTGGATCTGGGTCTGCCGGATGTGCCCGGTGAGGAGGTGGCGCGTGAGATCCGGGCGAGCGCTCAGATCCCGATCCTGATCCTCACCGCCCGCGCTGAGGAGCGTGACCGGATCGCGGGGCTTGAACTGGGCGCCGATGACTACGTGACAAAGCCGTTCAGCCCCCGTGAGCTCGTGCTCAGGGTCAAGGCCGTGCTGCGCCGCGGTGCGGCGGGTTCCGTGATTGACGGTCCCACACGATTCGGCGATGGGGCGCTGACGATCGATGAGGCCCGGCACGAGGTCACGGTGCGTGGTGAGGCGGTTGAGCTGACCCCCACTGAGTGGGGCCTGCTGACGACACTCGCGCGCACCCCGGGGCGCGTCTACTCACGGTTTGAACTGATCAACAGTGTCCGCGGCTACGAGTTTGAGGGCTACGAGCGGACGGTCGACTCTCACGTGAAGAACCTGCGGCGCAAGATCGAGCGTGACCCGCGGGCGCCCGAGCTGGTGCAGACGGTGCTGGGCGCCGGTTACCGCCTGACGCTGCGCTCCGATGCCTGAGCCGGCTCACGGCGGCTCGCTGCGGCTGCGCCTGACGGCGGCGTTCGTGGGGACTGCGATCGCGGCCGTTGCCGTGCTCGCGCTGCTGATCGTGTTCACAACGCGCAGTGAGACCGGAACGCTGAGCGCGCAGGCCCGCGCCCAGGTCGCTGACCAGGTGACGCGGGTGCTCGCCGACGCTTACGGTCGGGCGGGCTCCTGGAGCACAGCTGACACGAGTGGGGCGGTGGTGGTCGCCAGAGGTGCCGACGCGTCCCTGATCCTCACGGGCAGCGGCGGACGCCGGATCCTCGGACCGAACGGGTCGGGTCCGGGGCGCGGATCGGGCGGCGCGCGCGGCGGTGACGCCGCACTGGTGACCCGAGCGATCGTCGTGGCCGGTAAGCGCGTCGGCACGGTGGAGCTCCGCTTCCGCAACCGGCTCGCGCAGGCGGACGCGGCGCTGCGCCGCCACCTTGACACCGCCGTCCTGATCGGGTCACTGATCGCCATCGCCATCGCGCTGATCGGAGCCGCGCTTGTGGCCCGGGTGGTGACCAGACCGCTGCGCCGGCTGATCGCCGCCGCGCGCGGCGTCAGATCAGGCGAATTGAGCGCGAGGTCCACAGCGGCCGACGCGCCCGGTGAGCTCGGTGAGCTCTCCGCCGCCTTTGATCAGATGGCGCAGACGCTGCAGGAGGAGTACGAGTCGCGCCGCCGGCTCGTATCGACCCTCGCCCATGAGTTCCGCACGCCGATCGCGATCCTCCAGGGCAACCTGGAGGAGATGGTGGACCAGGTAGTCGAGCCCACACCCGAGCGACTCGGCTCGCTGCATGAGGAGGTGATCAGACTCGGCACGCTCGTCTCCGACCTGGACGCGCTGGCCTATGCGGGGGCGCCGATGAGCGCGCTTGAAATGACCGCGTTTGACCTGAGCACGCTTGTGGTGACGCAACTGGATGCCCTGGCACCACAGCTGGCTGCCAAGGGTCTGCGGCTGGAGCGCGCGCTCTCCGAGGCGAGCGTGCGCGGCGACCGGGCCCGGATCGGACAGGTGGTCGCCAACCTGCTGAGCAACGCGGTCAAGTTCACCCCGGAGGGCGGCACCATCACCGTGCGGACGGAGGCCGTTGCGGGCGGCGGTCAGCTCTCCGTGTCAGACAGCGGGCCCGGGATCCCCGAGTCAGAACGCGAGCGCGTGTTTCAGTGGTTCTGGCGGGGTTCGGCCGCGCACAGCGTGTCCGGTCGCGGCATCGGGCTGGCCGTGGCGGCCACCATCGTGCACGCACACCACGGTGAGATCAGCGTCGCATCCGCGGATGGCGGTGGGGCGCGCTTCTCAGTGACGCTGCCGGCGGGCTGACAGCCGGCGCGGCGGGCCCGCCAGTGCGGCTGTTCCGTCAGCGCGCTGTTCCGTCAGCGCGGCAGAAACTCGTCTCTGAAGGGGACGACCGGCGCCGGCCGTGTGAACCGCGCGTAGGCCTGCTCCGGTTCCGGCGTCTCCTGTTCGACCCCGGCGCCGTGCCGAAGCGCGGTCTGATCACGCGGATACAGGATCGTGTCTGGACCGACGCGGTTTCCGACCGCCAACACAACCGACATCCCCTCCCCCGCGCCGACTATCGCGTGCGGCACATCCGCCGGGCAGTGGAAGTAATCCCACTGCTTGAGTGGCAGCTCCTGGCCGTCCACGATCAGCAGGCACTCACCGCCGAGCACCAGGAAGCCCTCCTGGTAGCTCTCCCGGTGGTACATGGTCATCGGCTGCCCCGGCTGCAGCGCCGTCAGGTTGATCCCGAACTCAGGAAACGGCTCGCGGCTCCTGTCGAAGTCGCAGCTTGCGCCAAGCTCGTTCTCCGTCCAAGGCAGCTCCCGCACGTTCGATACGAACCAGTCGCTCATCAGCCAATGATCGCCTGTCGCCCGGAGCGGTGCAAGGGCCCCACATCGGCCAGGCAGGTCGCGGCCCGATCCTCAGCGCCCCTTGAGCAGGTCACGCAGCCGCTCCTCTGGCCCGTGGAAGGCGGTGGAGGAACCGTCCACCACGCTCGCGCCCCCGTCGACAGGAATCACCGCGCCCGAGACATAGGAGGCGCGCGGCGAGGCCAGGAAACTGATCACCTCCGCGATCTCCTCGGCGTTACCGGGACGGCGCAGCGGCGTGTCACGACTGCACAACCAGTAGGCGTCCTCCACCGACGCATCCCAGGCGTTCGCCACCGCCTCCATGTCACTGTCCCCCATCGGTGTGCGTACCCATCCGGGGCAGACACAGTTGGCACGCAGCCCGCGTGGTCCGTAGTCGTTGGCGAGGCAGCGGGTAAGCATGATCAGGCCAGCCTTGGAGGTGCAGTAGGAAGCCCAGCCCGGTCCGGCCAGCAGACCGTTCGTGGAGCTCACCATGATCACCGCACCCCGGCGCTCAAGGAGGTGCGGCAGCGCGGCCCGGGAGAGCAGGAACGGCCCGGTCAGATTGACCCGCAGCGTGCGGTCCCAGCCCTCCGGCGTCTCCTCCCCGACTGGACGCGAATCGCCTATCCCGTGGTTACAGACAAGTACGTCAAGGCGGCCAAACGCTTCAACGGTCGCGCTCACGGCGTGCTCAGCGCCCTCCCCAGTTGAGAGGTCGGCCACCACATGATGCGCCCGCGCCCCGGACTCCGTCAGTGCGCGAGCGACCTCAACGAGTGGTTCCGAGCGCCGACCGGAAAGCATCACGGCGTGCCCATCCCGCGCCAGCAGGGCCGCCGCAGCCCGCCCGATGCCCGTCCCGCCGCCGGTGATCAGCGCCACCGGCGCTGAAGAGTTTGTCATCGGATGCTCCTTCATCTCGCCGCGCAGGCCGCTGCGCAAGCCCATGTTTGTCCGCGGGGCGAGGCTACTGGAAGCTCGCGGCCTGCAGCGGGAGCGCTTCAGGGTGTCGCTGTCGCCCGGCTGTGCGACGCAGCACGCCCTGCGTCAAGCGGGTACGCACGCGGGATCCCGAATCGATGCGCTGTGATTGAGATCGCCTGTTCACGGACGAAGGTGAGCAGCTCGATCCGCCCGGCTGAGACAACATCACCGGCATACACCGCCAGCTCCGGGGCGCCGGAGACGACAGCTGCCAGCTCAGCATCGGAGCCGCCGAGCAGCCGGATGCGGCCGCCGTCAGCGGCAAGGCGCCTGGCACGGCCACCCCATTCAGCTTGGCCTTCCACGTGCACGCCCACGCCGAACGCGGCCAGAAAGGCGCTCACCGCCTCCGCGACCGGATTGAGCGTGCTGACCGTGAGCTGCGACCCCGCCCGGATGCCTGCGGCGGCGATGCGCAGCAGTTCCGGCGCCGGCGCGTCCTCGACCCGCACCGTCACGGGCACAGGGCGGTAGCGCAGGAGGTTCTGTTCAACAGTCAGGCCGCTGACGTCACGTGTGGTTCCGAACTCCTGGTCCCAGGCGAGCCTGTCGCTGACCAGTGCCCCACGCAGCCAATCGCGTTCGGCCTGAGCAAGGCCGGCAGCGGAGGCGGCCATCAGCGCACGCACCGTGATCACATCATCAACGGAGGGCTCCTGGGCGGTGGCAGCCGGGGCGTCGCGCCAGCTCCCGAGTCCGATCAGGTAGTTGGGTCCGCCGGCCTTTGCGCCGGGACCGACAGCTGATTTCTTCCAACCGCCAAAGGGCTGACGTTGGACGATGGCCCCGGTGATGTGCCGGTTCACATAGAGATTCCCGGCCTCAACCCGCTCAACCCAGGCATTGATCTCAGCCGGGTCTAGTGAGTGCAGTCCCGAGGTGAGGCCGTAGTCGATGCGGTTGACGAGCTGGATCGCCTCATCCAGGGTCTGTGCGGTCATGATCCCCAGGACAGGGCCGAAGTACTCCGTGCGGTGGAACTCAGAACCGGACCGGACGCCATCCCGGACGCCGGGCGACCAGAGCGCGCCGGCATCGTCAAGTCGCTCTGGCCTGACGACCCAATCCTGACCTGGCTCGAGTGTGGTCAGCGCCCGCAGCAGCTTCCCCTCCGCCGGCCCGATCAGCGGACCGACCTGACTGGATGGCTCCCACGGCATCCCGACCCTGTAGGAGCTGACCGCATCGATCAGCTGGCGACGGAACCGCTCTGAGCGGGCGACGCTGCCAACGAGGATCACCAGTGACGCCGCGGAGCACTTCTGACCCGCGTGCCCAAAGGCTGAGTAGGCCACGTCCCTGGCGGCCTGGTCAAGGTCGGCGCTGGGGGTGACGATGATCGCGTTCTTGCCGCTCGTCTCCGCCAGCAACGGCAGGTCCGGCCGGAAGGTGCGGAACAGCTCGGCGGTCTCATAGCCGCCCGTCAGGATCACCCGATCAACGCGAGCATCGGAGATCAACTGCTGACCCAGCCGCTGCTCATCAAGCTGCACGTACTGCAGGACGTCACGGGGCACCCCCGCCTCCCAGAGCGCCTCCACCAGCACCGCTCCGCAGCGCGCCGCCTGAGCTGCAGGCTTGATGATGACCGGAGAGCCGGAAGCGAGCGCCGCCAGGACCGAGCCCCCAGGAATCGCGACCGGGAAGTTCCAGGGTGGGGTGACCACCGTCAGGTGCGCGGGCACGAAGCCGGCACCCTGGATCCGCTCAAGCTCGCGGCCCCGCTCCGCGTAGTAGTGAGCAAAGTCGACGACCTCACTGACCTCGGGGTCGCCCTGCTCGATCACCTTTCCGCACTCAGCGCCCATCACCTCCAGGAGCTCGGCCCGCCGCTCCTCAAGCACCGCTCCAGCGCGGTGCAGGATCTCAGCACGACCGCCAGAGCCCAGCTGCTGCCAGGCAGACGCCGACGCGATACCGGTGTCAAGGCGCTGGCTGAGCGTGTGACCGTCGAGCACGAGGTTCGCATCCACCGTCCCAAGACCGAGTTGCGAGGTCGGCATGCGCTGCTGGATGGCGCGAGCCCACTCGCGATTGACGGCAATGGCCGGATCGCTGTCAGGTGTGTTGTTGAAGCCGTGGGCCGTCGGGGCAATTTGCGGAGCCCTGCGATCCTGCACGCGGTTCGGTCCGGGCACCTGTGTCGGCATGGACTCCAGTGACGCCAGGAACCGGTCGCGTTCGCGCTCAAACAGCGCCGGGTTCTGCGCGATGTCAAAGACCGCGGACATGAAGTTCTCTCGGGAGGCGCCCTCCTCCAGGCGCCGGACGAGGTAGGCGATGGCGACGTCAAACTCCCGCGGGTGCACCACCGGCGTGTAGAGCAGGAGCGATCCGACATCCCTGCGGATCACGGCCGCCTGTGAGGTGGCCATCCCCAGCAGCATCTCAAAGTCGATCGCAGACACCACCCCGCGGCGCTGGGCCAGCAGCCAGGCAAAGGCGATGTCAAAGAGGTTGTGGCCCGCCACCCCGATCCGGACAGCATCGACATGCTCGGGCCGCAGTGCGTAGTCCAGCACCGCCTTGTAGGAGGCATCGGATGCCTGCTTGCTGTCCCAGGTGGCCAGCGGCCAGCCGTGCAACTCCGCGTCGACCCGCTCCATCGGCAGGTTCGCGCCCTTCACCACCCGCACCTTGATCGGCGCACCGCCGCCACGCCGCCGCTGCTGTGCCCACTCCTGCAGCCGAACCATCGCGCCGAGCGAGTCGGGTAGGTATGCCTGCAGCACGATCCCGGCCTGCAGGTGGAGGAATTCGGGCTGATCGAGGAGTCCCGTGAAGACCGCCAAGGTGAGGTCCAGGTCCTTGTACTCCTCCATGTCGAGGTTGATGAACTTGGATCTGCCGGGGGCCTCAGCGGCGATGCGGAACAGCGGCGTGAGTGCTCGGATGGCATGCTGGACCGCCTCGTCAAACGCCCACGGCGAGTGCGGCGCGACGGTCGCTGAGACCTTGATCGAGACGTAGTCGACGTCGTCTCGGAGCAACAGCCGGCGGGTGCCCTCAAGCCTGCGCGCGGCCTCCTGCTCGCCCAGGATCGCCTCGCCCAGGAGATTGACGTTCAGGCGGACACCACCGTCAACGCCCCGAATCCGGGCGATCGCGGCAGCGAGGCGACGGTCGGTCGCGTCCACGACCAGGTGGCGGACCATGTGGCGAAGGACCGCACGGGCCAAGGGCACGACCACCCGCGGCAGCAGCGGCGCTAGCAGCCCGCCCATGCGCGTAGCGGCGCGCATGGGCGGTGAGAGGAAGCGGGGGATCAGGGGCGTCAGAGCGCGGAAGTTCCGCGCCGCCACGTGCAGGTCCTCGGGCCGGACGACGCCGTCAATGAAGCCGACGGTGAACTCCAGGCCACGCGGGTCGCTGAGCACGCCCGCCAGACGCCGAGCGGCAGCGTCCGGTTTGACCAACGCGCTGGCCTCAAGCCACCTGCGGACCTGCGCGACCGTGGCGTCCGCCAGCGCGGAGTCAATTGGGGTGACGGGCGGCGCTTGGACGGCCATCGCTCAAGCGCGGGGTCGAGGAGTGGCCGAGAGATGGGTCCGCAGCATCATGCGGGAAGGATTGCGCGCGAAAAATGATAAGAAAAGCGATACTTTTCTCCGTTGACTGTTCACTTTAAGTGAAGAATTGACCTGATCGCCCGCCCATGTGGGATTTGAACCGCCTGCGCCTGCTGCGAGAACTCGAGCTCAGAGGGACCGTCGCCAGCGTCGCCGCATCGCTCGGCTACAGCCCCTCAAACGTCTCCCAGCAGCTGAGCCAGCTGGAGCGGGAGGTGGGTGTCGCACTGCTTGAGCCGGACGGCCGGCGCCTGCGCCTGACCGCGCAGGGGCAGGCGGTGGCTCGCCACGCCGAGGAGATCCTGCGCCTGGAAGAACGCATGCGCTCGAGACTCAGGATCCTGGGCCAGGCAGCGGAGACGCTGCGGGTCGCGACCATTGCGAGCGCCACCCGTGCGCTGATCCCGCGGGCGCTCGACATCATCGAGGCAAGCGGCGGGCACCCGCGTGTCGAGCTCTTCGTGGTCGCGCCGGAGCTCGGCCTGGCGGAACTTGACGCGCGCCGCTACGACCTCGTGCTGGCCGAGCAGTACCCGGGGCACACACGCGAACGTCACGAGGGG
This sequence comes from Actinomycetes bacterium, assembly GCA_021820105.1. Taxonomy (GTDB): domain Bacteria; phylum Actinomycetota; class Thermoleophilia; order Solirubrobacterales; family Solirubrobacteraceae; genus Palsa-465. The sequence goes on along the minus strand of JAKAED010000036.1, from coordinate 19,839 downwards.
ATCGACTACCAGCACCTGGCCGACGACCCGATGCGCATCGCAGTGGCGCCCGGATCAAAGGCGCGCGTGCTCCGAGATCTCAGCGACCACGCCTGGATCCTTGAACCGGAGGGCACGGCAGCCCGCCAGTGGGCCGTGCAGCAGTGTCGAGCAGCAGGGTTCGAGCCCGACGTGCGCTTTGAGGCAACCGACCTGGACACGCACATAGCGCTGATCGCATCCGGCCATGCCGTCGGCATCCTGCCGGACCTGATCTGGGCGGGCCACGAGCCGCCGCTGAGGCTGCTGGATTTCCCGACGCGACTGGAGCGCGAGGTGTTCACAGCCGTCCGCACAGCATCATCAGATGCCCCCGGAATCCGCGCCGTTCGCGCCGCGCTGCTGGACGCGCATGACGCGCGCGACAGCGTCCCGGGCGCACAGGATCGTTGACCGCCTGAGCAGGTAAGCTCGGATCGCCGACCTCGCTGGGAGGACGGCCCGGACGAGGCGCTCACCGTACCCGGCCCGACGACGGTGGCGATAGGGGAATGCCGTGGCTGAGCTGCTGCAGTTGATCGGCGCCGCTGGCGTACTCGCCGCGTTCATAGGCGTGCAACGGGATGCGCTGGATCCCAAGGGCTACACGTCCCTGACACTCAACTTTGTTGGCTCGGGAGTGCTCGCGACGCTCGCACTGACCAGCAATCAATGGGGGTTCCTGCTGCTCGAGGGGTCATGGGCACTGGTGTCGCTGGCGGGACTCGTGCGCGCACTGCTTGACGGTGACGCGCGCAGGCGCCGAGGAGACGGCCTCCTCACCGCCAGTGGCGACGAGCCGGACTGATGCGCGGGGCCGCCGTCAGCCTCGGGTGGCTCACCTGACGGTCAGCGGGTCACACGACCGGTCGTGGACTCCCGCGCGTTCAGCGTGGCGCGGATGATTCGTGGCCGCTCCGTGTCAAGGCCCTCAATCAGCTCGGCGAGGAGCGCTACCGCGGCGGCGCCGACCTCCTCCGGGTGCAGGTCAATGGCGCTGATCGAAGGCAGCGCCTGAGCGGCGCGGTCGCCGTCCGAACCGGACAACACACGGATGTCGCGCGGCACCGAGAGGTTGAGATCACCCAGTTGCTGGACGACCGTGACGGCGATCTTCTCGGTCAGGGCAAAGATCGCGTCTGGTCGCGGTTCACGCTCCAGCAGTTCGCGCAACACCTCCGCGCACTCGCCGACCGTCTGCGTGCGCGGTACGGTGATCGCGATCGGCTCAACGCCGCGCTCCTCACACCACGCTCGATAAGCCGTGGCCGACTGCGCGCTCCAGGTCCCGGTCGAGTCTGTCCCCATGTATGCGATCGTCTTTGCGCCGGTCGCCATCAGGTGGTCAAGCCCGGTGCGCGTGTTGGTGGGCGTGTCGGCGCCGACCCAGTAGGACTCGTGAGGATTCCCGGGATCGGACTCAATCGTCACGATCGGCACCCCGATCACGTCAAACGCCGCCCGAGCCGGATCGTCGAGCTCTATGTCAGCCAGGATCACCCCGTCCGGTACGAGGTGAGCAGCTTCCTCAGGCGTCCGCACCGGCGGCAGCAGCGTGAGCGCGTTCTGACGCCGGAACGCGGCTCGAGACGCGCCGCCCGCAAGCCGCAGGTTGTATGAGACGTTGGCGACCTCACCGGCTTCAGAGCGTGTGCTCAGCACGATCCCGAGCATGCCGGCGCGATCCGTACGGAGGCTGCGCGCGTTCCTGTTGGGCACGTACCCGAGCTCAGCCGCCACCTCGAGGATGCGATCGCGCGTGTGCGGATCCACGTTTCCGGTCCCGTTGATCGCGTTGGAGACGGTGCTCTGCGCGGCCCCGGCCGCCCTGGCGACATCGCGGATGCGCACTCGCTGCGAGCGCCCGTTGGCGCCTGACGTTGGGTTCCGGTCCCCGTTACTTGCGTTTGGCATCGGCGGGCATCTTACAGACTCACGAACCGGAGCAAAAAACGATTCGCGAATATTTCTGGTTGCGTACCCGAATCGATTCCGCTAGCGTTCGCCGCGTCAACTTGAGGGAGGACGTGAACGTGCGGATTCGTCGGGAACATTTCCTTTGGCCAACGCTGGCCACGGGCGCTGCGGTCGCCGTCGCCGCCGCTGGCGGCGGCTCGGGTGTTGGTGTCGGCCATCTGTCGTTCAAGAACGCTGCCGATACGCACCTGCAGATCAACACGCCTACGGCAACCAAGGCCGTCAGGTCGGTCACATGGGGTCTCTACCGCGACGTCAACTCGGTGGATCCGATCTTCGGCTTCGATTACCCGGAGAACACCGTCGACTCGGCACTGTGCGACGCGCTCTTCCGCCAGACCCCCAGCGGCGGCCGGGCCCCCGGCCTCGCGCTCAAGGTCAGCAACCCCAACCCGACGACGGATGTCCTCACGCTGCGGCCCGGGGTCACATTCTGGGACGGCCACCCGATGACCTCTGCTGACGTCGTCTACAGCCTTCAACGAGCGGCTAACACCAAGGTCGGAGGTTTCTACACCTCGATCTTCAACCGTGTGAAGTCGATCAGCGCGACCGGCAAGCTGCAAGTCACGCTCAAGCTCACGCAGCCCGACCAGTGGCTGCTCGGCGAACTCTCCTCGCTGCCGGGGATGATCATCGAGAAGTCCTTCGCCACCAAGGCCGGCACCAAGTACGGCACGATGGGCGTTGGCGGGATGTGCACCGGTCCCTACATGATCAAGTCATGGACCGCCAAGAACGGTCTCATCGCGGTCAAGAACCCGCATTACTGGGACAGGTCGATCCACCCCTGGGTGAACCAGTACACCTTCAAGGGCTTCACCGATTCGGCCATGACCAGTGGTCTTGAGACCGGAGCGATCGGCATCACCTACTCCACGGATCCGACGATCCTCCAGGCGCTCAAGGGCAACAAGAAGCTGAGTGTCACCCAGGGTTCGTCCTACATCACCGACGCCCTGATCGTTGCCAACAACAAGGGCCCGCTCGGCAACGTCAAGGTCCGGCAGGCACTGTCGATGGCGCTTGATCGTCAGGCCTACATCAAGGCCACCTACCAGGGCGCGGCGCAGATGCCGAACACGCTCGCCAACCCCGGCACCTGGGGCGGCTACGAGCCGTCGATCTTCCAGGCCGCCTACAACGCGCTGCCGAGCTACAAGAGCCCCAACATCGCGGCGGCCAAGAAGCTGATCCAGCAGGCCGGCGCCACGGGCAAGACGATCACGATCGGCATGTCAAACCAGATCACGCAGATTCAGAACGCGGCCACAACGGTGGAGGATGCGGCTGCCAACATCGGCCTGAAGGTGAAGCTGAAGACCTTCCCGGCCGCCACCTGGATCGACGTGTTCACCTCTGCAAAGGCTCGGGCGGGGCTGGACGCATTCTTCGTCCTGTCCTACCCGGACTACGGAGCCCCTGAGGGTCAATACCAGCAGTTTGTGCTGCCTACGGGCTCGCTGAACTACTCGGGCTTCAACGATCCGACGATCACGAAGCTGCTCAACCGGTCGCGCAGCACCGCCAACGCGGCGGCGCGGGCCAGGCTGGTCGTGCAGGCGCAGAAGCTGATCATGCAGCAGCTGCCGTGGATCCCGCTGTCTGATCCCGACACCGTGCTCGTCACGCAGAAGAACCTGACGGGCGCGCCCGCCTCGTTCTCCTACATGTACGCGCCCTGGGCGGCGGTCAAGCTCGGCGGACGCTGAGCCGGACGCTCACAGAAGGTGACGGGAGCAGTCCGATACGTGGGTCGCCGCCTGGGGGTCATGGCGGCGACCCTGCTCGTCTCGAGCTTCGTCATCTTCGGAGCGCTCTACCTGGCTCCGGGAACACCGCTTGCGGCGCTCAGCGGCGGCAAGAATCTGCCACCGTCGGCGGTGAGGGTGCTGGAGCGGCGGTTCGACCTCAACCAGCCGTTCCTCGAGCGTTACTGGCACTGGCTGACGGGGGTGCTGCACGGTGACTTCGGTTACTCGGTCGTGCATCAGTCGAACGTCTCGACGCTGCTCGGGCAGGAGCTGCCGATCAGCGCCGAGCTGATCCTCTACGCGGGGCTGCTCACGATTGTGTTCGGCATCGGACTTGGAATGGTGAGCGCCCTGCGGCCGGGCAAGGTTGATGACGTGGTGCTGGCACTCACCGCCGGCTCGGCGGCAATGCCCGCATTTGTCGCCGGCATCGTGCTGCTGCTGATCCTCTCAGTTGACCTCGGCTGGTTTCCCGCGCTCGGCCAGGGCGCCGGCTTCGTCAGCCGCTTTCGACACCTGACGCTTCCGGCGGTTGCGATGGCGCTTGCGGGATTCGCGCTTGTGGCCCGCATCACGCGCACATCGATGCGCGAGCAACTGCAGAACGAGCACGTGCAGACGGCGGTGAGCCGCGGCGTCGGCTACTGGCCGATTGTCACCCGGCACGTGATGCGGAACGCCTCGATTCCGATCGTCACCTCCTTTGTGGTCGTGTTCGCGACGCTGATCGCGCTCGATCCCGTCGTTGAGAGCGTCTTCAGCATCTCCGGAGTCGGTGGCACGCTCGTGAACGACGCGCTGGAGAAGGACATCCCCAGTGTGCAGGGCGTCTGCCTGGTGCTGGTCGCCGCGTTCGTGGTGCTGAACACGCTCGTGGACCTCGCCTACCGGGTGCTCGATCCGCGACTCAAGAGCCGCTCGTGAGTATCGGGCTGGCACCACGCCCGACCAAGGGCCCAGGCAACGAAGCATCCAGGACCGGTTCGATGCGCCGCATGCTGAGGTCGATCGGCAGGCTCGGGATCGCGTGCATGGTCGTGATCGGGATCATCATCCTGGTTGCGATCTTCAGCCCGCTGCTGACCCCGGAGAACCCCAACCTGGGTCAGATCGGCGATGTCTACCTGGGGATCTCCGTAAACCATCTGCTCGGGACTGACGGGCAGGGCTATGACATCTTCTCGCGGCTGATGGCCGGCTCGCGGGACTCGCTGCTCGGCCCACTGGCGGTCGCGTTCATGGCGACCACCATCGCCACGGTTCTGGCGACCCTCGCCGCCTGGTCCCGGGGCGCCGTCGACACCGGCATCTCAGCGATGACGAACGTCCTGTTTGCCTTCCCCGGGGTCATCCTGGCGATCCTCGCGGCGACCGTCCTGGGCGCGAGTCTCACAGCGGCCGTGTTCGCGCTGACAATCGCCTACCTCCCGGCCGTGACCCGCGTGCTGCGCAGTGCCGCCGTGACCGTGCGCGAGCAGACCTACATCTCGGCGCTGGAGATCCAGGGCTACTCGTCGTTCACGATCTGCGTGCGCCACCTGATCCCGAACATCTCGGCGCTGATCGTCGCCGAGTTCACGCTGCTGTTCGGCTTCTCGATGGTCGATCTGTCCGCGATCTCATATCTAGGGCTCGGCACGCAACCGCCCCACAGCGACTGGGGTGTGATGGTGGCCGAGGGCCAGACCGGCATCCTCGCCGGCCAACCGGGTGAGGCGCTGGCGGCCGGCATCACGATCTTCGTGATCGTGCTGGCGTTCACCCTGCTCGGCGAGCGCATCGCCGCGCTCGGTGGTGTGGACTACCGCTCAACCGGGTCGTGGCTCTCCATGCGCAGCCCGCGACGCCGGATCATGGCAATTCAGTCCGCCACACCGGAGGCCGAGGCGTGAGCGCGCTGCTGGAGGTTGAGCACCTCTCCGTGTGGCTGCCGGTGGAGGGCAGTCCGCGATCGATCCTGACCGACGTCTCACTGAGCCTTGAGGAGGGTGAGGCGCTGGGGATCGTCGGCGAGTCCGGATCCGGAAAGTCGATGACCGCGCGTGCGATAGCGCGTCTGCTGCCGCCGTCGGCCGAGATAGCAGGGACGGTGGCGTTCGACGGTGCGGATACCTACGAGCTCAAGGGCGCTGCGCTGCGACGTTTCCGCTCACAGGTGCCGATCGTCTTTCAGGACCCGCGCGCACACATCAATCCGCTGCGGCGCATCGGCGACTTCATGTGTGAGGGCGCGCTCGCAAGCGGCGGCCAAAGCAAGGCCGCCGCGCTGAAGAAGGCAACCAAGCTACTTGGCGACATGGGGATCAAGGACCCGGAAGGCCGCCTTCACCAGTACCCCCACGAGCTCTCCGGCGGGATGCTCCAGCGGGTGATGATCGCCTCGACGCTGATGACCGACCCACGCCTGATCCTCGCGGACGAGCCGACCACTGCGCTCGACGTGACCACCCAGGAGGAGGTCGTGGCGATCCTCGACGAGCTGCGACGCGAGCGCGGGCTGGCGTTGATCTTCATCACCCACGACCTTGATCTGGCGGCGGCACTGTGTGATCAGACCGCCGTCTTCTACGCAGGGGAGATCGTCGACCTGCAGGCCTCATCGACGCTGCACACCGACCCGCTCCACCCCTATATGGCCGGGCTCGCCGCTGCTCGCCCGGCTGTGGACAGCCGCGGCGGCCGGCTCGCCGTGATCCCCGGAAACCCGATCTCAGCCTACGAGGCGCCCCGCGGCTGCCGCTTCGCGGCGCGCTGCGGCTTCGCGGAGGACCGCTGCACAGCCGGGCGGGTGGCGCTGGAGCCGGTGGCGTCCGGCTTCGCGCGCTGCGTTCGCGCCGAGGAGCTCAGAGCGGCAAGGGGTGCGTGGTGAGCGACGTCATCCTCGAGGCGGTCGACATCTCCAAGCGGTTCGGCGAGATGGTCGCGGTGCAGAAGCTCTCCTTCTCCGTGGACGCCGGCGGCTCGGTTGGGATCGTAGGCGAGTCAGGCGCCGGCAAGAGCACGGTCGCGCGGATGATCCTCGGGCTCGAGGCACCCAGCAGCGGGAAGGTGACCGCCTGCGGGCGCGATCGCTCGGTGCCGGCGCGCTCCGCCGCTGAGCGCCGCCAACGTGGCCGCGAGGTTCAGATCGTCTTCCAGGACCCTTACTCAAGCCTCGACCCGCGCGAACCGGTCGGCCAGGGTCTTCAGCGGCTGCTCAAGCTTCATGGCATCAGCAACGCCGCCGAGCGCCGCGAGCGCGCGGCGGCCCTTGCCGGGCAAGTCGGGCTCGGCATGCGCCAGCTGGGTGCGCTGCCGCGGGAGCTCTCCGGCGGTCAGCGCCAGCGCGTCGCAATTGCGCGCGCGTTGGCGCCGGCGCCCCAGATCCTGGTGCTGGACGAGGCTGTCGCGTCGCTCGACGTCTCGATCCAGGCGCAGGTTCTGAACCTTCTGGCTGATATCCGCGAGAACACGACGATCGCCTACGTCTTCATCAGCCATGACCTTGCGGTCGTCCGTCATCTCACAGATGAGGTGATCGTGATGCGCAACGGAGAGGTCGTCGAGCGGGGCGAGACCGAACAGGTCCTGGACGAACCGCAACACGAGTACACACAGCGCCTGCGGACGAGCATTCCGGTTCCAGGCTGGAGGCCACGGCGCCGAATCACGGAGGTACAGGATGCATGACAAGGTGCTGGATCGCGACCGCTGCGATGAGGTGCTCGACCGCGATGCCCATGCCCAGGCTGCGGCGATCCGGGACGGGGAACTGAGCTGCTCAGAGCTGATTGAGGCCTCGATCCGCCGGATCGAGTCGCTCAACGCTGGCCTCAACTGCGTTGTCGCAGAGCGCTTTGAAGCGGCGCTACAGGAGGCTCGCGCGCTGGATGAGCGCGGCGTCTGGTCGAGCCCGCTCGCCGGCGTGCCGGTGTTGCTCAAGGACCTTGGGCAGCAGGTCGCAGGGCTGGCACAGACCGACGGGTCACGCGCAGAGCGCACCACTTCCCCAGCCGAGGACAGCCTGCTGGCCGCACGGTACCGTCAGGGCGGACTGATCCTGCTGGGCAAGACCACCTCTCCGGAGTTCGGCAACCACTCAACCAGCGAACCCGCGGTTCACGGTCCCGCTCGCAACCCGTGGGATCCCGAGCGAACGTCCGGCGGCTCCAGCGGCGGCTCGGCGGCAGCGGTGGCCGCCCGCATGGCGCCGGTGGCCGGCGCCAGTGACGGCGCCGGATCGATCCGGATTCCGGCCTCCTGCTGCGGAGTGTTCGGCCTGAAGCCAAGCCGCGGGCGTGTGGCCGTTGCCAACTCGGAGGGGCAGCTCGCGCAGGTGGCGGTCACCCACGCGCTCAGTCGCTCCGTGCGCGACAGCGCCGCGTTGCTTGATCTGGTGAGTGCACCGGACTCAGGCGCCACCGCCTCACCGCCGCTGCCACGCGTCCCATTCGCGATGAAGGCCGGCGCCCCGGGGAACCTCCGGGTCGCGCTGAGCGTCGAGCACACGTTCGGTGGAGCAGTGGACGTCGAGTGCGTGACCGCTGCAGAGCACACCGCGGAGCTCTTGACCTCACTTGGCCACCGCGTCGAGGCGGGCGCGCCGAAGTTCGATCGCTCCGTGATCACCGGGCCGATGCTCGCCCTCTGGGCAGCCGCCAACCTCGCTGGCAAGCGAGCGTTGGAAGCGGCGCTTGGTCGTCCGTTGCGCCGGGATGAGCTCGAGGAGACCACCTGGGAGCTGGTCGAACATGCTGAGCACCTGTCGGACGACGACATCGCCTGGGCCGGCGAGCAGATCACCGCCGCGGCTGAAGACATAGCTCGGTTCTTTGAACACTACGACCTCTGGCTCACGCCGACCCTGGCACAGGCGCCGCCCGCACTGGGGATCTTGAACAGGTCGGTGGGGAGCGCCGCGGGCTGGTGGAACTACGACCTGGAGTTCAACCCCTGGTGCCCGATCGCGAACGTCTCAGGCGGCGCATCGGCGTCCCTGCCGCTGCATGTGAACGCAGCGGGGCTGCCCATCGGTTCGATGCTGACGGCGGGTTATGGGCAGGAGTCGCTGCTGCTGCGAGTCTGCACGCAGTTGGAGGAGGCCGATCCGTGGGGGCAGCGGCGGCCGTGAGGTCCACTGCGTCGACGCCGACCGGTTTGCTCAGCGCCCGGTGAGGACCGTGTCCGCGTGTGAGTACGCGGGCGCGCAGCAGCACATCAGCACCAGCGGCTGCCTGCCGGTGTTCCACAGCTTGTGCACCGTTCCCGGTCTGGTTGCGGGCCTGAGTCCACCCAGGTGCCGCAAGCTCACGTCTATGCGAACCGTGGCTGCATCTGGAGTAGCCGGTCCTGGTGGCGGAGCGTCAACCGTCGGTCAGCAGCCCGTTCAGTGGTCCCATCAGCCGGCGCGCGCGGCGAGATATGCCCGGCATCGCAAGCAGGCGGTGAGTCGGGGCCTGACCGTTGCGCAACCGCTCGAGCTGCTCGATCGCCACGGGTCGCCAGAGCTCGTCTATCACCACGTGCGGGTCCAGCCGGGCAATCTCCGCGGGCTCGACCTGGAGGTGCTCCCCCCAGAGCCGCAGCCGTGTGTCGCGTGCCAGCTCGCGGGAGTCCGTGACGACGTTCATCTCCGTGTCGTTGAACAGTGAGTGCGCGTTCAGGTTCGCCGAGCCCACCGTCAGCCACCGATCGTCGACGATCCCAACCTTTGCGTGGATGTAGAGGCGGTCGGCGCGCTCACCGGAGAGCGACCGCAGCGTCGTGACCATCAGTCGGTCGCCATCGTCGGCGTCCTTGAGGACCGCGACCTGCCCGAGCGTGTCGTCCTGCCCGTTGTTGGCGCGGGTCGGGAGCATGATCACCAGACGGAAGTCCGCATGCGGCGGGTCGCGCAGCTTCGCGGCGAGCAGCGTCGTGATCTCCGGGGCCCAGAGGAACTGATTCTCCAGGTAGATCAGGCGCTCAGCCCCACGGATTGCGCGCACGTATGACTCCAGCACGCGGAAGTCACCGTTGGGCACAAGTTCATACATGTCCTCGGCCACCGTCCGGACGATCTGAACCGTGTGCGGCCTCAGCCCGCCCACCGGCCGGGAGGTCGCCTGGGAGATCGGGGCGCTGTGTGTCATGTCGTGGGTTGGGTCAGGCACCGGCAGGCGCTCCCCCGTGACCTCCCGCCAGCGCATGGCAAAGTGCGCCGCCACGTCCCCGACGGCCGGCCCGCGCAGGCGGGTGCCGACGTCATGCCATCCGAGCCGTCGCCGAGCGGGGTGATCGCGCGTGTCCCAGCGGTCGCCGGCGGCGTCGGTCATGTCGATCCCGCCGACAAAGGCCACCTCACCGTCGATGATCAGCAGCTTTTCATGGTGGCAGTGAAACGGGTGCTCACGCGGGTCCTGCTCGCAGCGGATCCGGGTCGAGCGGGTCAGCTCGCGCACCGCCGCATCGACCTCAGTCCGCGTCGGATGAAAGAGCGGTACGGGAGCGCCGGCCCAGACAAGCACGCGAACATCCACGTACTCCGCCACCCGCGCGAGCATCGCCCCCACCGAGTCGTCGCCCGCACCGCCTCGCAGCAACTCAAAGCCTGGGGCGATGTGCCATCCCGCCACCCAGATCGAGCGCTTCGCGCCGAGGATCGCTTCGGCGATGGCGGTGAACGCCTCAGCGCCGTCGATCAGCACCTCAAGGGTGCAGCCCTCGCGCGGTGGCGGGTCACCAGCAGCCCACCAACCGGAGCCCGGTTCGAGCGCCTGCAACGCGCGATGGCGGGTGAGTCGTCGGCGGTGCTTCCAGATCACCGCCCGCTCGATTGAGTCGCCAATGACGGCATCCAGCGAGTCGAGTCGCTTGTCGAGCTGTGGCGGACGGGGCATCCGGTCTCCTCGGGTGTCGGCGGGCGCGGTCAGACAGCCACGGCGGTGACCGGTCGACATGGCACCGCACGAGCAGCGCACCGGTGCACCTCAGTCGCCCGGCACCCGAGCCCAAACGGTGGCCACGCTATCAGACGCCCACCTGCCTCGGACCCAGCGGGCCTCGCTCACGCCGGCGCGAACCCCAGAAGTCGCTCGGTCAGCGCGTCATGCTGACCGTGGTAGTAGCGAGCCAGCACGGCCTGAAAGACGGGGCTGGCATCAGGCACGTTGGCAAACAGCGTCATGGACGAGCGAAGCTTCGTCGCATCGATCGTGCCCATGACGGTGACCGGATCGGTCTCGGCGAGTCCCAGCAGCGCCTCAGCACACTCGACCAGCCGTGGGCCCAGCACCGGATGCCGTAGGTAGGAGCGAGCTTCGTCAAGCGTGCGGATCGCGTAGCGCTCGGACATAGGGCTCGCCCCCAGTCCGGCCAGCTGCGGGAACACGAACCAGATCCAATGGCCCTGCTTGCGCCCGTTGCGCAGCTCCGTGAGGGCGTGGCGGTAGGCCAGTCCCGCATCCTGCGCTGCCACGAAGCGCTCCAGGTCGAAGGGGTCACCGCCCATCGGGACACGGTAGCTCAGCGATCGGAGCACGGGTGATGGCCGTGGAGCCTGGTGAAGCGAGTCGACCTGAAGTCCGCTACGCACCAGCAGCCCGGAGCGCCCGATCACGACGGCGACAGCGATGACGGCGCCGCGGCGAAGGTCACGCTGTCCGGCCAGCACCGAGGCCGCGGGCGTGTGCGACACCCCGGTGCGGCACACGCCCGTTAGCCTGTCGCCATGACCGCGGTGCCGCCTGCCAGGCATCTGCTCCGTGCGCGGGACTACGCCGACCGCTGCTACGCGCAGCCGATCGGTGTCGAGGACATGGCCGCCGCCGCCGGTCTCTCACGCGCGCACTTCAGCCGTGAGTTCAGCCGCGCCTTTGGCGAGTCCCCCAAGGCCTACCTGATCACCCGCCGCCTGGAGCGCGCCGCCGCACTGCTGCGCGCCACCGACCGCTCCGTCAGCGAGATCTGCCTGGATGTGGGGCTGGTCGGGCTCGGCTCGTTCACCACGAGCTTCAAGCGGCACTTTGGACGCACACCCACCGCGTACCGGGCCAGCTTCCCGCCGGCGGCCGCGCACGCGATCGTGCCCGCCTGCTACCTGCGCCAATACGGTCGCCCGCAACACAGCACAAACCGAGAAGACCGCCCGCGGCCAGCGGACTAGCTTCCCCGGCAGGTTCAACCACCGGACAGCAACCGAGGAACGAGATGAAGATCCAGAACGCACAGCTGTGGGTCCACGACCAGGACGAGGCGCACGACTTCTACGTCGGCAAGCTCGGCTGGGAGGTCCGGAGCGACGTCACCATGCCGGAGCTGGGCAACTTCCGCTGGCTGACCGTGAGCCCACCCCACCAGCCGGACTTCTCGGTCGTGCTGATGGCCATCCCCGGTCTGCCGGTGATGGACGCTGAGACCGCTGGCCAGGTCCGCTCGCTGATGGCCAAGGGCTTCGCCGGGAGCGTGTTCCTCACCACTGACGACGTTGACGGCGACTACGAGCGCCTGAGTGCGGCGGGGGTCGAGTTCACCTCCGAGCCGACCGACATGCCCTACGGCCGTGATTGCGGGCTGCGCGACCCCTCCGGCAACCAGCTGCGCCTCTCGCAGCTGCTGCCGCAGTTCGTGGAGGCCTGAGCCGCGCCCTCCCCCGGGGGCCCAGCGGGGCCCCCGGGGGCTGCTCCCTGCCCCACTTCAGGCGCCACCAGCCGCGCCGCCGGCGAGCAGCTTCTCGGCGGGTCAGAGGTGGCAGCCGCACTGCAGATTCACGGCACCGATCACTTCCTTGACGATGAACCTCCGGTCGTCCAGGTAGTCCTGATTCAGCAGCTCCTCGATCTTCCGACCCTGGGTACCACTGCGCCCACCCAGGGCTGTAGCCGCCGATCTCCGAGGCGCTGAGGTTGCAGTATGGGTCGGTGCCGGTGGTGCCCCGCCACGGTCAGGCGGGTTCCTCGACAGGCACGGCGTGCCCAGAAGGTGCGGGCATCCCCGCTGTGTCCGCTGGGCGCCCGGCGCGCAGGGCCACCGCGCCGACCAGCGCGGCAAGGCCGGCGATTGCGGCGATCACCCCCCAGCCATGCTGCCACGCGACGAGCTGAGCGCTCCCTGTCCGTGGGACCCCCACGACCGCCACAAAGACTGAGACGCCGATCGCCAGACCCACCTGCCGCAGCATGTTCAGGACTGCCGAGCCCGTCGCGAACGCCTGTGGCGGCAGTGCACCGGCGCCGGTCGACATGAACGTGGGCATCGTCAGGCCGACACCGACGCCTGTGAGGAGCGTGCCAGGTAGAACCTGGCCCAGGTAATCAGGGCGCAGACTCGCGCGCAGCAGCCACCAGGTGATCCCGAGCGCGTACATGCTGGAGCCCGCGGCGATCACCCTCCCCGGGCCGAACCGACTGATCAGCGGGCCGGTGAACACCAGGCCAAACAACGGGACCATCAGCGGGCCCGGTGCAAATGCCAGTCCGGTCTGCAGTGCCGACCAACCCCATGCGTCCTGCATCCAGAGGACGATCGAGAGCAGCATCGCGCCGAACGCGATCGAGAACACAAGCGACACGAGCGCAGCTCCGCGGAAGGCCCGGACCCGGAGGAGGTCCGGATCAAAGAGCGGGTTGTGATGGCGGGTCAGGTGGATCACAAAGGCGCCGATCAGCGCCGCGGCGACCGCAAGGGTGAGGATCAACCGCCCCGTGCCCCAGCCCCAGCTGTTGGCCTCGACCAGGCCGAGGCTGAGCAGTGCGATCCCGGCTGTGACCAGCGCCGCTCCAACCGCGTCCGGGCGCTTCACCGGATGCCCCGGCACGTTGGGCAGGCGCAGCCAACCGATCAGCACGGCCGCCAGCCCGATCGGTACGTTGACGTAGAAGACCCAGCGCCAACTGAGCGCCACCAGAAAGCCCCCAACGACCGGCCCGAACGCCGCCGCCGCCCCGCCCACGGCGGTCCAGGCCCGCACCGCTCCCGGGCGGCGCTCGGGTGATGCGGTTGCCAGCACCAGGCTCAGCGACGCGGGCGTGAGCAGCGCCGCGCCCATTGCCTGGACGACTCTGAACGCGATCAGCGTGCCGAGGTTCGGGGCCGCGCCGCAGGCAGCTGAGGCCACGGTGAATACGAGCGCGCCGATGAGGAAACCGTTCTGGCGTGCGCGCGCCTCCGACAGGCGTCCGAACAGCACGAGCAGCGCGGCGTAGACGATCGCGTAGCCGTTCAGCACCCAGGAGAGGGTGCTGAGGCTGTGCTGATGAAGGTCGCGAGCCATGCTCGGCAGCGCGAGGTTGACGATGAACAGGTCCAGGCTCGCGAGAACGACGCCCGCGCAGACGATGACCAGCACGAGCGGGGCCGATGCGTCCTGGCGCCGCATCTGACTTAGCTTCCACATAGTCAGATACCCTAGCAGATCTGACTTAGGTACTTCTTTGCCAGCTATCATGACTCGCATGCAAGCCAGCCCTCAAATCAACATGCGCGGCGCGCTGTCCCCGCGGTCAGCCTGGCCCGCACCGGGCGACGACTGTCCAATTGCCCGAGCGTTTGACCGCATCGGCACCAAATCCGCGTTTGTGATCCTGCGCGAAGCCTTCTACGGCGCCGGGCGGTTCGATGAGTTCGTCGAGCGGACCGGCATGAGCGAGCCGGTTGTCGCGACGCGCCTGAAGGAGCTGACCGATGAGGGACTGCTCAGCAGAACCCCCTATCAGGAGCCTGGCCAGCGGCGCCGCAACGGCTACCAGCTGACGGAGAAGGGCTCCGAGCTCCTGCCCGTGATGGTGGCGATGATGAACTGGGGAGACCGCTGGCTCTTTCCGGACGGCGCGCGCGTCCAGCTCACCCACAGCGGTTGTGGCAGCCCGGTCCACACGGAACTGCGGTGTGGGGCCGGACACAGCATCGCTACGGGACAGCTCGACCTCACACAGGCCGGCCAGCCGCAATAGCCGGCCGGCGGCTCCGCAGCCGCCACGCCCCGCAGGCACCGGACATCAGGGGCACCGACCGTCTCGCCCCCGGCCTCGGAGCCGCACTTTCTGACCGGACCCGTTGCTAAGAACTGTGGTGTCAGGCTCAGGAATCAGTGCGGAGGGACTCCCGATGAACCAGGTCATTTGCCCACATTGCGATCAGGCGTTCACGATTGATGAGGCGGGCTATGCCGACATCCTCAAGCAGGTTCGTGACCGGGAGTTTCAGCGGGAGATCCATGAGCGCCTGGAGCTGGCCGAGCAGGACAAGCGCACGGCGGTGCAGCTCGCGCAGGCGCAGACCAAGGGCGAGCTTCAGGAGCAGGCTGCGGTCAAGGACGGCGAGCTCCGCGAGCTGCGCGCGAGACTCCAGCAGGCCGAGCATGAGAAGCAGGCAGCGATCGAGCTGGCCGAGGCGAGGCTGGTCAATGAGCTGCAGGTGGCGGCCGTGGCTAAGGATCGTGAGATCCAGGAGCTGCAGGCGCGGCTCCGCAACGTTGAGGTGTCCCAGCGCCTCGCGATCACGCAGGCTGTCAGCCTTGTCGAGCGGGAACGGGACGAGCTCAGGAGCGGGCTCGAGCGTGCGCAGCTGGAGAAGCAGCTGGCTGAATCCGCCCTGCGCGACAAGTACGAGACGCAGATCCGGGACCGGGATGAGGCGATTGAGCGGCTCCGGGACATGAAGGCCCGCCTGTCCACCAAGATGGTCGGTGAGACGCTCGAGCAGCACTGCGAAACGACGTTCAACCAGCTGCGCGCAACCGCGTTCCCGCGCGCGTACTTTGAGAAGGACAACGACGCGAGCACCGGCAGCAAGGGCGACTACATCTTCCGTGACGCCGACGATGCCGGCACGGAGATCGTCTCGATCATGTTCGAGATGAAGAACGAGAGCGACCAGACCGCGACCAAGAAGAAGAATGAGGACTTCCTCCGGGAGCTCGACAAGGACCGCACCGAGAAGGGCTGTGAGTACGCGGTGCTGGTCTCCCTGCTCGAGCCTGACAGCGAGCTGTACAACACCGGCATCGTGGACATGTCGCACCGGTACCCGAAGATGTACGTGGTGCGCCCGCAGTTCTTCATTCCGATCATCACGGTGCTGCGGAACGCCGCGATGAACTCGCTGCACTACAAGTCACAGCTTGAGCTCGTGAAGGCGCAGAACGTCGACATCACCAACTTCGAGACCCAGCTGGAGGCGTTCAAGGCCGGCTTCGGCAGAAACTACGAGCTCGCCTCCCGCAAGTTCCAGACGGCGATTGCTGAGATTGACAAGTCGATTGACCACCTGCAGAAGACCAGGGACGCGCTGCTGGGCACGGACCGCAACCTGCGCCTCGCCAACGACAAGGCCCAGGACGTCACCATCAAGAAGCTCACGCGCGGCAATCCGACCATGGCCGCCAAGTTCGACGAGCTGAAGCGGCCGAACATCGAGCTGGCCGCGTGACGCGGTCCGATCGCTTGACCGCCATCAGCGCGCGGATTGGTCCCGTGGACGTGCCGCACCGCGATCCCGCGATGTCCTGAGGCGCTCGTACCCTGAGGGGGTGAGCGAGTTCTCGGCCGCCGCACAGGCGCTGATCCCGCGGATCGCGACTGACAGCTCAGATCCGCAGGTGCTGGCGGAACTCGAGCGGCTTCGCGGGCTGTGGCGGCTGATGTCCCAGGCGGAGCGGGCCGAGGCCGCGGCGAGCGCGCGTGCCCTCGCGGCGGCCCAGGCCGGGCGGGACAAGTCGAGCGAGCAGGTTGAGCCGAGCGGCGCGCGTGAGCGGACGCGGGCGTTGGTGGCCGTGTCCGACGATGCGGAGGCGCGGCGGGCCCTGCACGGGCTTGACCGGATCGATATCGGGGCGAGCGATCGTCTCTACACCGGCGCGCGGGACCCAGAGCGTCTGCTGGCGCACTTTGGCCTGCGCGAGTTCCGTCCCGGCCAGCGTGATGCCGTGGTCGCGGCCCTGCAGGGCCGCGACAGCCTGGTCGTGATGCCCACCGGCGGCGGCAAGAGTCTCTGCTATCAGCTGCCCGGCATCGCAAGCCCGGATCTGACCGTCGTCGTGTCCCCCCTGATCGCGTTGATGGCCGACCAGTACAGGCGGCTGCGAGAGGGTGGGCATCCGGTGGCGATGATCGCCTCCGGAATGGACTCCGGTGTCGCGGCCGCAGCACTTGCCGATGTCCGGGGCGGCCGTGCGCGCATCGTTCTCTGCTCGCCCGAGCGGTTCGGCTCGACCGGCTTCCTGGACGCGGTTGCAGAGCGCCGCATCGACCTCTTTGCCGTGGACGAGGCGCACTGCGTGTCGGAATGGGGTCATGATTTCCGCCCCGACTACCTGCGGCTGCGCGGGGTGATCGACCGGCTCGGTGCGCCGCCGGTGATGGCCTGTACCGCCACGGCGACCGAGCAGGTCGGGCGCGAGATCATCGACCGCCTTGGTCTGCGCGACCCGCACACGCTGCGAGCCGGCTTTGACCGTCCCAACCTGTCGTTCGACGTGATCTCACTGGAGGGGACCGGCTCCAAGGCCCGCAAGCAGATGCTGCTGTCACTGGCGCTGGCCGATCCGGGGATGCGTCCCGCGATCGTCTACTGCGGCACGCGGCGCGAGGTTGAGGAGGTCAGCGAGCAACTGCGACTTGAGGGGCTGCTGGCCGTTGGCTACCACGCCGGCATGCCCGCGGACGAGCGCGCCTCAGCGCAGCATCGCTTCATGTCGGGCGACGCGGAGATCGTCGTCGCCACCAACGCCTTTGGCATGGGCGTGGACAAGGCGGACGTGCGGGTGGTCATCCACTGGGCGATCCCCAAGAGCGTCGAGGCGTACTACCAGGAGGTTGGCCGCGCCGGACGCGACGGCCTGCCCGGGAGAGCGATCCTGCTCTCGAGCCGGGCTGACCTGGGGCGCCTGATCAACTTCATCAAGGGTGACGCCGTGGAGACCGGGGATGTGCTGGCATACATGCGCCGGTTGCAGGCGGATGCGGGGCCGGACGCGACCCTGGTGATCGACGCCCCGCGCGTCGACCGCGATCGGATCTGTCTGGGAATCGGCGAGCGCGCCGGCCTCTGCAGGCTTGAGCCCGCCCGCGGTGGGCAGCTCACTGTCACCCTCACGGGGAGGCTCGAGGGTGGCGGCATCGCGAGCATCTGCCGCGAGGCGCGTGACCGCGCGTGGGACGCCTACCACGCGGTGGAGGCGTTCGCCTCGGCCTCCGGCACCTGCCGGCGGCGGACGCTGCTTGAGCACTTTGCAGACATGAGCGACCCCATGCCAGACGGGCGCTGCTGCGATGTCTGCGACCCGGACACGATCGGCCTGCCTGACCCGGCGTCGCTGACGCCTGCGCGAACCAGGCGGCGCCAGCCGGTCGAGACAGCCGCAGCCCTGGACCCGGAATCGCTACCGCTGCTGAACGCGCTGCGTGAGTGGCGCAGGCGCGCCAGTGACGGCAAGCCGGCCTACACCATCGCCCACAACAGCACGCTCGAGGCAATCGCCGCCCTGCGCCCCACCTCGGCGCAGCAACTCGCCGGTATCAGGGGCGTCGGCCCCACGTTCGTCGAGCGCCACGGCGCCGAGGTGCTGGCACTAGTTGACCGGCACCGTTAGGGTTGCCGGGTGACACCGACCGGCAACCAACTGGGGTTCCTGGGCTCGAGGGGTCATGGGCACTGGTGTCGCTGGCAGGACTCGCGCGCCCACTGCTTGACGGTGACGCGCGCGGGCGTCACATCGACTCACGCTCACGCGAGGTGCGTGACGAAAGCTGAGACCGGTTCCCGCTCCGGCGCCCGCGCCGGCTGACGTGGACCGCCGAGATAGAGCAGGCCAAGCGCGCGCTCCTCAGCAGGGATCCCGCAGGCGGCCCTGCCCGCATCCTCCCGCATGATCGCTGGGGTCCGCCAGTAGCCGACCAGCCCGCGTGAGTGTGCGGCGAGCAGGACGATGTATGCGGCACAGGAGACGGCGCAGAGGTCCTCCTCGTCCTGCACGGGGTCCTCGGCCCGGACCTGGCTGACGGCGACAAGCGTGGGCGCGCGGTCGAGCTTGCGGGCCGCCTCGGGCCCGGCGGCCAGCTTCAGTGCGGCCAGTGACTGCGGCCCAAGCACGCGGAAGCGCCAGGGGTTCGTGAGGTGATGGTTCGGAGCCCACCGTGCAAGCTCAAACAGTTCATTGAGCAGTTCAGGTTCTACCGGCTCCGACGCGAATACCTTGTGCGTGCGGCGGTCACGAATGGCTTCTTCAAGCTCCACGGCGGCGGAAGTTAGCGCCGGCGAGCGGGCCGTGCGTGTTCGGTGACCCGAAGTGGGCGAGCCCTTGGCTGGGGTTAACCGCGAACCCGATCAGAGCAGGCGGGTCACGAACAGCGCCAGCACAGTCAGTTGTCCGGTCATCACGGTTAGATTCCCCTGCTGGAATCAGCCCACAAAGTGCCGACCCCAGGGAGATGGATGTGCTGCACCGTCTGATGCGTCTCGTTCGCCTGCGGACGCTCCTGCTCGCATCGCTGGTCGCGCTCGCGGCACCCGCCGGCGCACAGGCCGCCTACAACCTCACGATCAGCACGAGCGCGACCGCGAACGTCAGTTGCAGCGCTGGCGTCTGCGCTGCGACCGGAACCGGAGCGAACCTGAACGTGACCGATCTCGCAAATGACCTGGCGGCCGGTGCCGTGACAGTCTCAACTGGCAGCTCCGGCACCGAGACCGGAAACATAACCATCACAGCCCCAATCGACGGCACATCGACGAATGGGCTGACATTCCAACCTGCCGGCGACGTTGAGATCAACACGGGCACCATCACGACAACTGGCGGCCAGACCTACAACGGGCCCGTCGCGCTCATGACCTCTGCGACGCTCACCGGCTCGAATGTGAGCTTCAGTTCCAACGTGGACGGCGCCTACGCCCTCACGGTTGCCGGCTCCGCAGCGTTCTTCGGAGCGGTAGGGTCGACCACGACGCTCACCAGTCTCCACACGACGACCAGCGCATCTCTGGCAGCCGACGTCACAACCTCCGGTGGCCAGCAGTATGACGGCGCGGTGACACTATGGGGCAACAGCACCCTGACGGCGAGCAGCGGCAGTGTCACCTTCGGCTCAACCGTGGATGGCGCCTACGCCCTCACGGTCGCCGCCGCCGCCTCGCT
>JAKAED010000192.1 GCA_021820105.1 Actinomycetes bacterium | reverse complement strand
GTGCGGTCACTTGCCGCTTGGTCGAGGCGAAGGCGACTATCGACGTTTTGCCCGCAGTACGCGATACAAACGTCGATAGTCCGCAGTTGGCGCCGACGCCCAAGGACACGCTCTTAGTCACGTGAACGCAACCCGCGCGAAGGAGGGCCGCGTTCGGGTGATCGCGATCGGGCACGGGCGTGACGCCTACCGATCGCGCTGACCGCCGTCCGAGATCCCGACTCTGACCGCCCTCCGCGAGATTCCGACTGCCAACTCCCCGCGCGGAGGAGGCCTGCGTCGGTCGCGGCCGAGAGGCGCAGTGCAGGTACAGATCAGCCCAGCGCCGCTAGGCGTCTGCGCCTGGGGTGCGCTGCAACTGGACCACGCAGCCAGCCTGGTCGGGATCGCGGGGAATGAACTTAGCGAGCGTGGCGTCCGGGATCAGGATGTCAAGCAGGCCTCGCGTGACCCCGCGGTGCAGGGCGCACACCACCGGCTGGTTCTCGTGGACGGCGTCGGCGTACGGGCAGTTGTTCAGGCACAGGCAGTCTCCGGTGGTGCCGTGTTGAAGCTCCGGCTGAAACCCGAGCGCGGCCAGCGATGCCATCAGCACGTTGATTTCTCCACCGGTGGTGGCAGGAGTCGGCTCACCGCCGATCTCGTCAGCGGTGCCGTTCGGGGCCAGTTCCCGGCCGATCTCCCGGCCCGTCTGTTCGATGCTCTGCAGGTCGGCCGGCTGCGTGCGCAGCGCACGGGCCAGCCAGAGGCCGAGGTCGTGGTAGCCAGTTGGAGCCCGCCCGCCGGGCTCGGCGCCGGGCGCGATCACCCACGCGTCGCGAGGCCGTCCGCGTCCGCGTGTCTCCCGCGCTCGCGTCAGGAGCTCCGCCTGTTCCAGGCGCTCGAGGTGAATCCGCACACCGTTTGGATGTAGGTCCAGCCGCTCGGCAAGCTCGGCGGTCCCGATCGGTCGCCTCAATTCAGCGATCAACGTGAACAACCGTGCCCGCGTGCGCTGTGCCAGCACGTCATCGGGCGGTACCTGGATCGCGTCCACGTCAGAGATTTTACCTACTAAACGTATGCAAAATAAGTACGCGCCACCGCGATCCGGTCGCAGGTGACCGGATGGCGGCGCCCGGACATCGATCGGGTCCTGATATTTTTCCTATTACAAGTAGGAAAAATCATCCGCGCTTCAAACGGGAGGGTCTCATGACATACGTGATTGCGGAGCCGTGCATCAGCGTCAAGGACGCCTCATGCGTTGAGGTCTGCCCGGTGGACTGCATCCATCCGACGGCCGATGAGCCGGGGCACGACGAGATCAAGCAGTTGTTCATCGACCCCGACGAGTGCATCGACTGTGACGCCTGTGTCGAGGCGTGCCCGGTCGACGCGATCTTTGCGGAGGATCAGCTCCCGCCTCAGTGGCGACACTACGCCCAGATCAACGCCGACTACTACCAGCAGGCCCGCCGCTGAGCCGGCTTCGGCTGCTGCGCGATGACCCCCAGCGAAACGCCCGCAGAAGCCCTCGAGCGCGAGCACCACGAGATTGACGGCGGGATCGGGCGCTTCCTCGCCTGCCGTCGCACTGGCGATGACCAGGCCGCTCCGCTGGTCATGGCAATGGCCGCGCTGCGCCGCCACATCTATCTGGAGGAGGAATTCCTGTTCCCGCCGTTGCGCGCGGCTGGCCTCTTCGCGCCCCTTTTCGTGATGGTTCGTGAGCACGGTGAGATCTGGAACACGATGCAGACGATCGACGCCGAGCTCGGCGCCGACGCCGGCGGACCCAGTGAGGAGCTCTGCGCCCGGCTGCTGACCCAGCTCGGGCAGCACAACCTCAAGGAGGAGGCGGTCATCTATCCGCAGGCGGACAGCGTGCTGGACGCTGAAGCGAGCGCGAAGCTGCGCGCCTTTGTGGCGAGCGGCGAGATGCCGGCTGGCTGGGTGTGCGAACGAGCTGCCGCTGGAGACTGAGGTGGTCAGCGTCACCACCCCCCACCGCGGCGCCTTGCCGCGGACGCACCGGACTTAGCGCCCGCCGCGTCCGCCTCCGCTTACGTGTCAGGCGCGGTCGCTGGCTCAGAGGGCTCGCCGCCGGCCGCTGGCTCAGGGAGCTCGCCGCCGGCCGCTGGCTCAGAGGGCTCGCCGCCGGCCGCTGGCTCAGGGGGCTCGCCGCCGGCCGCTGGCTCAGGGGGCTCGCCGCCGGCCGCTGGCAACTCCGATCGCGGTCATCGCAAGAAAGATCAGGATCGCGGCGACGTTCCCGGCCCCGCCCCAGCGCCAAGCCGCTCTGCTGCCGAGCAGGTCCCCGCCGATCAGCCGCGAGGCGAGCGATACGTGCAGCAGCGCGAGCTGCGCGTAGAAGCCCTTGTGGTAGGGCAACTGCAGGCGCAGCACGGCCGGGACGATCACCAGCGCGTGCGCGAAAAGCATCGACATCACGAAGCCGAGGAACACCGCGTGCAATTCGGCGTCATAGGCCGGGCCGTCCCTGAACGACGGATCCGTCAGCCACAGAACCCCGGCGCAGATCAGCCACCCGTAGCCGACGAGCAGAGCGCTGGCCATGTAGCGCGTGATGCCGGCTATCCGTACGGTGCGCGTGGCGATGTCATAGCGGGCGAGCCAGAGCGCTTCAGCGACCAGCCCTGCGCCCGCGATTCGCGTCCCGAGCCCCTCCCAGGCAAGCGATACGCCCAGTCCCATGCAGAAGACCGCGACCGCCAACAGCAGCAATGACCGCACGCGCTGTGAGCGGTGGACGGCGCGCGTGAGCTCCAGCCGCTCACCGACGATCGTCAGGACCAGGAACCCCGCCAGCAGCGGCGCGAAGGCACTTGTGTCAGCGCCTGACAGCCAATCGATCCCGGCGGCGCACCACGAAAGCGCGCCCAATGCCATGGTCGCGTTGTGCGCGGAGGGCTGCCGGCGCTGAAGCGCGAGATAGCCGCCGAGCAGCACAACCCCGCCGAAGCTCACGAGTGCCGGGCCGAGCGCAGCGGGTGCATGTGTCAGTGAGAGCAACGCGCCCACCCCGGCTGCCAGCGGTGCCGCGTACACCCAGGGGCGGCTCAGGGCCACGGCTCGCTCCAGGCTGACCAGGGTGCCGAGGAACCCGAGCGCCATCAGTGGTCCATGCTGGTCGGCCGCTGCGGCGAACGTGCCTGGGGCCAACAGTCCGAGACGGACCAGCCCGCCCCAAAGCCCGGCGAACAGCGCCACCAATGCGA
Source organism: Actinomycetes bacterium (assembly GCA_021820105.1). GTDB lineage: Bacteria > Actinomycetota > Thermoleophilia > Solirubrobacterales > Solirubrobacteraceae > Palsa-465. The sequence continues at coordinate 2,574 of JAKAED010000192.1, read as the reverse complement.
GCGCCATGAGCGGCGCGCGTCGACCGCGGACGGCTGCGGCGGCCGAGCTCATCGCCAGCCGAGCATCCGGCGTGCTGCATCGCTCATCCTCGCCGGATCCCAGGCGGGCTCCCAAACCAATTCGATCTGGATGTCTCTCACCTGGGGCAGCTGGGTGAGCTGGGCGCGGATCTGGTCATCCATGAACCCACTCAGGGGGCATCCGGGTGTGGTGAGCGTCATCTTGATTGCGACAGATCCCGCCCGCTCGTTGACCTCGACCTCATAGACAAGGCCAAGGTCAACGATGTTGACGCCGAGTTCGGGATCCAAGACGTTGCGCAACAGTTCGCTGACCAGTTCCACGCTGAGCGAGGCGGTCAGCAGACCAAGCACGCCCGGTGCCGCGACGGTCTGGTCTTTGCTTGGGGTGGGGCTCACAGGACGATTTTACCCACTACGCTTGTGAAAATCCACCGAGCGGCGAAAGGAGCACAACGTGTCTGACAGCGTCTATCCAGCAGCGACCCGGGAGCTGGCGGCGCGGCGCATGCAGGCCGCACCGGAAATCCACGATGCCTTCCAGGCATTCAGCCGCCAGGTGTTTGCTGACGGCGCGCTGCCGGAGAAGACCAAGCAACTGATCGCCATAGCCGTCGCACACACGACGCAGTGCCCGTACTGCATCCGCAGCCACACACGCCTCGCGCAACGGCGTGGCGCCACCGAGCAGGAGATCATGGAGGCGATCTGGGTCGCTTCCGAGATGCGAGCCGGAGGCGCATACGCGCACGCGCTGGTGGCGTTCGACGCCCTGGGCCCGGACGCGAGCGAGTGACGGTGTCCGGCGGCGAAGCCATGAGCGCCCGGTCTAGGCAGCGCTCCTCTCACATTTTTCACATCAGTAGTGTAAAAATGATCTGGTGGTGCCTATGAAAGCTTCGGCTGAATGTGGTCCGACGTTGGACGCCCTGCTGGTCGTGCTCGACGACGCGCTCCGCGCGCTGGCCGCCGGCGGCCGATCCGACGAGGCAAACCGCATGGCTGGGCGCGCCTACGCGGCCCTGCGGCGGGAGCATCCGACCCAGGCACAGCGGGTCAACGTGCTCATGCACGCGCTCGCGCGCATTCCCAACACGATTCAAGGAGCAGAAGATGGAGACCGCAGATCCGCAGCTGGACGTCCGCAGTGAGGCGCCGATGCACCGCCACCGGCTGATTTTCGACAGCTACGAGGGGCTCGCACCGGGGCAGGGCTTTGTGCTCGTCAACGACCATGATCCCAAGCCGCTCTACTACCAGTTTGAGGCCGAACAGCCCGGCCAGTTCACCTGGACCTACCTCGAAGAGGGACCCGAGGTGTGGCGCGTGAGGATCGGTCGGGCGGCCTGAGTCAGGGCGTCGGCCGGCGTGATGCCGTCGCACTGCATCGCCCGGCGTGAGGCCGTCGCAATGCATCGCCCAGCGTGATGCAGTCCGCGATGCGTCCCCACCGTGAAGGCCGTAATCAGCGTCCCGTGCCCGGTGTCGTAGTTCCCGGGTCGAGCTTGTCGAACAGCGACGCCATCGTCGACGCCAGGCGCGGGACCTCGCGGATGTGTAGCTCTGAAAGTGCCACGAGCCTGCGCCGGCCCTCGTCGGTGAGGGTGAGGCGCACGATCGTGCGCTTCGCTGGATCAATGTTGCGCTGCACCAGGCCGGCGGCCTCCGCACGGTCGATCAGCCCCACGGTGCTGTTGTGGCGCAGCAGCAGGTAGCCGGCCACGTCGCTGATCGACGGCGGATTCGGGCCGCGATGCCCCTGGATCGCAAGCAGCAGCTGATGCTGAGCGGCGGTCAGGTTCTGTGTCTTGGCCTGCTGCTCGCTCCAGCGCAGGAATTGGCGCAGCCTGGTTCTGAACTCGAGCAACCGCTCGTAGTCGGCATCGGTTAGTTGGCGGGGCTCCATCTCCCTCCAATTCTGTCGGAGGGGAGCGGACCGCACAGTGACATCGCAGCCGCGGAGCGCGGGGAAGATCGGACCCCGAAATCTATGCGGGAAACCACGTAGCGACCACGTGGGCGACTGCGAATGGACCAGGAAGTGGCAGCGGCCATGATCCCGCGAGACAAAACATCGCGGCACGATATTTAGTTCCGCCTCACCTGAATTGGAAGGAGTCCAACATGGAAACGGACGGGCAGCGGTTGGGGAATGCCGCGGCGCTGACGCTGGCGCTGGCGGCCTTCACCGTCTGCTTCTTTGCCTGGAGCCTGTTCGGGCCGCTCGGTCCGACGCTGCAGAAGCAGCTCCAGCTGACTGACTTCCAGCTGTCCTTTGCGGTCGCGATCCCCGTGGTGCTGGGGGCACTGCTGCGGATCCCGATGGGCATCATCACCGACCGCTTCGGCGGCCGGCGGGTGTTCACCGGGCTGATGGTCTACAGCGTGCTGCCGCTGGTCCTACTCGCGCTGCTCCACAACTCGTTCGCGGCGCTGGTGATCTTCGGCTTCCTGCTCGGTGTGACCGGCGCGTCGTTTGCGGTGGGGATCCCGTTCGTCAACCGCTGGTATGCGAAGCCGCGGCAGGGCTACGCGCTCGGTGTCTACGGGATG
>JAKAED010000191.1 GCA_021820105.1 Actinomycetes bacterium | reverse complement strand
AGACCATCGGTAAGCCGTGTGCGGGAAAACCGCACGCACGGATTGAAAGGGGAATGGGGAGACGGGCCTAACGGCACCGCGCCCCTGACTACCAATGCCACAGGAGTTGTTGCCGATCATCCCGCCGAGCGTGCAGCGGCTGTGGGTGGCAGGATCCGGTCCGAACGTGAGGTCATGCTGCTCGGCCCGTTCGCGCAGCCGGTCAAGCACGATTCCCGGCTGCACGCGCGCGAGCTTGCGGTCGGGGTCCAGTTCAAGGATCTCTCGCATGTACTTGGAGAAGTCGAACATCACGGCCTCGTTCACGCTCTGGCCCGCCAGGCCGGTGCCGCACCCGCGGCCGAACACCGGTGCGCCGTGATCACGGCAGACGCCCAGCGCGGCGACGACGTCATCAGCGTCCCGGGGGGATCACCACGCCGATCGGCACCTGGCGGTAGACGGAGGCGTCGTTGGCGTAGAGCGCGCGTGAGCCATGGGAGAAACGCACCTCTCCCCGCATCGCCACGGTCAGCTCGTGAGCCAGCGAGCGTGCGCTGAGCTCCTCCTCAGTCGCAGCGGGCCGGTGTACCCGAGCCCCGGGCTCGACGGTGGTTGTCATCGCTTCCTCCTAATGGCCGTTGCGAGCGCCTACCCGCTCCTTGGTCCTGGCCCAGACGCCGTAGGGGCTGGCCGGCTCGTCAAGCTCCTCAAGCAGTTGACGGCCGATCGTCATGCCGATCTGCACGCGCGAGCGCTCTCCGCGCCGCATGGCGTCATACATCTTCTTCGCCTGATCCTGGGTGATCTTGGCGGGCAGTGGCGGCTCGTTCTGATCCACCACCGCCTCCACCACCACCGGCCCGGGATGTGCCAGCGCCTCACGCAGCTGCTCGCCGCAGGTCGCCGGATCCTCAATATGGAAGGCCGTCGCCCCGCAGCCCTCGGCGATCTTCACAAAGTCCACCGGTGCAAAGTCAACCCCGTATTCAGGGTTGCCCAGGAACACCATCTGCTCCCACTTGATCAGTCCCAGGGCATTGTTCTTCATGCAGATCACCTTCACCGGCAGCTCGTGCTGCATCAGCGTCGCCAGGTCGCCGAGCTGCATCGTCAGCGAGCCGTCCCCGGTGAAGGCCACCACCTGGCGATGTGGGTAGGCGGTCTGCGCGCCAATCGCGTAGGGCAGCGCGGCGGCCATTGAGCAGTTGGTGCCGCTGTAGGTGAAGCGCTGTCCGGCCCGCAGCCGCATCTGCGTCACCCAGTAGGTCACCTGCCCGGAGTCCCCGCAGATGATGGCGTCGTCAGCCAGTGCCCTGGCCAGCTCCCAGGCGACCACCTGCGGGCGCATCGGCAGTTCGGTGCGGGTACCGCGCTGCTCCATCAGCTGCCACCACTCACGCATCCCCTTCTGGGCATGCTCCAGGAACTCGCGGCTCTGGTTGCGCTGCAGGTGCGGCAGCAGCGCCTGCAGGGTTGCCTGGGAGTCACCGACCAGCCCCACGTCAACCGGGTAGCGCAGCCCGATCCGCTCCGGGCGGTCATCGATCTGCACGCAGACGGCCTGCCCTGGGGTGGGCCAGAATTCGATGTAGGGCATGCCGCTGCCAACCACCACCAGCGCATCACAGCCCTCCATCGCCTCCTGTGTGGGACGGGTGCCGAGCACGCCGATCCCACCAGTGACGGACGGATGCGTGTCCGGCACACAGTCCTTGCCGAGCGACGCCTTGGCGATCGGAGCGCCCAGCACGTCTGAGAGCTCCAGCAGTTCCTGCCCTGCCTCGCGCGCGCCCTGGCCGGCCAGGATCGCCGGCCGGTGCCGGCCGTGCAGCAGCTCGGCGGCACGGCGCAGCTCCGCTTCGGCCGGGGTGCGCCGTGGCGCGGTGAACTGCGTGGAGGTGTGTTCGGGAACGTTGCGCTTGTAACGCATGATGTCCCGGGCGCTGGCCGCCTGATAGTCAATGGGGAAGGCGATGTGGACCGGGGCCCGCTCGGCGAGTGCGGTCCGGCAGGCAAGGTCAAGCACATTGTGGATGTGCTCGGGACTCATGATCCGCTGGTTGTAGGCCGCCAGGTTGGAGTACAGGTAGTCAGTGTCAAAGTCCTGCAGGTACTGCGTGCCAATCAGGTCGTGGTAGGTCATGCCGGTCACGGCAAGCAGCGGCACGCCCTCCAGGCGGGCGTCGAGCAGACCATTTGCCAGGTGGATCGCGCCCGGACCGGCGGTTGAGAAGCAGACGCCGAGCTTGCCGGTGAGCTTGGCGTAACCCACGGCCGCCATGGCACCCACCTCCTCGTGCCGGACATGGATGTAGCGGATCTGCTGCTGGTGCTTGCGCAGCGCCTCCATGAAGCCGTTGATCCCGTCCCCGGGCAGCCCGAAGATGGTGTCGACGCCCCACTCCAGCAGGCGCTCGATGAACAGATCAGACGCGGTTGAGGACATGGGCCGAACCTTCCTCTCAGTGGGTGGCGGCAGAGGCCGAACGACTCATGGCACTCGCCGTGTGCCGGGTTGGCCGCTCAGGTACTCAACCGGGTGCGAGAGCACGGTTCCGGGCACGTTCGCCCGTGCCGGCAGCTTCATGAGCCTGGGCAGGACCCCGAGCGGCAGGATCACCCGGCCCCAGCTGTACTCGAGCAGGATCATCGCGCCCGTGTACCAGGCGAAGAACGCTCCGAACAGGAACATCCAGGCGCCGACATGCACCCACACCGGTATGCCCGTCCAGAAGCCGCCGCAGATCGCCCAACACCCGGCGCCGACACAGAAGAGCACCATGAACAGCGGCACGTTCTCCCGGATCGCCGCAACGCTGCCCCACAGCGTGAACAGCCCCAGCGGGATGAACCAGACTGCAAAGCCGGTGTTGGCCACCGATTCCGGCGGGATCCTGATCACGCCGGCCGCGGCGATGCCCTCAAGCAGTCCCCACGCCATCCAGTAGGTGCCCCACATCGTCAGCAGCGCCGATCCCACATAGTCACGGGCGCGGAACGACCACAGACCGGAGGCGAACTGGGCCAGCCCCCCGAAAAAGGCCGCCACCTCAAACATCGTCGGCGGTGAGGCGGCGCTGCCCCACCAGTGCAGCAGCCATGTCGACACCAGCGCCGTGGAGGCGAAGAAGCCGAACAGGCCCAGGGTCGCGGGCGGCGCGATCGGCGTCAGGTAGACGCGCGCGTGGCTCCACGGATCAGCGCCGTCACGGTCGTGATGCAGGCCGTTGCTCGCCGCGCGCTCCGGGTTCCGTGTGTCGTTCAGGTCCAGATCGGCCACCTGGCATCACCTCGGTTGCTGCCCGACCTTGACGCCCGGGTCGTTGTCGGCGAACTGGATCGGCTCGCCGGTGCTGGTGCCCACCGTGTTCTCACCCCGGCGCCAGGTGAGGAGTGGCAGCGCGATGATCCCGTAGACGTTGTCCAGCATCGTCGCCGCGCCGATGTAGAAGCTGAGGGCGGCGGCGGCCACGAACGCCCAACCGGCTGCGGTGTCCCAGCCTGAGGACCCGCTCAGCAGGCCGATGGCGGCCAGCACGGAGGCCACGCCCACCACCGCCTGCGCGGCAAACCCGCCGGGGCTACGAGCCAGCGCCGCAAGCGACGTCGTGAAGCTCACGGCCGCCATGTACATGAACCACATGCCAAGCGGCGCGAACATCGCGTCCCGGGCGGGCACAAACACCGCCCCCGTGGGCACGAGCAGGTACATGATGCTGGTGCCGAGCCAGAACGCCGCCCATGAGCCGTTGAAGGCCGCAGCCACGGCATCCCGCGCGCGGTAGGCCCACATCGCTGCGGCGAATTGGCCGACGCCACCGAAGAAGATGCCATAGCTGGGGCTGCTCTGGACTGCCATCTCGGTCACTCTCGCGCTGCCCCCGGGTCAGCGCGCCGAAACAGCCCGCGGACGCCGGTTGACGGCGGCGGCAGGTCGGCCCCGGCGCGGCCCTGGAAGGGGCCGGCCAGCGGGCCGGCCCCAGGCCCTCACAGGTCAACATCGCGCGCACCTGTCACCCTGCGCCTGTGACCACTGGGGAGATGCAGTACGAGGGGCGTACCGCGTGGGCGCGTAACCTGGCCGCCCCGGTGCGTGACTTCCTGCGGACTGAGAGCGGCGGCGCGAGTGTGATGGTGGTCGCGACCGTGATCGCACTGGTCTGGGCGAACTCACCGGTTTCGCACAGCTACGACCAGGTTTGGGGCACGCGGCTCGCGCTCAGCGTGGGCGGCGGGGCCGTCTCCGCGACGCTGCGCACCTGGGTCAATGAGGGGCTGATGACGCTGTTCTTCCTGGTCGTGGGGCTTGAGGCCAAGCGCCAGCTGGACCTTGGGGAGCTGCGTGACCGCCGCCGGGTGGCGGTGCCGGCTGCAGCGGCGCTCTGCGGGATCGCGGTGCCCGCGGCGATCTATCTGGCCTGGAACGCCGGCGGTCCCGGGGAGCGCGGCTGGGGTGCGGCGATCTCCACCGACACGGCCTTTGCGCTCGCGGTGGTGGGTCTGCTCGCGCCGCGCGCGGCCACGCGCATGCGCGTGTTCCTGCTGTCGCTGGCGGTTGTCGACGATCTGGCCGGCCTGCTGGTGCTCTCAATCGCCTACACGTCTCACGTTGACCTGTTGGCGCTGGGCGTGGCGGTGGTGCTGTACGCGCTGCTCATCGCGCTGCGCTGGCTGCCGCTGCCGCGGCGCTTCCTCGGCATCATCCTGGGCGTTGGCGTCTGGTTCGCGATGTTCCAGTCAGGCATCGATCCGGTCATCTCCGGCCTGGCGATCGGCCTGGCAACCAGTGCCTACCTGCCGTCGCGGGAGGATCTCTCCCAGGTGGTCGAGCTCACGCGCACGTTCCGTGAGCAGCCGACGCCCGAGCTGGCACGCGCCGCCCAGCGCAGCCTGAGCTCCTCGATCTCCGTCAACGAGCGCCTCCAGCATGAGCTGCACCCGTGGACCAGCTACCTGATCGTGCCGCTGTTCGCGCTCGCCAACGCCGGCCTGCACCTGAGCGGGAGCATGCTGAGCGCGGCGTTCGGGTCACCGGTCACACTCGGCATCCTCACCGGCTATGTCGTCGGCAAGCCGGTGGGCGTGCTGACGGGCTCGTGGATCGCCTCACGCCCGCGGCTGCGGGGACCGCGCGCCTCGATCAGCCCGCCGATGCTGCTGGCCGGTGGCACCGTCGCGGGGCTCGGCTTCACCGTCTCCCTGTTGGTCTCCAGCCTCGCCTTTCACGGGCTCACCCTGGCGGAGGCGAAGTTGGGGACGCTGTGCACGCTGATCGTCGCACCCGTCCTCTCCTGGCTGGTGGGGCGGATCATTCGGCTGCTGCCGCAGGATGTGCGCGCGCGCCAGCTGGCTCGGACCGCTGAGGACATCCTCGATCTGGCGGCTGATGTCGACCCGGAGCGCGACCACACGCGTGGCCGCGCCGACGCGCCGGTGACGATCCTGGAGTACGGGGACTTTGAATGCAGCTTCTGCGGCCAGGCTGAGTCGGTGATCCGCGAACTGTTGGCCGCCGACGCTGACGATGTGCGCTACGTCTGGCGGCACCTGCCGCTCAGCGACGTGCATCCCAACGCCCAGCTGGCGGCCGAGGCCTCAGAGGCGGCCGCCTCCCAGGGTCACTTCTGGGAGATGTATGACCTGCTGATGTCCCATCAGGGGGCGCTGCTGCCACGCGACCTGGAGTCCTACGCGCGCGAACTGGGGCTCGATGTGGATCGCTTCCTGGCGGAGCTGCGCCGCCGTGAGCACCTCGAGCGCGTCCGTGAGGATGTCGCCTCCGCCGATGAGAGCGGCGTCTCCGGCACACCGACCT
>JAKAED010000035.1 GCA_021820105.1 Actinomycetes bacterium | reverse complement strand
CTTCTGCAGACCCCCCGAGTCGGTCAGGACCGCCCGCGCGGCGCACATCAGAGCGGTCATCTCCAGGTAGCCGAGTGGCTGGGTTAGTCGCACCCGGTCGCAGCCCGCCAGCTTCGCCGTCAGTCCGGCCGCCTCCAGGCGGTCGCGGGTCCGGGGGTGCAGTGGCAGCACGATCTGCTCACCGACACCGATGAGCAGATCGACGAGCGCAGCCAGGCGCTCTGGTTGATCTACGTTGCCGGCGCGATGCGTCGTTGCAAGCAGATAAGCACCCGGCTCGACCTGGTGCGCACGGACCAGATCGAGGCGCTCGCGAGCACGCGGCTGAGCCCTCAACGCCACATCCACCATCACGTCACCGACCACATCGATTCGAGCGGTGGCGGCGATGCCCTCGGTCCGCAGATTCGCCGCGGCCGCCTCAGAGGAGCACAACAGCAGCGCACTCAGATGGTCGGTGAGGACGCGGTTGGTCTCCTCAGGCATTTGGCGGTCAAAGGAGCGCATGCCAGCCTCCACATGGACCACCGGGATCCCCTGCTGGACGGCCGCGAGCGCACCCGCAAGGGTGCTGTTGGTGTCCCCATAGACCAACACGCAATCCGGCTGTACTTCGGCCATGACCGGCTCCAGAGCCGTCAGCATCCGTGCTGTCTGAGATGTATTGGAGCCACCGTGAACCTGCAGTTGGATGTCTGGCGCAGGGAGTCCAAGCTCCTGGAAGAAAACCGCCGAGAGCTGATCGTCAAAGTGCTGTCCGGTGTGAACCAGCAGCTCCGATCCGCGCGTACGCAGGCCGGGCGAGACCGCCGCAGCCTTGATGAACTGGGGACGGTTGCCAACGACCGTGAGCGTCTTCAACGCGCTGCCCAGGCCCCGGCGAGCCGCACGAGCACCGCCGCAGCGGCGGCCATATCCTGCACGGAGGCCCACTCCCGCACAGAGTGGTATTCGTAGCCCCCATCAAAGATGTTCGGGGTGGGGAGGCCCATGGCCGACAACCGTGAGCCGTCCGTCCCACCGCGAATCGGCTCGCGGATCGGCTTGATGCCCTCAGCCGCGAACGCCTCCTCGGCGGCCGTGATCACGTCGGGATCGCGCTCAATGTGGGAGCGCATGTTCGGATACTGATCAATCACCTCAAAGTCGGCGCTGGCGGCCGGACTTGCTGCCAGCACACGATCCAGGGTCTTGCGCAGAAGCGCGACATGCGATTCGAGCAACGCATCGTCAAAGTCGCGGACGATCCACCGTGCCTCAGCCGCCTCGGTGTCACCTCGCAGGAACGTCGGATGGATGAAACCCTCCCGCCCCGAGGTCGTCTCGGGTGTCAGGCGATCAGTCGGCAAAGCGGCAACCACCTGCGCCGCGACCCTCAGTGCGCTCACGAGCTTTCCGGTAGCGAAACCGGGATGGACACCGACACCCTTGATCCGGACGCGCACTTCAACCGCGCTGAAGGATTCGTCCTGAAGCTCGCCCAGACGGGAGCCGTCGACCGTGTAGGCGCAGCGAGCGCCAAACCTCGGTAGATCAAAGAGGGTGGCGCCGTGGCCGATCTCCTCGTCGGGAGTGAATGCGATGCGCAGGGTCGGGCGGGGCAGCTCCGGGTGCGCGGCCAGGTGCGCGAGCGCAGCCATGATCGCCGCCACACCGGCCTTGTCGTCAGCGCCCAGGAGCGTGTCGCCGCTGGAGGTGACAAGGTCGTGACCGAGCTTCTGCTCCAGCTGCGGCATCTGCTCCGGAACAAGCCGCGTGCCGGCCAGCGGGAGCGTGATCACCCCACCCTGATAGTTGCGGTGGACCAGCGGCTTGACAGCGGCACCGGGGGCGTCCGGGCTCGTGTCCAGGTGGGCTATCCATCCGATCACGGGCGCAGCTTCGACATTTCCCGGAAGCGTCGAGTAGACGTAGCCATGCTGATCCAGCTCAGCATCATCCAGGCCGATCGCCTTCAGCTCAGATACAAGAACACGCGCCAGGTCAAGTTGGCCGGGGGTACTGGGCGAACGCACCCGGTCAACCTGCGACTGTGTGTCCAGCTGTACATAGCGGATGAAGCGGTCAAGCAGGTCGGGCGCGACTCTCTCTGCGAGCGTGGAGGTGAAGACTGACACCGCAGCGATGAAAGCAGACGGCGCTCATCACGCGCGGGACGGAGCCCCGCAAGCCTCAGAGTCCACGGACCTGGCGCTGGAGCACGATGTGACCACCGAGCCGGTCAACGACCCCGATGGTCAGGTTGACCGCGGTCTTCATGCCTCCGCGCACCCGCAGTGCACCAGCCGGGAAGACGACCTCAACCGGAGAGTGAGCCCGCGCCAGCCTGATCGTCAGCAGGTGACCGGAGAGCTGCGACCTGTAAGCCACCGGGCGCAGGTTCGGACCCAGCACGCTGAAGGAGTCGGCTGAGCGACTCAGCGAGACCGTTGCAGGCAGGCCGATGATCAGCGTCGTCAGTTTCGGCTCGTAAGCACCGGCCCGTACTTGGAGCCTCAGCCTTTGGTTGTTGCGCACGCCCAGGAACCTGGTGGTGATCCGGGGGCGTCGCTCCACAGTCCACGTGAACTGGATGGCGCCGCGAGCTCCGGATCCGGACAGGGCCCCGGCGGTCACGGTACGGACGCCGGGTTGAAGCGGGTGACCGCTGATGACACCGGTCCTCTGGTTCAGGTGCAGTCCGGCCGGCAGCCGTTGCGCGTGGAAGCTGACGGGCCCACTCTGCCCAACTGCGACGCTCGCATGCAGGGCGATCCGTACCCGCTGGCCGTAGAAGGCGTACTGCTGCCCCGGGAAGCGGATCTTCACGCCCTGTGCACAGAGGGCCGGCACCAGCGCGGCGGCATTTGGGGACCCCAACCCCGTCGCCATGTCGTAGCCGGGCGCAACCGGATACAGGCCGGAGGTGTTACCACTGGGCGTGAAGTCATTGTTGGGTGCGGTGGGCGACGCGTTCACGTCGTTGAAATAGGTGCTCTGCGACTGGCTGGCGAGCGCGTAGAGGCTCGGAGCAGCAAACCCGATCAGCGTTCCTCGACAGGCCCGGCTGGCATCGGCCAGCGCAAACAGCGCCGCCCAGACCGGAGCTGCACCACTTGTGCCACCGGTTCCCTGCCATCCGGCCAGGCCGTGCTTGTAGCTGGCGGTCCCATTCCAGTAGTCCAGGTAGGAGTACATGGGGTCAGCGGCCGCGGAGACATCCGGTACCTGGCGGCAGTAGGTGCCCGCGGCCGCAGCACAGGGCGCCGCGGAGGAGTTTGCTCCGATCACCGCCAGCGACGCCGCGGTACCCGACTGCCAACTGGGCATCGGCCAGAACGTGGACACCCCACCGCCCCCCGCCCCGGGTTGAATCCCGAAACGCGCGTAGTTGATGTTCGGGTTGTCGTTGTTCCAGACGTACTCCGCAGGCGGCGGCCCGATCGCCGTCAGCGAGGTGCCGCCGACGCCGATCGCGAACGGCTGGCTGGCCGGATCGTCAACCGTGAGGGCGTTGTTGGTGTTGCCTCCCGGAGGCGGACTCCAACAGTCCTCCGAGCCCGTGTCACCTGCCGCGGACACAAATGTCTGGCCCTGCGTCGCGGCCTCCTCAAGCAGTGTGTTCTCAGCGTGGGCGTCGGTGGCACCCTCAAGCTGCTCGCACTCTCCCCATGAGTTCGAGATCACCTGGACCTGATCCTGGGTGACCATCGCCGCAAGCGTGTCATAGGGTCCCGTGCCGGGGTTGTCGCTGTTGTTGTTCGGACCCTGGTAGACAATCAGCCGAGCGCCGGGGGCCAGGCCGATCAGTTGCTCGATGTCAAGCGCCGCCTCTCCCGCCCCGGCCCCGCCACCGGCGCCGCCGTCAACCTTCGTGTAGCTGATCTTGGTGTGAGTGCCGTAACAGCGTTGGTATGCGGCGATGTCGCTTGGTAGATTCGGCTCCAGTTCGTAGACACCGATCGTGACTCCCTGCCCCAGATCTCCGCCTGCGTAGACACCGGAGAATCCATAGGCGGTGGCGATCTGATCGGCCGTGTAGGCGCCCTGCCCAGGCGCGACCTGAGTCGCCTTCACACAGGGTTGAGGACCACCGGTGGCCACGTGCGCGGTACTGATGCTGTAGGTGCTGCTCGGGGTCAGATTCGGTGCCGGCCCTGGCTTGTGGGTCACGTCCAGGCGCTGCATCACCGCGATGCTGCTGAGCCCGATCACAGCCTGGATATCGGGAGCGACCCTTGCGTCCACCGCGGGAGCGCGGGAGTTGTAGACGGCGTCACGCCCGTTGGCCAGCCTGACTCGGACCAGGCTGAGCGAGAAGGCACGTTCGATCGCGGCTCCACTGGCCACCACCGGGATCGCCAGACCGTTGGCGGCGACCGGGCCGGGATGAAGTCCGTGGCTGCGCAGCTCAGACTGGACTCTGACCAGCGTGCTGCGCCGGGGCGCAAAGCGAGCCCTGAACTGGCTCGGGGTGAGGTAGCGCCGGTAGAAGGGTGAGCTGGGGCTACCGACACCGGTCGCATAGGAGCGCAGCGCCACCGGATCCCGCGGCGCGAGGGCAACCGTGATGCGCATCGTCTGCAGCGACGCCACGCCGGCCAGCAGGCTTGCGCCGGGAGGCAACACCGGGGCCGCACCGATCCGCACCTCCCGGCCGCCTGGGTTCGTACGCGTCGCAGAGGGCGCCGTCGCAGCTGTGTGGGAGCGCTCCCAGGCCGGAGCCGGCGCCGCGACGGCAAGCAGGAGTGCGGCGCTGAGTGACGCCGCGCACATTCCTCTTGTCATTCCGGTCCGGAACAAACTGATGGGAAGGTAGCGGGCCTGCGTAAAGAACATTGTTATTCATGCTGCAGGCAACGGACGCGCAGCGATCACCGCTGGGCTGTGCTGGGCAGTCCGGCGAGTATCTCCTCGACCGGTGCCGGGCGCCCGAGGTGGTAGCCCTGGCCGTAATCGACGCCGTACTGCCGCAACAGTTCGACCGTGCAGTCATCGCCCACGAACTCAGCAACGGTTTGCGTGCCGATCCCTCGGGCGATGTCGACAACCGCCTTGACCAGCAGTTGGTCGGTCGCGCTCTTCACGAGGTTGACTATGAACTCGCCGTCGATCTTGAGGTAGTCGAACTCAAGGTGCTTGAGGTAGTAGAACGATGAGAAGCCCGAACCAAAGTCATCAAGCGCGAACAGACAGCCGAGCTGGCGCAGTTGGCGCGCCAGCTCGCGCGCACGCTGGATATTCACGATCGCTGCCGTCTCGGTCACCTCAACAACGAGCCGACCGGGAGGGATTGGGTGCTCGCGCAACAGTTCGGCCAGGTCATCCACGAGGGTGAGGTCGTTCATCGTCTTCCCGGACAGGTTCACGGACAGGCTGAGGTCGCGGCCCTCGGCCGCCTGCTGGTGCAGCAGAGAAACCGCTCGACGCAGGACCCAACGGTCAAGCTCTCCCATCAGATCAAAGCGTTCTGCGTTCAGGAGGAAGGCTCCCGGCGGCACAATCGCGCCGTTGTCGGCGATCATGCGTACGAGCAGCTCGAACCGCGGGAGACCGGCGCTGCAGATCGGAACAATGGGCTGCGCGTGCAGCACGAACCTCTCCTCCTCAAGCGCGCGCCTGATACGGGAGAACCACGAATCGCGCTCGGGTGCCGCCCCGGGGCGCATGCCCTCGGGCTGATAGACGACGCAGCGGTCACGCCCCTCTGCCTTGGCGTCATACATGGCGCTGTCTGCCGCAATCGCCAGCTCGTCGGCGGTGGCGTTGCAGCCCGGTTCAAAGAGGGCGATCCCGACCGATGTCGTGGTCCTGGCTGGAGCCGTCGCCGTGCTCACAAAGCCGTGCCTGCGAATTGTGGCCAGAACCCTCTCGGCCAGCTCCACAGCCTGACCGCGGTCGCAGTTGCGCAGGATGATCGCGAACTCATCACCACCCAGCCGCGCCACAAAGTCGCGATCCCGCACGCTCTGACGCAACAGGCCACTGATGTGGGTGACCAGCTCATCGCCCACGGCGTGCCCAAAGCGATCGTTGACCAGCTTGAAGCCGTCAAGGTCCAGCACGATCAGCGCGAGCGTGTAGCCGCTGGCGCTCGCCTGCAGGATCGCGCGCTCCAACTCCAGCTCAAAGCGACGCCGGTTGTAGAGCTCGGTGAGTGGATCATGGTCAGCCAGGTGCCGCAGTTGCTGCTCAAAGTGGCGCCGCTCACTGATGTCAAGCACCTGGGTGACCGATGATGAGGCGGAACCGCCGTCGATGCTGGGCACCGGCGTGGAGCTGACGTAGGCCCAGACCTCGCTGCCGTCCCTGCGCAGGAACCGCTTCTCAACGACGATCGGCTGCTGGTTTCGCAACTGCTCGATGAAGCCAGGCGTGAGCCGACGATCGTCTGGATGAGTGGCGTCGTTGATTGCGAAACCGTCGAGCTCACCGGGTTGCCAACCCAACATCCGAGCAAGGGCCGGATTGGTCTGCCTCCAACAGCCGGCATCCGGCCCCTCCAGGGAGGTGATCGCCAGGCCGATCGGAGCATGCTCGAACGCAACCCGGAAGCGCTCCTCCGCCTGTAAGCGCTCAAGCTCCGGATCAGGCATCCTGGCGATGTCACGAGCCATCGCGATGATGCCCTGAGCCTGGCCGAAGCGGTCGAAGGCGGCCCGGGCGGTGAGCAGCACATCAACGCGCGATCCGTCCTTGCGGACGAGCGTCCACACACCGGCCTCGCGCTCACCGGCCAGCGCACGGGGGAAGAAGCTCGCGCTCGGCTCGACACCTCGTGCCGCCGCGCGTCGGCTGACGTCCTCAGCGTCGTGGAGATCAGCCGCCTGTGTTCCAAGGACCTCGGCCTGCTTGTAACCGAGCAGTTCCTCCGCGCCTCGGTTGAAGATCGTCACGCGGCCGCCGCGATCAGTGCAGATCATTGCGACGTTTTCAGTCTCACTGATCAGTCGGCTCATGAACTCCAGCTGCTGCTCCCGAAACATGCGAGCGGACGCGTCGCTGGCGACGCACACCGTGCCGACGATCTCACCGGTGACGTCGCGAAGCGGCGAGAGCGTCATTGAGACGCCGCAGACGGAGCTGTCCTTGTTACGCAGATGGCCGTGTAGCCGTCGTGTCTCCCCACCGAGAACCAACGCGCGCTCAGCATGCGCCTGTTGCAGGAGCTCGTCCGGGACCAGCGCATCCACGTTGCGTCCAAGGATCTCGGCACTCAGGTAGCCGAGCAGCTCCTCCGCGGCCCTGTTGAATGATGTGACTTGGCCGACACAATCCGTGGTGATAACGGCGTCAGCGAGCTGATCAATCAGGTCCGAAGCATCGACGGACCCCGCCGCTATCTGTGTGGCCATAGACAGATGATCGGCCAGCTTGAGCCGATTGTTTAGATGTGCAGGATCTTCGGCGCGGTCCCTGGCGAGCTTCTCCACCTAGAGACCAGCGGGATGGAGCACCTGATTGAAACTCGCCAGGTATGCGGGTGATGGCGTCTGAATGGCTGCCACACCGCCGCCCCCTCCCCAGCCGCCCTGCTGCCCACCGGACTCGTAGAACTGGCCGCCGAGATCAATGATCACATGCCCCGTCTGGCCGGGGGCGTCACGGTTGTAGATCGTCACAAACCGTCCCGGCCCGGGTTCGATGCCGGACGCCTGAGCGAGCGTCATGGTGTCCTGAGGTGTGGTGAGGTAGCCGCCCGCATGCAGCACCGCAGAGACGAAGCCGGAGCAGTCGTAGCCTGTCTGCGGCCCCCAGCCGTTGTGACCTCCACCCCACACGTAAGGCTTGCCAACGAGTGTGTTTGCCTCCTGCAGCATCGCCTGGACGCGCGGATCCGAGGCCGCAGTCACCACCGGTGCCGAGCTCGCGGCCGGTAACGATCCGGCTGACGACGCTGGCGACGCAAGGGATGTGCCCGTGCTCTGCGCCTGCGCCAGCGCCGCCGCGAATGCGCCGCCGCTGGCGGACACGGTCCCCACGGGTGCCGCGCCCAGACTGCCGCCCTGAGGCGCAGCACTGGTGTTGTTGGAGATCGCGACACCACCGGTGGCGGTGGTCTGGGAAGCAGTTACCGGCGCCGCCAGTTGCTGTTCCCACTGCACGATCCGGTCGATCTGACCGATCGCATTGGCAAGGCTCATCATCCCTATGATCGGCTGCGGGCCGCCGGGCTTGACCGACGTGAGAGCAGGACATCCAGCAGGCCGACGCCGGCAGAGAACGCAATTGTGCCCGCGGCCGCACCGGTCGTCATCCGCCGCCTGGCCAGCAGACAGGAGAGCAGATCCATCGCGTCCGAGAAGGCCGCGGCCCTGAGCCAGAGCTGCTGCTGATCGGGATGGGCGCGCACTGCCCCGAGCCCCAGCGCAACATCCCTCGCCCCCAGCATCCGCGTCAGCAATGGCTCAATGCTTGACGCACCCTGTCCGCGTAAGACCCGCACTGCCAGCTCAGGAGCAACCATCGCCCCCACCCCAACACCCATGCGAACACGGCCGGTGAGGCGTGTGAGTCGAGCCACGTCCATGGTTCAACTATTCCCCGGCGCTGGCGCTTGCACGCCACGGATGCCAATCCTTCACAGGTGCGCCTGCGGCGCATCGACGGCGATGGCACCACCGCCGAGCCGCCCATGGCTGAGGGTGGCGACCGCCGCATGTACGCTTTCGCACCATGTCCAGGGAGGAGGTCGATGCCTATCTGAACGCGCTGGATGAGCCCAAGCGCGGCACGCTGCAGACGGTGCGTGAGACGATCCTCGCGCTGGTCCCCGACGCCGAGCAGGTGATCTCCTATCGCGTACCCGCGTTCCGTGTCCAGGGCGGGATCTTCGCCGGCCTGGCAGCGTTCAGGGCACACCTCAGCTACCTGCCGTTCAGCGGGTCGGTCCTGGGTCGGTTGGAGAGCCAGCTCCAGGGTTACACAATGACCAAGAGCGCTCTTCACTTCGCGGTTGATACGCCACTGCCTGAGCGCACCGTGGAGGCGCTGATCACCGCGAGGCTCGAGGAGATCAGGCAGCGGGACGCTGAGAACTGCGCGGCGCAGCCCGCTCATGACCGGCTCTGGCCGGACCGCTCAGCCCGCGGGCTCGAGCACGAATACAGGGATCAGGCGCTCGGTCCGCCGCTGGTAGTCGGCGTAAGGTGCATAGGCCGCCACCGCGCGCTCCCACCAGACGGAGCGCTCCGCACCATCGAGCTCACGGGCCACATAATCCCCGCGCCTCGGCCCGTCCCAGACCTCCACCCGCGGATCCGCGCGGAGGTTCGCCACCCAGGCGGGGTTCTGCGGAGCCCCACCCTTTGACCCTACGGCTAGGTAGCAGCCCGCATGCTCGACACGCATCAGGGGCGTGCGTCGCAACAGGCCGGTGCGGACCCCGCGGTTGAGGACGATCACCACCGGTAGGCCGGTGTCGCGCAGGGTTGTGCCCTCCGTCCCGCCGGAGCGCTCCCAGGTCTCGATCTGGTCCCGAACCCATTCCGCAGGATCCGGTAGCGCGAACTCACCTTCAAGGGGCATGCGCCAAAGGGTAACGGCGCGTTCGGGTCCCACGAGGAGATCCTCGCGGCCGGCAGCTCAGGCGCGAGGAGTGTCACGCTGGTGGAGCGCGCGGCGAAAGCGTTGTCTACCGGACTCAGGAGAGCGCGGCCACAACAACCGGAGCGCTTGTGGGGGCGGATGTTCCCCCCGCCGGCTCGGCGGTCACAAGCAGCGCGGAGACACCCCGCACAGATCCCGGGATGACCACGTCACCACGGCCTGAACGGTTGACGCCGAACAGCGCCATGGTCGGTTGCGGAGGTTGCTTTCCGTGCTGCAGCCAGACCTCATAGACCTTGCCCGAACCGGGCTGCGGCAGGTGCCGGACAATCAGCTCCGCCCGGTCGGCCGAAACCCTGACAACCGCGTCGCCTACGGAGGCGGCGTAGACATGGGTCGGCGCCGGTCCACCTGGTCCGGCCAGTTGTGTGCCGCCAAGGACCGCTGCGGCCAGCAGGGCAGCGGCACCCGCGCCCAAAGCCAGTGGTCTGACCCGCCGGAGCGGCTCCCAAGACGGCCGGGCGCTACGTGGCTGCTGCCTGACCTCGCGCAGCACGCGGCGACGCAAATCGCCCGGTGCCTGAAACTGTGTTGCCGACAGTGGCAGCACGTCGACGACGGCACCGAAGCTCGCGACCTCGTCCTGACAGATCGCGCAGGACTCCAGGTGCCGGCGGAAGGCCTCTGCCTCAGCGGGCTCAAGTGCGCCCATCGCGTAGGCAGCTGCGTCAGCGCCGCAATCGTGCTGGCCGTTTGCATGCTCGGACATCTAGGCCCTCCAGCTCATGCTAGAACCCCGCGGGAGCCATCGAGGTTGGTGCGCAGCTTGGTCATCCCCAAGCGCATCCTGCCCTTCACCGTGCCCGCGGGCAGGCCCAGGAGCTCAGCGATCTCAGTGTGGCTGAAGCCCCCGAAGTAGGCGAGCTCGATCACATCCCGTTGCTCGGGAGGCAGCTCCCCAAGGGCGGCCTGCACGATCCGGGATGTCTCCCGACGCTCCACCTCGACATCGGTGCGCTCATCCGCCTCAAGCCGCGCGGCCAACCCGGCATCACTGACGTTGCGACCCTCCCGCAGCTCGCTGCGCCGAAAGCTGTCAATGGCGCGGTTGCGGACCACCCTGAGCACCCAGGAGCGGACGCTTCCGCGGCTGGGGTCGTAACGCACGCCGGAGCGCCACAGGGAGACGAACGCCTCCTGGACGATGTCCTCAGCCGCCGCGCGCCGGCCGCACATCCGGAAGGCCAACGAGAACGCCGGGCCGCTGTGGCGATCAAAGAAGACCTCAAAGGCGCGCGTATCGCCGCCTCGCACCAGCTCCATCAGATCCTCGTCAGCCAGCGAGCCGTAACGCGAGATGCCTCTGATTCCAGGTCCCCCAAACAATGTGATCAGACCTGATTCTCACGGTAGGGCCGCACCGGAGCGACAGTTCGAAGACGCCACATGCATACCCGTACGCGGGGCGATCAGGATCGGATCACCACGGCGGCCTGAAGCTACTGCTCGGTCGGTTCGTCCAGCCACGCGGGCGCATGCACCGCTGCCCAGGCTCGGCTGATGCGTCCACCGAGCATCGCCTTAAGTGCCTCGCGGTTGATCAGCGCAAGCATGATGTGCCCAAGGATCAGGATCACGAAGACGACTGCCAACCAGTTGTGCACGAACGTGGCCCCGGCGCGCCAGGAGAGCGGGAACGGCACGTACCAGCGCAGGAGCGCGCCGGTCCCGAGCATGACCAGCCCGCCGCCGGCGACAAACGCGGCGTTCAGCTTCTGCCCCGCGTTGAACTTGCCCACACGGGGTCTGAGTGCGGGCTCGCGACGCCCCGAGGCGGCGTCCACGAGACCGCGGAGCCACTGCATGTCGGCCTCCGTCCAGCGGTTGATGCGGCTCACGTCGCGGCGCAGCGCTCGGCCCCAGCCTCCGACCAATCCGAGCAGCAGCGGCAGCGGCAGCGCGAGACCCACGTAGAGGTGCACCTGCTCAATCAGCCTGCGCCTGCCGACCAGCGCGATCAGCGGCGTGAAGTAGAGGGCCGCTCCGGTGAGGATCAGAATCAGGAAGAGGCCCGCGTTGATCCAGTGAACGGTTCGCTCAACACGGTCGAAGCGGATCAGGAATCCTCCCTGTCGCGACTGTTCCGGGGTGACGCGTACCGCGTTGCGCTCTGACTGTTCTGTTGCGCTCATGGCCGCAGCCTCAGACCTTTCGCGTCGGCGGATGTCCGCTGATCCAGGCGTTGACCGGATAGCCGTTCTGTTCCCAGTATCCAGGCGGCGCATCGGTGACAAGTTCGATCCTGGAGAGCCACTTGATCGACTTGTATCCGAACATGTCCGGCACAAAGAGGCGGACCGGACCACCGTGCTCGCGCGTGACCGGGGCGTCGAGCATCGAGTAGGCCGCGATCGCGCCGGTCTGGTGCGCCTGCTCGACCGTCAGGCTCTCCGTGTACACCCCGTCAAAGGAGGTCAGGCGGAAGGATGTCGCCGCGGGGTGTGCACCCGCGTGCGCGGCGAGGTCCACCAGCCGAACACCCACCCACGGCACCTTGGTTACGACCCACCCTGTGACGCACTGGAAGTCACGTGTGAGGCGGGTCGCGGGCAAAGACTGGAGGTCGGCGATGCTCAGGGACAGCGGCCTGCTGACGAGCCCGTCCACGCGCAGTCTGTAGTCCTTGGGTGCTGCGGGGTAGCCACTCGTGACCGTGTAGATCGTGAACTGACCACCACCCGGCAGCACACTGGCGACACTGCCGGCATGTACCGAGTTGAGCACACTGGTGATCCCCGACTGGACGTTTGCACCGAACAGGGTGCCGAGCGCGCCCAGTCCCACGACCGTGAGCATCGTCCGCCGACCAATTGGCTTGCTCCAGGCATCGCCTGACGTCAGGCTGCTAAGGGGCTCTGGCGCTTCATCAAGCTTGATTGATTGCCGGTCGGTCATGTTGGTAGATACGGGACGAGGGTTCGGTGTGGATGCCTGATTCTCAGCGGAGATGGTGCGGAGAACCGGACCGTGTCAAGCATTCTGCTCCCCAAATCTTGCCGATTCATTACGTCAGTTCCAGTCGTGTCAGGACCCGGCGCTGATGGCGGCCGTGGCGGAAGATGAATACGAACTCATACCTTCCCGGGTGCAGGCGGCGAGCGTTCAGCAGCAGTCGCCCGCGCCGGACGCGCGCTTTGCCCCGGTAGACCGTTTGATGGCCACGCAGGACGTGGAAACTGACCTCACCGCCGGCCCTCAACTTCCGGCTCCAGTTGCGCCCGGCCAACAGCAGCGAGCACATGAAGGTCGTGGAGTGCTCGTTCCGGCAGATGAGCTGACCCGCCGGACCGCGAGCACCCGCCGGCCCCTGAGCACCCGCCGGACCCTGAGCACCCGCCGGACCCTGAGCACCCGCCGGACCCTGAGCACCCGCCGGACCCTGAGGACCGGCCGGACCTGTGGAGAGATGGCTGACCACTTCAACGCATCCCTTGCAACCGGTCTCAACACCGTTGGCGTCGGTGACGAGTAGGTCGTAGTTTCCGGTGGAAGTTGCGGGCGCCACCGTGACCGGCACGTCGACCCGGTCCGCCGTGGCCAGCGTGGGTACGCCGGCCGTGATGCCGGCACCCGTGATGGATACTGTCGCACCGCTCAGGTTACGCCCGAAGATGGTCAGCTGCTGAGCCGCTCCGCCAACAGCCAGCGCCGTTGGTGCCACCGACGTGATTGCCGGGCCCTGATCAGAACAGGGCGTGAGGAACGGCAGGACGGATGGATCCGCGGGCAGAGCCGCCGGGTTGCCATCGAGGAACCAGCTGTACGGCAAATTCGGATCCGTGGCCAAGAAGGTCATTTCGAAGCTGGATAGGCCCGGCGGGAAGTCGATGGGTTGTCCGCGGTCGAAGGGATCCTGGGGACTGAAGTAGTTGTTCGGTCCCGCGAGCTCCGTTTGCGTAACGGTGTATGTGTTGTCGACACCGATCTCATAGGTGATCGTCCCAGCGGTGGGGTTGTAGAGCGCGCACTTGAAGAAGGGTTTGAGCGCCATAGTGGTCGCGGCCTGAGCGTGAGCGGCTGTCAATCCCAGTACCGACAGAACCGTCGCCAACACTCCGAGCCATGGTCGCCAGGCCAGCCGTGGCGCATTCGCTTTGTTCATAGGTATCCCTCCTGTCGCTTTCGCATCCAGTCCGGAACGATGAAGCTAAGACGGTGGGCGCACATCAGGCAGATGCCCATACTTCGGGCGGTCACGACCGTCTTAGCTGAGCCCCAGCGCTCGCTCCGGCTCCAGGCCCGGTGCGCTCTCCTTGCTGCGCGATCTGTGCCAACAGTGTGAATTTCTGGCGGAACCGGGCTCTGAGCTGCCAGATTCATGCAATGGCCTGGGAGCTTGAATTGCAGCCGCAAGCGCGGGAGTGGCGTGAATCACTGCGGGGCAGGGAGCGCGACCACCTGGAGGCGGCGCTGTCGTTGCTCAGACAACAGGGCCCTGGGTTGGGGCGGCCGTTTGTCGACTCGATCAAGGCGTCACGTCACCACAACATGAAGGAACTGCGCGTCGGCACCTCACGCGCGCTGTTCGCGTTCGATCCGCGGCGTTGTGCCGTGGTGCTGCTAGCGGGAGACAAGCAGAATGACTGGCGTGGCTGGTACCAGCGGAACATCCCACGTGCCGACAGACTGTATGACCAACATCTGCGAGGTCTCGGGGTAGGTGACAGGCAATGGGAGACGCGGATGAGGCTGAGCAGAGTGGCAACGAGGGGACGATGAGCGACAGCAAAGACATAGCCAACGGGGGTGACGTGAACCAGGAGCGTGTGGCGATCTACATGCGGCTCATGCTTGCCCAACAGCGCATCGCCGAGGAATTGGCCCGGAGCGGGGTGGCGGACGAGCGGTTCGTGGAGGCACTCGCTGCCGCCGACGCCGACGCCGGCGCCGCAGACGATCACGACATCTTCCTTGCCGGGCTGTCCCGCTATGTCAAAGCACTTGGCGGATACGTGGAGGTCCGTGCGGTGTTCCCACAGGCGATCGTCACGGTCAGTCGCGGCGTTGAACCGCCACCAACCGATGCATTGGACGCCGATGCCGCTGCCGAAGAGGATCTTCAGCAGTGAGCCGCTCACGCAACCTGCTCGTCACCGCGGATGGTGATCTGGTAGTTGAGCGCGACCCGGACAGGCACAGCGGGCGGATGCTGCGCCAGCAGGATATGGAGGCCTCATACGTCGACCTCGCGGATCCACGCCACCTGGAGTTTGACTATCTGCGCTGGGCACGTCTGGTGCTGCGCACGTTCGGAGCCCGGTATGTGCTGCACGTCGGGGGAGCCGCCTGCACGCTCGCGCGCGCCCTGCTCGCGGAGGACTCCGATTCACGCCAGGATGTCTACGAACTCGATGAGCGCGTCCTCGAGATCGCGCGCAAACACCTGGGGCTGCGGCGCCAACCGGGCCTGAAGGTCCGCGTGGGAGATGGTCGCGCGGCGATCGCGGAGCGACGCCCACAGAGCGCCGACGCGATCTTCATCGATGCCTTCATCGGCGCGCGGGTGCCGGAGCATCTCGTGACCGTCGAGGCGCTGCACGATTGCGCCCGGGTCGCGCCGCTCACGCTCGTGAACGTCGTGGACATAGCGGGCCTGGCAGACACACGGGCGGTTACCGCCGGCCTGGCAGAGGCGTACCCGCATGTTGGCGCCCTGTGCGCCGGAGCCCGAAGAGGCGGGAATGTGATCGCATTTGGATCAGCAACCGCCCCTGATCATCGGCGACTCGAGGCAACTGCCGCAGCCGATCCGGCACCCGCTCGACTGCTGCGCTCGCGCGAACTGGAGGGAGTGGGCGGCCTACGCGACCAGACAGCAGCGTGAGTCGGCCCCGGCCGCGCTCGCCGTACGACTCCGACCGGCCTACTGGACCCCCATCGCCCGCAGATCGGCCTCCAGCAGCTTCGCGATGTGCGCATAGCCCCGATTGTCCGGATGACCGGCGGCGTAGTTGATCATCGTCGCGTCGTCACCGGTGCGCTGGCGCCAGGAGCCGGTGAACCAGCGCTCGGCGATTGGATCGATCCACAACGTGCCTGGAATCCGTCGCTGCGCCTGATGAACAGCGCGCCGCACGAACAGCACCCGCTTACCCGGATGTCCGTCCAGCCAGATCGGTCCGACCACCACGATCTTGGCATCGGGGAGCGCGGCCCGGAGGTCACCAAGATCCTTCAGCGCGGCGGCCTCGGTACGCCGGTAGTCGACGTTCGGCATCGCGTCGTTGTGACCGCAGGCAACGATCACCACTCGTGGCTGGGCGGCGATCACCCCCGGTAGCCCTGCAGCGATGTTCTTACCGTCGTGTGTCGCCACCCGGACATAGCCGCTTCCCGGCAGCCCGACCACCTTTGCGGTCCAATGCTCGGCACCGGCCACCAGATAGGCATAACCGTCGGTCGGCCTCGTGGCGCCCACGCCGAAGGTGTATGAGTCCCCCAGAAAGGCCGAGTAAACCGCGCTCTTCGACGGCGGCGTCCCCTTACTACTGGCGGAGGCGGTGGCGCCACTCAACCCGAGTGAGAGCAGTACGGACAAGCACAGGGCGGGCAGGATTCGGGCAGGACGGGATACATAACTGGGCACAAGCTGGCTATCGGAACCGGCCCCAGCCGGCTTGAGCGCAGCGCCGCCGCTTTTAGGAGGCGCGTAGTCTTCGTCAACTGAAGCTGACCCAGCGCATTGGACGAGCGACCCAAGGCCGCAATCACCAGCCGCCAGAGCTTTGTCCGTTCGGATAGCTTCGTGGCATGTTGAGCGGACTGTCCAGCCTGGAGGGCGAGCCAGCGGTCTCAATCGCCGGCTCTGAACTCTGTTACGGCGAACTGCGTGAGGCCGCATTCGCACTCGCAGCGAGACTCAGCGGCGCACGCTGTGCGGCCGCCTGGGCACAGCCGTCGCTGGAGTTCTGCGTGGCTGCTGTGGCAGCCGTCAGCGCCGGCATCCCACTGGTCCCGCTCAACCACAGGCTCGGCCGGGCGGAGTTGGATCACGTACTCCGCGACAGCCGCCCGGATGTGTTGATCGGCGCGCCGGCCGAGCTGCTCGTGCCCGACAGGGTCAGCAGGCTCGGCGTCGACCTCACTGCCCGCCGATCAGAGCCACTCCCCGTGACGGTGGCTGCTCACGATCCAGCCCTGATCGTCTACACGTCAGGGACCACCGGGCCGCCCAAGGGAGCGGTGATCTCACGCGGCGCGATCGCATCAAATCTGGACGCTGTTGCGGAGGCCTGGGAGTGGACCGACGCGGACGTCCTCACCCACGCACTGCCGCTGTTTCACGTCCACGGCCTGGTGCTCGGGCTGTTCGGTCCGCTGCGCCGAGGTGGCGCGCTTCGCCACCTCGGCGACTTCACCCCCACAGCCGCCGCCGAGGCGGTGCATAACGGTGCCACGATGATGTTCGGCGTGCCGACCATGTACCACCGGATCGCCAACCAGGCGGAGAGCGACAGGTCGATCGGTCAGAGGCTTCGCGGCGCTCGCGTGCTCGTGTCGGGCTCAGCAGCGCTGCCTGCACCAGACTTTGAAAGGATCGAGCGCCTCACAGGTCATCGGCTGGTGGAGCGCTACGGCATGACTGAGACGCTGATGAACCTCGCCGTACGCACCGACGGCGAGCGCCGACCGGGCCGTGTCGGCATCGCCGTTCCGGGGGTGGAGGTGAAGCTCGTAGAAGATGACGGAAGCGAGCTCCACCTGTGGGACGGAGAGTCAATCGGAGAGATCCTGGTCCGCGGACCCAACCTGTTCAGCGGCTACCTGAACCGTCCTGAGGCAACGACCGCAGCCATGCGGGACGGCTGGTTTCAGACCGGTGATCTCGCCAGCCGCGATCCCGATGGTTACTGGCGGATCGTGGGACGCCGCTCAACCGACCTGATCAAGACGGGCGGCTACAAGGTCGGCGCCGCTGATGTCGAGCTGGCGCTGCTGGGCCACCCGCTGGTCAGGGAGGCCGCCGTCACCGGCGAGCCGGACGCCGATCTTGGTGAGCGCATCATCGCGTGGGTGGTCACCGATGATGCGCGTGTCGGGCTTGAGCGCGAACTCATCAACCACGTCGCAAACGAGCTCGCAGCCTACAAACGTCCCCGTGAGGTGCGCTTTCTGCAGGAGCTGCCGCGCAACGCGCTCGGCAAGGTCGTCAAACAGCAACTGAGGAGGTGAGCTGGAGGTGAATTTCAGCGACACAGAGTCAACCCGCGTCGGCTGGGTCGGCACAGGGGTTATGGGCGCATCAATGTGTGCTCATCTGATCAACGCCGGGTACAGGGTGACGGTCCACTCACGGACGCGCGCACGGGCCCAGCCGCTCCTGGAGTCGGGAGCGCTGTGGGCCGACGATCCCGCGCAGGTTGCCGCGGCTGCCGACGTGGTCTTCACGATGGTCGGCTATCCGGCAGACGTGCGGGAGGTGATCCTAGGTGAGCGGGGCGTGCTGAGCGGAGCGCGGTCCGGTGCCGTGATCATCGACATGAGCACCAGCGAACCCTCCTTGGCGGAGGAGATCGCGCAGGCGGCGCGCGCACAGGGCGCCACCTCGATCGACGCCCCCGTCTCAGGCGGCGACATCGGCGCCCGCAACGCGACCCTCTCGATCATGGTCGGAGGCGATCCGGAGGCGGTGGCGGCGGCCACGCCTCTGTTTGAGATCCTCGGCAAGACGATCGTTCACCAGGGCCCCGCCGGTGCGGGACAGCACACCAAGATGGTCAACCAGACGCTGATCGCCACCGGCATGATCGGGGTCTGCGAGGCGCTCCTGTATGCCTATCGGGCCGGGCTGGACCTGGAGACGGTGCTGGCCTCGGTGAGCGGAGGCGCCGCTGGTTCCTGGTCGCTGAGCAACTATGCGCCGCGGATGCTCAGGGGTGATTTTGCGCCGGGCTTCATGGTTGAGCACTTCATCAAGGACATGGAGATCACGCTCGCCGAGGCGCGCCGCATGAATCTGGCGCTGCCGGGGCTGGCGCTCGCCCATGAGCTGTACCTGGCGCTGCGTGCCCAGGGTCACGGGCGCGACGGGACGCAGTCACTGATCCATGCGCTGGCACGGCTGTCGGCGGTGGATTGGAATCCTCTGGGGAGCGGCTAGGCCCGACTGAGATCTGAGCCCAACGCGGCGGACCTGTCTCGGAAGAGCACCTATCGCCACTGCGGGAACTCGCGGATGGAGCCGGGGGCTCGGTTACATAGCTTCGGCCGGTGAGTTTTCCCGCAAACCAGCGTCTCAGGTGCAGCGATTGGCGCCTGTGACGAGGAGGAGCTTTTGTGAGCCTGCTTGATGCCAGCCTCGATGAGGCCGTCGCCGGTCGACGTTTCAATGAACCCAGCCAGACCGGCATCGGAACCTGGAGCGGCGGCAGGTTCCTGCCGTTCGGTGTGCCGCTTGAGGAGGAGCGACTGGTCTCGCTGCTGCGCCCTGGCGCTGACCTGCGCACCGTGCTCACCTCGGACGTCTACGGCTGCGGGCAGGCGGACAGCCTGCTGGGCCGCTCGCTTGAGGGCGTTCAGCGCGACTCCTACTGCCTCATTGGCGCGGTCGGCCACGACTTCTACTTCGGGCATCGACAGGGGCGGGGCGGGTTCCAGCGCTTCACCGACCCCCGGCTGCGCTCTTCTGATCAGTACCTCTCCTACCTGCAGATGGCGACCGAGCGCAGCCTTGAGCGACTCGGCGTGGATCGCTTCGACGTGCTGCTGCTGCATAACCCGGATCAGCGGGGCTACACGAGCGCCGCCGTCTGGGAGGGACTCGACGCCCTGCGCCAGGCAGGCCTTACGAGCCAGATCGGCATCGCTCCCGGACCCGACAACGGCTTCATTCTCGACATGATCGAGTGCTTCGAACGCTTCGGAGAGCTGATCGATTGGGCGATGCTGATCCTCAACCCGTTCGAGCCATGGCCGGCAACGCTTGCGCTGCCGGCGGCCGAGGCTCACGGCGTGAAGGTGATCACACGCGTGTTGGATCATGGCGGCGTTTTCTGGGGCGACGTCAAACCGGGTCACCGCTTCCCCGTGAGTGATCATCGGAGCTTCCGGCCGTCCGGTTGGGTCGAAGCAGCCAACGCCAAACTCGAGGTGATCCGGCCGATCGCCGAGCGCCACGGATTGACTCCCCTGCAGCTCGCCGCCGCATGGAACCTCGCCCATCCGGCTGTCGAGTGCGTGATCCCCACCCTCACCCAGGAGTTGGGCGGAGAGGCAAGGCCGATCGAGGACAAGCGCAGCGAGCTGGCGGGTGTTCCCGTGGTCTCACCGCTGAGCCAGGAGGAGGTCGACCAGATTCGTGAGATCGGTGACAACACGGGAACGGTCCCGCTGAAGGGCGCGAGCCGCCAGTACCTTGGTGAACCAGGCGCGGACCAGTGGCCGATGCCCGCCCGCCTGGAAGCGGTGGCGGGGCGCTGGGGCATCCGACCCGACCGCGATCTCTACTTCCCGGCGGATCTGCGTGACATCAGAGAGCGCGGTGCGCGTGCGCACAGCGGCGAGGTGCAGGCACTTGATCGGCGACTGTTCATGCAGCTGCAGGCGTTCACCGGCAGCGGTACGGTCGGCGAGCTGTTGCAGGAGGCCCGCGCAACCCAGGTCGAAGCGGTCTTCTACGAGAGCGTCAACGACCCATGCGGCGTCGCGATGCTGGTCCTTGATGAGGACCCGGATCGGCTCGTCACGAACCTGCGGCTGCTCAGCGATCGCGCGGTCGCGACGGGCCTGGAGCGTGTTCCGGAACTCTCGATGATCGGACGGACATACGGCTCTGGTCACGAGCCGCAACTGGAGGACTGGCTGCTGAGTGCACCCCGGCGCAAGCTCGCGGACCCGCGACTGCAGTGGGCGATCTGGTACCCGCTGCGGCGTACCGGCTCCTTCTACCAGCTGACGGCCCGCGAGCAGGGTCGCATCCTCGCCGAACACGGACGCATCGGTCAGGTGTTCGGCCAGGCCGGCTATGCCGAGGACATCAGGCTGGAATGCTTCGCACTGGACCAGGCGGACAATGAGTTCGTGATTGGGCTGCTGGGCTCACGGCTTGACGCACTGAGCAGGCTCGTCAAGGCGATGCGCTCAACGGAACAGACCTCCAGATACATCGACCGGCTCGGCCCCTTCTTCGTCGGGCGGCACGCCGGCCACACCGTGGGCCACTGGAGCGCCAACTCTCAGTAGTGATGGGCGGTTGCCACGCGCCTGAGGCCGACTGAGCTGTAGGGCCCAACAGCCTCAGGCGCGCGGTGTGCGCACAGTCCGTGTGCGTGCTCGATCATCGCAGCGACCTTGGGCCGTGAACCCCGCTCGCGTGCCGCTCGATATGACGTGCACGAGCCCTCTCGACGCGCTCCTGTATCTGCAGCGAGCGTCGTCGCGAGTTCGCCAGCATCACCAGCGTCGCTCTCCAGCCCGGCCGCAGTGAACGCGGCCATCCACCGCGCGGCAGCACGCTCGCCGCCAGCATCCGACTCAACATCGTGTGTCTCTCTTCTACGTGTGTGTGGATAAATCCAGCAGTTGCCGTCACCCAGCTTTGGGCATATGCCATTGACACACCGTGGCGTGTGTTCACTGACACTTCTTAACTACTGCTGTTTCTGCATGCTTGGTGGCGATCAAGCCACTGATCGAGCAACAAAAAGGGCGGCCCCGTCCGGGACCGCCCTTGCTGAATCGTCTAGCTGCGCTGGCTATCAGTGCAGAAGCATCTCAGCAAGGGCTCCATCAGCGAGGTCGTCATTGATCAGCACCTGCGCCCTGGGGACGGCAGGAGCGCACAGATCGCCTCGAACGGACATGACCGTGATGTGCTTTTCAGATGTGATGAACACCATTGCGGACCCCTGCGGTTTGACTGACTGAAACTGCACCCTAACCGACTGCTCCCTGTGATGCAAGTCCTGGAGGTGAATTTCGGTGACGCCGTGACATTGAGGCCAATCGGCAATCGCCCGCTGTTTGGCGTATCGTGGCGCCCCGATGCGCGTACTGACGATCGTCCACGATGAGGACTCCGGACCTGGTGTCTTCAGCGACGTCCTCAGCGCGGCAGCTGCCCAGGTCGAGACCTGGCGACCGAGCCTGCAAACCGAGCCTCCGGTCGACCTTCGCCGCTGCGACGCGGTCATCAGCTTCGGCGGCGCGGCCCACCCTCACCATGACGAACTGCACCCCTGGATCAGTACCGAGAAGCTGTTCCTCAAGCAGGTCCTGCACGAGCGTGTCCCGCTGCTTGGCGTCTGCCTCGGCGCGGAACTGATTGCCGAGGCCGAGGATGCCTGGTCCCACAAACTCGCTGTACCTGAGATCGGCTGGTATGAGGTCAGCTTGACCGGCACCGGCGCCGACGACCCCGTGCTCGGTCCGATCGGTGAGAGCTTCCGGGCGCTGGAGTGGCACAGCTACGAGATCACGTTGCCGGCACGCGCCACGGAGCTCGCACGCGGCGACAACTGCGTCCAGGCGTATCGCATCGGGATGCACGCCTGGGGTGTGCAGTTTCACCCTGAGGTTACGGGGCCAGACTTCCAGAGTTGGCTCGACAACTTCGAATCTGACGCGGACGCGGTTGCCGCTCAGATCGACGTGCAGGCGATTGAGCAGGAGACGGCTGGGCGGCTCGCTGACTGGCATCGGGTGGGTCGCGGCATCTGCGAACGCTTCCTGCTGGTAGCCGCAGCGAGCTGAGCGCGTGTACGCAACGCTCTTTGACCTGCTCCTGCGGCGACTGCAACCCGAGCGGGCGCACGCACTTGCGTTCTCTGCCCTGGACACGCTCGCCAACCGGCCCAGGACCCGCAACGCGCTGCGACGACTGACGCACATCGATGACGAGCTGATTCGGATCAGCGCACTGGGCCTGACGTTCCCATCGCCGCTCGGTGTGGCGGCAGGCTTGGACAAGGACGCCGAACACTTCCAGGGGCTCGCAGCGCTCGGCTTCGGCTTTGTTGAAGTGGGAACTGTGACACCGAGACCGCAGGGCCCGAATCCTCCACCGATCCTGGCGCGCGTTCCACTTGACCGGGCACTGCTGAACCGCATGGGGTTTCCAAACAAGGGCGCCGAAGCTGCGGCGAGGCGCCTCGCAGGTAGCCCTTACCGGCCGATTGTCGGGGTGAACGTCGGCAAGAATCGCGAGACCCCACTGGACCAGGCACCGGCTGACTACGCGCAGGCGGCCCGTGTCGTTGCTCCTTTTGCGGATTACCTGGTGCTGAATGTGAGCTCGCCAAATACGCCGGGACTGAGAGACCTGGAGTCGGTCGCGCGCCTGCGGCCGTTGATCGAGGCCGTGCGGCGTGAGGTGAGCGGGAAGCCCCTGCTCGTGAAGATCAGCCCCGACCTGAGCGACGAGGATGTTGATGCGGTCGCCGAACTGGCGCTCGAGCTGGGTCTTGACGGGATCATCGCCACGAACACGACCGTGCGGCGCGACGGGCTTCGGACTGAGGCCGCGGAGCTGGCGAGCACCGCGTGGCCGGAAGGCGGAGGTGTCTCCGGTGAGCCACTGCGATCACGTTCGCTGGATGTGCTGAGACGGCTCCGGGCTCGCGTCGGAGACAGGCTGGTGCTGATCTCGGTTGGCGGCATCGCCTCAGCGGATGATGTCTGGGAGCGGGTGCTCGCTGGCGCGACACTGGTTCAGGTCTACACGGGCCTGGTCTACAACGGGCCGGGCTGGCCGCGAGCCGTGAACCTGGAACTGGCACGGCGGACCTGGGAATCCGGTTGCAGCTCGATCCAGGAGCTGGTCGGTACGGTCCATGCAGGAGGGGGAAGTGGTGCATAGGCTGGCTAATCAAAGAGTGAGCAATCAGGAGGCCTGAACATGCAGCTGGCGATGGTCGGACTCGGGCGCATGGGCGCCAACATGGTGCGGCGGTTGGTGCGCGACGGGCACGAGCTCGTGGTCTACGACGTGTCGGCTGAGGCTGTGGCCTCGCTGGCGCAGGAGACGGGTGCGGTTGGCGCCGACTCGCTTGCGGATCTGGTGGCAAAGCTGAAGCCGCCGCGGGCGATCTGGACGATGGTGCCGGCGGCCTTCACCGATGAGACCATCTACAAGCTCGCTGAGCTCGTCTCGGCCGGGGACGTGCTGATCGACGGTGGCAACAGCTACTACCGGGATGACATCTCACGTGCCGAGCACCTTGAGCCACGTGGCATCCACTATCTGGACGTTGGTACCAGCGGCGGGGTGTTCGGACTCGAACGTGGTTACTGCCTGATGATCGGCGGTACTGATGAGGCCGTCGGCCTGCTGGACCCGGTCTTCAAGTCGCTGGCGCCAGGCCTCGGTGAGATCGAGCGCACGCCCGGCAACTCCGGGGAGCCCACCACCGCTGAGCAGGGCTACCTGCACTGCGGGCCCGCGGGCGCAGGGCACTTCGTGAAGATGGTGCACAACGGAATTGAGTACGGGTTGATGGCGGCCTACGCCGAGGGTCTCAACATCCTCCACCACGCGGGGTTCGGCAACCACACCCAGGAGCAGGATGCCGAGACGGCCCCGGTCGCGGGTGCCGAGCGCAATTACGCCTACGGCTTTGACATTGCGGAGGTGGCGGAGGTTTGGCGCCGCGGTAGCGTCGTAGCCTCGTGGCTGCTCGACCTCACCGCCGCCGCGTTGGCCGAATCACCGCAGCTCGAGGAGTTCACCGGGCGGGTATCGGACTCCGGCGAGGGGCGCTGGACCGTCGCGGCGGCGATTGACGAGGCGGTTCCCGCCTACACACTCAGCGCCGCGCTGTTCAGCCGCTTCAGCTCGCGTGGTCAGGAGGACTTTGCCGACAAACTGCTGTCGGCAATGCGCAAGCAGTTTGGCGGTCACGCGGAGAAGCCGAGCACCTGAGGCCGGCAGAGGCTACCTTTACTGCTCGTTGCCTTACCCGGGCGGTTAGCTCAGCTGGTAGAGCGCCTGCTTTACACGCAGGATGTCGGGGGTTCGAGCCCCTCACCGCCCATCACCTACGGAAACACCTCGAAGTACGCGTATTTTGAGATCCCGGCAGCCACCTGTTGCGCGCGCACGGTTCACGATCCGGGAGTATCGGCTGATGTTCAGGATCCCCGCGCGTGTCCCGACTTGTGGGGCGGGGGTCAGCAACCGGCGGCGTGCGTGAACATCGACCAGCGCGCTGGCCCGCCACCCGCACAGGGCCCCGTGGACCCGGAGGCTGTCGCCACCGCGCTTGAGCAGGTCGCCGCCGGTCTGACCGCACTCGCACAGGCCTTGCGGGGCGGGCAGGCGCCCGGCACCCCGAGCTGACAGCGGGTTCCGCAGGGCTCCGCGGCGCCGGTCGGGCCCGCCCCCGCCTGGTTGCTGATGATGGCCTCCCGGGATTGTTCCGGGAGTTGGTCGGGCCGCTGGCGGTCGGTGTCGCGGGCGGTCACGGGCCGGCCCCCGGGGGGGCGGGTAGGGTGTGTGGCGATGCGTGAGCAGGGTCTTGTGGGTGCTGGGTGCTCGCTTGTGGAGTTGGTCGAGGCGGTGCGTGCGCTGCCGTACGGGCGGCCGAGTGATCGCTCTGTTGCCGGGATGCTCGGTGAGCGGCGTGGGACCTGCTCGACCAAGCACCTGTTCCTCGCGCGTGAGCTCGTCGCCCGGTTTCCCGGAACCCATCCGGTGATCGTGCACCGTGTGTACCGGCTCACCAGGCCCCAGGCACAAGCGCTGTTCGGGCAAGCGGTCGCGGACACCGTGCCTGACGGTGGGCTCAGCGATGTGCACCGCTACCTGATCGCGACCTTCGCCGGCAGGCGGATAACCCTCGATGTGACCTTCCCGGGTGCTGAGCGATGGGACGGGCGCTCACCGATGCCGCTCGCATGCGGCCCCGGCCGTGATGTCGTCTCAGGCCCCGATCCCGACGCTCACAAGCGTGCGCTCGAACGCGAGCACTGCGACCCCGCGGTGCGTGAGGCATTCATCGCCGCGCTCACCAGACCCTCAGGCGGAGAGGTAGAGAACGCTCCGCACGGCGGGATATGAGGCCAGTGCGGAGCGCGCTCTGAGGGAGGAGAGGGTGCTACTGCGCGAATAGTCCCTCACACCCGCCCAGAAGTCCAAGACACAAAGTCGCAGAAACACATAAGCCGCCACTATGAATGAGCACTCTGCCAGTTCGCAGCAGAAGCGCTGGCGGTGTTCCGGCGGCGCTTGTCGTGGAAGTGATCGTGAGCGAAGGGATGGCCCGATGGAGTCTGGGCGCACGAAGCTAGTCAGCGTACGGCGACAGAGCCATCTTGTAAGCGTACGTCGACATGATATCGTTGTACACGTACGGCGACGGCCGTACGCTATCTCCGTACGTGTACATAATGCGTTTGTCCACGAACGCCGACAGACATGTCCACTGAAATCAACTCTATTCGCGACGTAGCCGCCGCCGTCCGCGGGCGTCGCCAAAAGCTCGGACTGAGCCAAGAGAGCGTTGCGCAGCGCGCGCGTGTGTCTCGTCAATGGCTAAGCGAGTTTGAGTCCGGCAAACCGACCGCGGAGTTGCAGCTCGTAATGCGCCTGATCGATGCGCTCGGGTTGCGACTCTTCCTCGAGGTGCCGAATGAGACGCACCGGAGCAAGCGTGCATCGCCCCCGGACACGGTGGACCTAGACATGTTGCTCGACGAGTACCACAAGTCGTGAGCGACTCGCTTCTTGTGATCCTCGACAACGTCGTCGCAGGAAGCGTGACTCGCCTCAGCGGCGGCCGCTTGCGCTTCGACTATGAACCGAGCTATCAAGAGCAGCCTGGGCATACTCCGTTGTCGCTGTCGATGCCAACCTCGGTGAGATCTCATGGCAATCAGACCGTCACCCCGTGGTTGTGGGGGCTGCTACCGGACAACGACGCCGTGCTTGCTCGGTGGGGCCGCGAGTTTCACGTCTCCACATCGTCCCCCTTCTCCCTCTTGGCGACCCCGATCGGCGAGGACTGTGCGGGCGCGGTCCGGTTTGCGCCGCCGGACGAGCTCGACCGTGTATTGGGTCGCAAGGGTGAGATCTCCTGGCTCACCAACGCAAAGATCGCTCAGCGGCTCAGAGAGCTGCGTGAGGATTCGACTGCGTGGCTGGGTCGCTCGTTTACGGGGCAGTTCAGCCTCGCTGGCGCCCAGGCCAAGACGGCCTTCTTGCTACAAGGCAAGCGGTGGGGGGTGCCCTTAGGGTCGATCCCGACCACGCACATCCTCAAGCCGGCGATCGTGGGATTTGACGACCATGACCTCAATGAGCACCTGTGTCTAGATGCCGCCCGCCGCAGCGGTTTGATCGTGGCGCGCTCAAGGATCACGCAGTTCGCCGATGAAACCGCGGTGGTGGTCACACGCTATGACCGCGTACCTGGGTCGGACGGGGCCATCATGCGAGTGCATCAAGAGGACATGTGCCAGGCACTCAGCGTGCCGCCAGCGCACAAGTACCAGCGCGAGCGGGGTCCCACTCCCGGCGAGATCGCAAAGCTGCTGCGCGATTCGATGGACCCACGAGCAGGCGAGGAGGCGGTACACCGTTTCGCAGACGCTCTGATCTGGAACTGGCTCATTGCTGGGACGGATGCGCATGCCAAGAACTACTCGGTGCTGTTGTCCGGAAGCCAGGTGCGCTTCGCGCCGCTATATGACATCGCGTCCGCCCTGCCTTACGGAACCCATGAGCGAAAGCTGCGGCTAGCAATGAAGATCGGCTCAAGCTACGAGGTCTCTCCACAGCGCAACCGCTGGCCCATTGCCGCCCGGGAGCTCGGGCTGAATCCGGACTCACTCGTGAACCGGGCGCGCGAACTCGCTGCCAGCGCTCCGGATGCCTTCTCGGAGGCCGCGCGCGCTCCGGAGGTCGTCAGGTTGAAGCGCGATCTTCCGAAGAAGCTCGTGGATCTCGTCGCTGATCGTGCAGAAAGGTGCTTGAAAGTACTCGACGATCCCGCCCCCGTTTCGAGCCGGCGTTCACCTATCACTCGCTCGGCTTCCGGTTCTCGGAGCGGCTGACCCCCGCATGCGCAGGTAGTCACGCTGTCGCCGTTTGAACTCGCGCGCCGGTGTCGGCCGACGGTTGGCCAAAGCGATAGCGGACCCCCTACGGGAGGCGCCTGGCGCCGGCGTGCCTGAGCTCGATGGATGCATAGGCAGCAGCCGCGTTGTTGACCGTTCGGACTACGCGCCTGCCAGTCTCTGTGGCGGGCGCGGACGTGCCGTCAGCGGCTGCATAGGTTCGCGGCAACGCAGGTGTGACGCCGCCGGCTTTTTGGACCAAGCCGGCGGCCGTGGCTCCGCGTGCACAGGTTTGGCGAAACTCGGGTGTAAGGTCTCATCGTTCGCCTCGCCTGCTCTGCACTCCGGGCACGTCCAAGCACTCAACTGAGCACGCGGGTTTGCGGCGCGGCATATGCTGAAGGCGCTCATGGCAGCC
>JAKAED010000190.1 GCA_021820105.1 Actinomycetes bacterium | reverse complement strand
CTTCCCCGCGATCCTGATCGGTGACGGTGAATGGGATGGAATGCTGCGCTGGCTGCGAGATGGTGCGCTGGCCGACGGCCGCATCAGTCCCGTGGACCTCAGCGGTCTGCACGTGACCGCTGATCCTGATGAGGTGGTGCGGATCGCCAGCCTTCACCGTTCCCTGGCACAATCCATTTGATGGAGCAACGCGAGATCCGGCGGCTTGGTCGCAGCGTCAGTGCCGTCGGCCTTGGCACGTGGCAGCTTGGAGCCGACTGGGGATCAGTGCAAGCTGCCGATGCGCACGCGACCCTGGAGGCGGCGGCGAAGGCCGGCATCACGTTCTTTGACACCGCCGATGTTTACGGCGACGGACGCAGTGAGAGCTTCAACGGTGAGCTTCGCAGAGACCACCCGGACATCCTCATCGCAACGAAGATGGGGCGCCGCGTTCCGCAGTTGCTCGAGCACTACTCGCCCACGAACTTTCGTGACTGGAACGACCGCTCACGTGAGAACCTGGGGGTGCAGAGCCTGGATCTGGTTCAGTTGCACTGCCCTCCGGACGAGGTCTATGCCGCCGACGCGGTCTTTGACGACCTTGATCGGATGGTTGAGGAGGGCCGCATCCGCGCCTACGGAGTATCTGTTGAAACCTGCGCACAGGCGCTCCGTGCGATAGCGCGGCCGCACGTCGCGAGCGTGCAGATCATCCTCAACTGCTTCCGTCTGAAGCCGCTTGAGGAGGTTCTGCCGGCGGCATCTGATGCCGGGGTGGGCATCATCGCTCGTGTGCCGCTGGCGTCCGGGCTCCTCGCTGGGCGCTTTGATGTGAACACCAGCTTCGGGCCCGACGATCACCGCAACTACAACCGTCATGGAGAGGCCTTTGATGTGGGGGAGACCTTCTCCGGTGTTCCCTACGAGGTGGGGCTGGAGGCGGTGGAGGAGTTGAGGGAGTTGGTTGATCCCGGCATCAGCCTTGCTCAGTTCGCACTGCGGTGGGTGATCGATCAGCCGGGGGTGAGCACCGTGATCCCGGGCGCACGCAATCCTGAGCAGGCGCGCGCCAACGCCGGGGTGGCTGCGCTCCCTGCGCTGCGCGATGAACAACTGCAGGGTGTCTCAGACGTCTATGAGCGCCTGATCAAACCTCACGTGCACGATCGCTGGTAGCCGACGGTAGGCGTTGAATCCGGTCCCGGTCCCGGTCCCGGTCACGGTCCCGGTTCCCCGTCCGGTCCGGTCCGGTCCGGTCCGGTCGCTTTGTCTTGAGCCTTGTCTGGGCATCGCGCGCTCAGCCGCTGGGCGGAACCCGGGGCGGGCTGGGAAATCCTGCGCCGGTGCCTTCGTACCGGCTGGCGGTGCCGACGTAGGGAGCGATCGTATGCGTGTCCAGGAATCTGGCGCCCGTGTCCACATCGGCGGTGCCGCCCAGACCGCCGGTGACGCTGTGGAGAAACAGCTGAAGGACTGTGAGGAAACCCTGCAGGTAGGGCTGCTGATCGATCGTGAAGTCGATCACTCCTGAGCCGAGCAGCCGCTCTGTCGCCGGACTCAGGTCGAAGCCACCGGCGGCCACTCCCTGGGACCTGAGTTCGTGTCGCTGCGCGGCATGGGCGACGGCGGCGGTGCTGCCCGCGTCGACCGCGAAGTAGCCGTTGTAGTCGGTCAGTTGCGCGGCGATGAACCCCAGGATCCGCTCCTGCCGGATTGCGACCGCAACGCCGGAGGCGGCAGTCTCAAGGACGATCTTTGAGCCCTTGAGGGCCTCCCGTAGTCCGGCAAGCCGCGGTTCGACGTTGGCGGATCCGGGCGTGGAGATGAACACCATGATCCTTCCGCCTGCCGGCAGCAGGTGGTGGATGCGGCGGCCCATCTCAAGACCCGCGGCATGCAGATCCTGGCCCACGTAGGCGAGTCGCTCCGTGCCGGGTTGATCGGCGTTGTATGAAAGGACGGGAATCCCCTGCGCGGTGGCGGCGGCGATTGACGAAGCGAAACTTCCGGGGGCGATCAGGGTGGTGGCGATGCCGTCGGCGCCCCCGTTCGCTGCGGTGTTGATCGCTCCGACCATCTCACCAACGTCGTTGACGGTAGAGCCGGTCCAGTCGTAGGAGCAGTTCAGCAGCGCACACGCGTCGGCGGCGCCATGAATGGTCGGTATGAAGAAGGGGTTCGTGCGCAGATGGTTCACGAACGTGAACCGGTAGCCGCCTCCGGTTCCAAAGATTGACATCGTGGGACCGGTTGAGACCGACGGTGCCGCCTTTCCGTGGCTGGTACCGGCGGCGCTGCCACATGCCTCAAGCAGCGCCGCCGTCAATCCAGCCGCACCACCGGTCAGTGCGGCACGCCTGGTCAGCCCAACGGCCGCTGAACCAACGCCACGCTTGCCATCACGCCACTCCAGACGTTCGAGCGCGTCATGGACCCTTTCATTCTCAGACATTGGGCACATTGTCCGCTAGATCTCACATGAGGCGTCTTCCCGACGAGCCACCGCTCTCCGCCGCGGGCGGGGTGAACGCGTAGAAAGCGGTGAGGGTCGGTCGCGGAGCGACCGACCCTCACCCAGGGGAGGAGAGACCCCAGAGTCAGTGCGTTGCGGCTCGACGCCGAACCACCGCATCGAGTGAGACGGCGGCGATCAGCACGACCGCGGTGACGATGTCCTGGACGGCTGCGCCGACGCCCATGAGTGCCAGACCGTTGAAGACAGTCGCGATCACCACGCCGCCGAGCAGCGCGTTCACCATGCGGCCGCGGCCACCGAACAGTGTCGTTCCGCCGATCACGGCGGACGCCACCGCGAACATGACGAGCTGGCCGCCGTCGATGTTCGTTGCCATCGAGCCCTGGATCGAGATGTAGATGAGCCCCGCCAGCGCGGCGGTGGCGCTGGACATGATGAAGGCGAAGGTCACGATCCACTTGACCTTGATGCCGGCCCGGCGGGCGGCCTCCGGGTTGTTGCCGACCGCATACACGTAGCGTCCGGTCCGGGTGCGGGCCAGCAGCCACGAGTAGAACAGGATGATCACCAGCACGAACGGGATCACCCAGGGCATGCCGCGAACCACGGAGAACGGGCTGCGGTTGCTGTTGCAGATGTAGACCAGGACGATGCCTACGACAGAGACGATGCCGATGGTCAGCAGGTTGACGCCCGTTGGAGGCGCGTGGAGACCCTTGGCCCGCCGTGATCTGGCGCGGCCGAGCGTGATGGCCGCGAACAGGACCAAGCACACTGCCAGGGCTATCCAGCCGGCGGTGGCGCTCATGTGGTTGTTCACGAGCTTGTAGATCGGAGTGGTCGGGTCAACCTGGATCACGCCGCCGACTGCGGTTGGATCGACGTTGGCGAGCTCCAGCATGATCCCGAGGAAGCCGAGCTGGCCGCCCAGGGTGACGATGAAGGAGGGGAGACCCAGCTGCGTGATCAGCATGCCCTGAAGCAGTCCGAGGGATCCCATCGCCACCACTCCGCCGATGATCCCCAGCCACCAAGGGAAGTTGACCGGGGGTGCGATCAGTTCCGCGATCACAAAGCCGCCGATACCGACGCCGTAACCGATACTCAGGTCGATCTCGGAGAGCAACAGGATGAACGTCTCAGCAGCGCCCAGGACTACGTAGATAGCCGCTTCCTCAAAGAGGTTCACGAGGTTTGCGCTGGTGAGGAAGGCAGACCGCTCGGCCTGAAAGAAGATGGTGATTGCGACAAGGCCGACAAGCACCGGGAGGGCGCCGCTCTCCCCGTTCTTGATCCGGCGCCACCAGGCCTGGAGGTACTCAGAAAGCGAGTTGGCCAGGACCTCGGGAGCCGCGGCGGTCAGTTCGGGCTCCGGCAGCGCCGGCGTCAGGCTGGGATCAGTTTGCTCGGTGGTCACAGAAGCAGTCTCTCTCAAATCATCGGATGCGAATCAGGCGGCGTCGGCCGTCTCGTTGGCGCGTCCCGTGGTCATGTACTCGACCGTGCTCTGGCGGGTGAACTGCGAAATGGGTCCCTGGACCACGAGCTTGCCGAGATACATCACGGCAATGCGGTCGGCGACCTCAAACACATCATTGAGGTTATGCGAAACAACCATCACGGCAACCCCGCTGGCGGCGAGTCGTTTGATCAACTCGAGCACCATGCGCGTCTGGGTGACTCCCAGCGCGGCGGTGGGCTCATCCATGATCACGAGCTTGGCGTTCGACATGACCGCCTTGGCCACGGCCACGGACTGGCGCTGACCGCCGGAGAGCGAGGCGACCGGCTGGCGGATCGAGCGCACCGTTGTGACGCGAAGGTCCTTGAGCGTCTGCCGTGCGGCAGCCTCCATCTTGTCCTCATCCAGCAGGCGATTGCGCAGGTCCTCGTGGCCGAGAAACATGTTCTGGACAATGTCGAGGTTGTCGCAGAGCGCAAGATCCTGATAAATCGTCTTGATCCCTAGGGACTCCGCCTCACGCGGATTGTTGTGGCGGATCGGCTTTCCCTGCCACAGCATCTCACCACCGTCCTGGGACCAGAGGCCGGCGATGGTCTTGATCGTCACGGATTTGCCGGCGCCATTGTCGCCGCAGAGTGCCGTGACCTGCCCGGCGGGGATGTCCAGGGTCACGTCGCTGAGAGCCTGTACCGGCCCGAACCGCTTGCTGACACCGCGCAGCGACAGCAGTGCAGTCGTGCTTTCAGTTGTGCTCATTTGCCTTGCGTTGCTCGTGTTGGAGATGCAGACGGGTGGTGGCCCGTCCGTCTGGCCGTGTGGTTTGACGGACGGGATTGTTCCACCGGTTTGGGGATCGGGGTGCTACTTGATCCCGTACTTCATGCAGTCCTTGCTGTAGCTCTTGGCGCAGAGCTGCTTGACGGGGACGAATTTGTCCGCGATGACTGTCTTTTTCATGTTGCTGGCGGTGACCCATTCAGGGGTCTCGAGCACGGACGGGACCATCTTCTTGGTGGTCGGGTCCATGGTCTTGCCGTTCAGCAGCGCCTTCGGCGGGGTCTTGCCCGCGCGGAGGTAGATCGCGAGCGCGACGGCCGCGCCGGCTTCCTTGAACACCGGCTTGTAAACGGTGCCGCACTGATAGCCGGAGATGATGTTCTGCAGACCCGTCAGGGTCGCGTCCTGCCCGGTCATCGGGAACTGATGCGGCTTGACACCCAGGCTCTGCAGATACGTGATGATCGGCGCGCCGTTCTCATCATTGGGGATCACAGCCGAGTTCGGCGGCGTCCCGGCCGACGTCAGACGGCTGTAGGCACCCTTGAACAGATCAAGCGCGTCCGGTGCCGGGGAGGTCGGGTTCCACGTACCAGCGGTATTCGCCAGACGCTTCATCTTCCCAGCCTTCACCAACGGGTTCAGCACGCTGTCATAACCCTTCGTAAACAGCGTCGCGTTGTTATCGGTCGGCGCACCATGCATCTCGATGAACTGCGCCTTCTTGCCATGCAACCAAGACTTGGTGCAAGCAACAAAACCCTTACCGATCAACTTCCCGACCGTCACGTTATTGAACGACACATACGGATTGGTGTCGATCGCGCCCTTCCCAGAGCTCAAACGGTCGTACTGGATCACCTTCGCACCATGCGCATTGGCATAAATCTGCGCCTGCACACCCGTGCCCGGATCCTCCGGATCCAACAACAACACCTTCGCGCCATTGCTGATATCCGACTTCACATCAGTCAGAAACTTCGTATCCGAACCCTGACCATTCTGCACGATCACATCCGACGCCTTCATCCCAGCAGCCAAAGCCGCCTTCATGATGTCCGGCTGATCAAACTCCGTATACCGCGTCGAACTCGTCGCATCCGGCATGATCGCCGCAATCTTCCCCGACCCAGCAGCCGTAATCGACTTCAGC
>JAKAED010000189.1 GCA_021820105.1 Actinomycetes bacterium | reverse complement strand
TGGTACAGGGAGCCCTTGCCGTGCACGACCTCATCGTGGGAGAGCGGCAGGATGAAGTTCTCAGTGAAGGCGTAGACGAGGCTGAAGGTCAGCTCATTGTGGTGGTAGCGGCGGTAGACAGGATCCTGCTCCATGTAGCGCAAGGTGTCGTGCATCCAGCCCATGTTCCACTTGAAGCCGAAGCCGAGCCCACCCAGATAGGTCGGACGCGAGACCCCCGGCCAGGCGGTGGACTCCTCGGCCGCCGAGATCACCCCCGGTTCGTGCGCGTAGATCAGCTCGTTGAGCTCCTTCAGGAACGAGACCGCTTCAAGGTCCTCACGGCCGCCGAACTGATTGGGCACCCATTCACCGGCCTTGCGCGAGTAATCCAGGTAGAGCATCGATGCGACAGCGTCCACCCGCAGCCCGTCGACGTGGAACTCGCGCAGCCAGTAGAGGGCATTGGCGCTGAGGAAGTTGCGCACCTCATGACGGCCGAAGTTGAAGACCAGCGTGCCCCAGTCGGGGTGCGCTCCGCGTCGCGGGTCGGCATGCTCGTAAAGGGCGGTGCCGTCAAAGCGAGCGAGCGCCCAGTCGTCACGCGGGAAGTGCGCGGGCACCCAGTCGAGGATCACCCCGAGCCCGTGCTCGTGCAACCGCTGCACGAACATGCGGAAGTCGTCGGGTGAGCCGTACCGCGGTGTCGGCGCGTAATAGCCGGTGACCTGATACCCCCAGGATCCGGCAAACGGGTGCGCCATGACCGGCAACAGCTCCACGTGCGTGAACCCCATGTCCAGCGCGTAGGCGGAGAGCTCGTCGGCCAACTCCACGTATGTGGATGGCGCCTCGCCGCTGCTTCGGCGCCATGACCCCAGGTGCACCTCATAGATCGAGACCGGCTCGCTCAGCGCGTTGCCATGGGCGCGATGTTCGCGCCACTCCTGCTCGCGCGCACTCCAGCTGTGCCTTGAACGGGTGATCACGGAGGCGGTCTGGGGTGGCAGCTCCGTCTCCTGTGCGTATGGATCGGCCTTCATCCGCAGCTCGCCACCCGGGGTGAGAATCTGGAACTTGTAGCGGCTGCCCTCACCGAGCTCGGGGATGAACAGCTCCCACACGCCACTGGAGCCGAGTGAGCGCATCGGATGGGCCTGTCCGTTCCAGAAGTTGAAGTCGCCGACGACGCTGACGCTGCGCGCAGCGGGGGCCCACACCGCAAAGGCCGTACCGGCCACGTCCTGATGGACTCGTGGGTGCGCTCCGAGCAGTTCGTAGACCCGTTCATGCCGGCCCTCCGCGATCAGATGCAGATCGAGCTCGCCCAGCGTCGGCAGGAAGACATAGGGGTCGGCCTGTGTGTGTGTTTGGCCCTCCCCGTACTGGGCCTCAATCCGGTAGTTCAGAGGCAGCGCGGCGCCCTTGACCGTCCCCTGGAAGATGCCGACCGGA
The DNA here is from genome assembly GCA_021820105.1 of Actinomycetes bacterium. Taxonomy (GTDB): domain Bacteria; phylum Actinomycetota; class Thermoleophilia; order Solirubrobacterales; family Solirubrobacteraceae; genus Palsa-465. The sequence continues at coordinate 4,514 of JAKAED010000189.1, read as the reverse complement.
TGGACGCGCTTGAGCTCGAGCCGGCCCTCGTCGTCAGCACCGGCGGCTGCCGCGTCGTCGAGCAGCGCGGTCACCGCCGTGGCGCCGGGCCGCAGCGCCCGGATGGTGACGCCGCTGCGCTTGGGGTGGGCGCCCAGCACCGCGTGTGGGTTGGCGTGCTGACGGTGGGCAAGCGCCTCAAAGTCGGCGTCGCGCGTCTCCCTTGCTCGGCTCATCTGTTCACCACCAGTGGTCTGCCCACTCCCGGGACATCTCAGGCCGCCTCTGCCAGACGCAGGATCCCGGCAACCGGGATCGCGACCCAGTCCGGACGGTTGTCCAGCTCATACTGAAGCTCGTAGAGGGCCTTCTCCAACTCGAAGGTTGCGAGCAGACCGTGTGTCTGGGACTCCCCGTGGGGCAGCAGCGTCGGATCGACCGCGCCGAGGTACGCGTCGAGGAAGGCCTGCCGGGCGCGCTCCTCGAAACCTGCCGGCGGCTCGAGCCCACGCTGGAGTTTGACGGCCCAGGTCGCATACGAGAACGATCTGAGCATACTGGCGACATCACGCAGCGGCGAACGCTTCTGCCGCCGCGCGTTGAGCGGCCGCACCGGCTCTCCCTCAAAGTCGATCAGGGTCCAGCCGGCGTCGGTGTGGAGCGTCTGACCAAGGTGGTAATCCCCGTGGATACGAATGCTCCTGCCACCGATCGCGCCCTGTGAGGGGAGCGTGATGCGCTCGCGTATCTCCTGTTCCAGGCCGGCGATCGGCCCCACCGCCGGGTCGTCCGGGAGCTGTCCGAACACTCGCTCCAGTTGCTCGTCGAGCGTGGCTCGCAACAGGTTCAGGAACTCACTGCTGGGCTCCTGCGGCGAGAAGGCCGGGTCGCCCGCATCGCCGGCCAGCACCGAGTGCAACTGCGCCGTGATCACGCCCAGGACGGCCAGCTGCTCCAGAAAGCGATCCGGCTCGTGCGGGATCTGCTCGAGCGCGAGCGTCCAGCCGTCCGTGGCACCCGGCACGAAGCGCTGAGCGATACCCAATGTGGCAGCCAGCGCCTCGCCCTCGTACTCATACCAGCCGTGCAGCGGGGCGATGTTCGGGTACTCGTGCGCCATCAGGAAGCGGAGCATCTCCAGGTCCGGGTTGATGCCGGGCTCGAGCTTGCGGAAGAGCTTGAGCACGATTCGGTCGCCGAAGACCAACGAGCTGTTGGACTGCTCGACACCCATGGCCCGAACCTGCCCCGCCACCGCTTCGGGGTCAGGCTCACCCACGTGACGGAAGCTGAATTGGCCGTGGCGACCGCCGACCTCGCCGGCCTGGTCGATGGCCGTCAGCAGGGGACCGGCGCGGCTCGCATCGGAGATCAGGTCCACACCGTGCTCACCGGTGCCACGGTCCAGGACCAGTTGATACAGCTCATGACCACCGGTGGCGAAGTGGACCTGCAGCAGCGTCAGCGTGAGCGCGTCGGTGAGCCGGCCCTCCTCAACCACCTCGGCCCCCACCAGCGACTGGCTCTTGGCACCGAACCAGCGCTGCTCGTGCAGCCAGTCAAGTAGGTCGTCGCGATTTTGATGATCATCCACATGGTCGGTCGAGGACGGCGGCTCAGCCATCAGAAGCATCCTTTCGCTCGTCGATCAGGGCGAACCAGTAATAGCCCCGGGGCTGGAAGGTGAGCAGGTAGGGAAGCTGGCCGATCTCCGGGAAGGGGGAGTTCCCGAACAGCTCCACCGGGCGGCGGCCCTCATACCGCCGCAGATCCAACTCGACCGGCTGCGCCGAACGAGCGAGGTTGTGCACGCACAGCACGATGTCGTCCTGAAACCGGCGGATCAGGGCGAAGATGCGAGGGTTGGACGTCATGATCGGTTCGTAGCTGCCCAATCCGAACACCGGATGCTGCTTGCGCAGCGAGATGAACCGGTGCATCCAACGCAGCAGCGATGTGGGGGTGCGCAGGCTCGCCTCGACGTTGACCGCCTGAAAACCGTAGACGGGATCCATCAGCGGTGGGGAGTAGAGCTGCGCAAAGTCGGCCTGTGAGAAGCCGCCGTTGCGGTCGACGCTCCACTGCATCGGCGTGCGCACACCATCGCGGTCGCCGAGGAAGACGTTGTCCCCCATCGCGATCTCGTCGCCGTAATAGAGCACGGGCGAGCCGGGCAGCGAGAACAGGATCGCGGTCAGCAGCTCGATCTCGTCGCGGCCATTGTCAAGCAGCGGCGCGAGTCGGCGCCGGATCCCGAGGTTGAGCTTCATCCGCGGGTCCTTGGCGTACTCGGCGTACATGTAGTCGCGCTCCTCATCCGTGACCATCTCGAGCGTCAGCTCGTCATGGTTGCGGAGGAACAGGCCCCATTGGCAGCTCTCTGGGATTGCGGGCGTGTGCTCCAGGATCTCGTAGATGGGCGTGGCCTGCTCGCGCCGCAGTGACATGAACATCCGCGGCATCACCGGGAAGTGGAACGCCATGTGACACTCGTCGCCCTCCCCGAAGTACTGGACGACGTCCTCCGGCCATTGGTTGGCCTCGGCCAGCAGCACCCGGTCGGGATAGTTGGTCTCGACCTCATGACGCACCCGCTTGAGGTACGCGTGGGTCTCCGGCAGGTTCTCGCAGGAGGTGCCCTCGCGCTCGAACAGGTAGGGCACGGCGTCCAACCTGAAGCCGTCCAGACCGAGGTCCAGCCAGAAGCGCAACACGTCCAGCATCGCCTCCTGAACCTCGGGGTTGTCGTAGTTGAGGTCGGGTTGATGGGAGAAGAACCGATGCCAGTAGTACTGCCCGGCAACCGGGTCATACGTCCAGTTCGATGCCTCGGTGTCGATGAAGATGATCCGTGCGTCCTGGTAACGCTCCGGGGAATCGGACCAGACGTACCAGTCACGCTTGGGACTGTCCGGGCTCGAACGCGACTCCTGAAACCACGGATGATCGGACGAGGTGTGGTTCATCACCAGGTCGGCAATCACGCGGATCTGCCGGGCGTGAGCGGCGTCGATCAGCTGACGAACATCCTCAACCGTCCCGTAGTCCGGGTGGACCGAGTAAAAGTCGGCGATGTCATAGCCGCCATCGCGCAGTGGCGAGGCGTAGAACGGCAGCAGCCAGATGCAGTCGATCCCGAGCCACTCCAGGTAGTCGAGCTTCTCGGTGAGCCCGCGGAAGTCTCCCGAACCGTCGCTGTTGGAGTCGAAGAACCCGCGGATGTGGATCTCATAGAAGATCGCCTGCTTGAACCAGAACGGGTCGGCCTCAAACCACTGGCTGGTCTGGGCCGGGCCCGGGGCGGGTCCGGCCGGGGCGAGCTGCTCAGCGGCCGGCGGCGGCCGCAGTGACTGCATGGGTACGCCTGGCCCGGGAGGTGGCTGTGCCCACGCCATCACAAGGCCTCTACATGGGCCAGATGCGAGCGTCCGGGCGCGAGGCTGACGTAGTTGCCGCCCAGTCGCCACTCATAGCGGGTGTCATCAAGCAGGTCTCGTACCCGGAAGACCGGCGGGAGGTCCAGGTGGGCCGGGATCACGACCAGGCCCTCATGGTGCTGGTGGGGATCGATGTTGACGACGCAGACGACGGTGTTGTGACCGGTCTTCTTTGCGTAGGCGATCAACGACTCGTTGGCGGTCTCCAGGAAAGTCACGTTGTCAAGGTGCTGCAGCGCCGGGTTCTGGCGGCGGGCGAGGTTGACGCGCTGCACCAGCGGCAGCAGGGGTCCATCCAGGCTGCGCTCCCAGACCTCGTACTTCTCTGAGTTCAGGTACTCCTCGGAGCCCTCGTGCACCGGCAGGTTCTCGCAGTTCTCAAAGCCGGAGTAGATCCCGTAGCTGGGGCTGAGCGTGGCGGCGAGCAGCAGGCGTGCCTCAAACGCGGGTGGACCCCCGTGCTGCAGGTAGGCGTGCAGGATGTCCGGAGTGTTGGCAAAGAAGTTGGGTCGGAAGTACTCGCGCTCATCGGTGTAGGCGAGCTCCGACACGTACTCGGTCAGCTCATAGCGCGAGTTCTTCCAGGTGAAGTAGGTGTAGGACTGCGTGAACCCGACCTTCGCCAGGTGGCGCATCACGGCTCTGCGGGTGAAGGCCTCGGCGAGGAAGAGCACATCCTGGTCGCGCTTGTGCACCTCCGCGATCAGCCATTCCCAGAACGGCGCCGGCTTCGTGTGCGGGTTGTCCACCCGGAAGACCTTGACGCCGCACTCAACCCAGTGCAGCACGACCTCAAGCAGCGCGTCCCAGAGTCCGCGCCAGTCCTCGCAGTCCCAGTTGAGGTTGTAGATGTCCTGGTAGCGCTTGGGTGGGTTCTCGGCGTACTTGAGCGTGCCGTCGGGACGGTGATGGAACCACTCCGGATGCTCCCGCAGCCAGGGATGATCCGGGGAGCAGTTGATCGCCAGGTCAAGCGCCACGTCCATGTCACGGGCAGCGGCGGCCGCCGTGAGGCTGCGGAGGTCCGCCTCGGTCCCGAGCTCCGGATGGATCGCGTCGTGCCCGCCGCGCTCGTCGCCGATCGCATAGGGGGAGCCG
>JAKAED010000188.1 GCA_021820105.1 Actinomycetes bacterium | reverse complement strand
GCATACCAGCACCCGCACACTGGTTGTGCCGGTCAGCACCGCCCGACTGGTCGGCGCACGGGGGCTGGGCCCTGCAAGCTACCGGGTGCTCCCGGGTCGCTCCTACGTGCTTGAGGTGCTCTCTGCGACTCGTCCGGCGTATTTCAATGCGGCGGTCCCGCCGAACGCTCCTGGTCCTGCGCAGCCTTTGTATTTCAGGCGGGTGGGGACTGTTAACGGCACGCCTTTGTGGGAGACGCCGGTCGATATCACGACTGGGTTCGGGCTCTTCCCGTCGTGGACGATCGCGATCCAGACCGGGCACACGCATACCACGATCACGCTCCGTACCTGAACACCGGCCTGCACGCGCAGCGAACTGTGAACGCACAGGAGGACCACGCCGGGGACCACTAACGCCGGTCACCTGGCGGGGGTGGGGCACCAATCCCGGGTGCCCCACCCCAGATCACCCCGACCGCAGCAAGCCCGCACCCCGGGGTGCAAGCAGCGGACGCGAACCCGATCACATGTGTCCGCCAACGTTCGTTACCGACACACCCCGGTGCCGACTGGACGGCCCCCGTCATCACTGGGGCCGGTTTGTAACGGTTGCCGTGTACGCACCAACGTAACACCAGACCCCGTTTGCTTTACGCTCCCGAGACGTGAGAGTCGGTTACGGACGCGTCTCAACCAGCGACCAACACCCAGAAGCCCAACACGACGCGCTCACCACCGCCGGCTGCCAGGAGATCTTCATCGACACCGCCTCCGGCAAGCTCGCAACCCGCCCACAGCTCGAGAAAGCACTCCTGACCGCCAACCGGCCCGGGGATCAGCTCGTGGTCACCAAACTCGACCGCCTCGGCCGCTCCCTCGAGCACCTCATCGAGCTCTCAAAACACCTCCAGGACCGCGGTGTTGACCTCGTCGTGCTCGACCAGGGGATCGACACCTCAACCGCGCTCGGCCGGCTGTTCTTTCAGATCATCGGCGCGATCGCCGAATTCGAACACGCGCTCATGTCAGAACGCACCCGCGACGGGCTCACCGCCGCCCGCGCCCGCGGCCGCACCGGCGGACAAAAACCCAAACTCGGCCCCCGACAAATCAAACTCGCCCGCCAGATGTACAACGAGATGGGGGAGGACGGCAAACACCAACACACCGTCGCCCAAATAGCCACCGAGTTCGGCGTCAGCCGACCCACCATCTACCGAGCACTCCAAAAACCAGACCCCGACACCCAGACCTGAAGCACCGCGTAGCCGGACAGTGACTGAACGTCGCCAACGCGATAGCGTGTCCGGGGACGAAAGGGATAGTCAGCCGGCCGCGCCCCTCGATGCCGCCGGGACACATGAGAGCGGCCAGCTCCTCGATGCATCACGGGGGTAGGCCTCGCCCGGGTTGGGAATGAACACGACCCTTTCGAACTCGGTCGGAGTCGCCCGTGCGCACGGCTGAGGATCACTGAGTAGCAACAAGCCGGGATAGGACGTGAAGGTGCCCTGGGCGCAGTTCGGGTTGCAGTTGTTTAGCTCCATCGTGGCCGACGCCGTGGCTTCAGTGGAGGTCCACGAACTCCACGAACTGATTCGCGCGAACTCTGATCCATCCGCGCTGAATTCGAACTCCTTGGGTTCTCTCACTGCCGGCGCCTGCACCGCAATGCTGGGCGAAACCAAGACATCGGCAGGTTTCGTCGGGGAGCTCTCGACACGAGTCTGCGTGATGGTCGTGGTGACGACACGAGTTGAGCCGCAACCAGCGACGGCGATCGAGATGAACAGAGCTGCAAGGGATTTGGTCGTCTGAGCTCGCGCGGCCCGCATCGCCGCACATTCGATCACACCGGGCCTCAAAAGCCAACGTGGTCGAGTCAGGGGCGTGGTCCGCGCTAGGCCGAGTCGTCGCCAACGCGCTAGCGGCAGTCGATCGCTCCCAGAGATCGAAGCGATAGTCAGCACTCACACCTGTTTCCGTGCTGAGGAAGCCCGGGGGCCGACCGCGCGCCGGGCATCCTCGATTGAGGAGATCACCTCGTAAGACACCGCGTGAAAACTCCCGTCCGCTTGACGCACGGCGATCGTGCGGTCCCAGCCTCGTGAAGCGTTCATATCGGCCACCGCGGGATCAGCATTAGCGAGATCTTCGAGTACGACGTGGCGATGAGGAGTCCGTCGAGGCACGTCGTCCGGGTACTCAAGCGCGAACTCGTGTAACTCCGTGAGTACTGCAGCAGTCGGCCCGTAGACATAGCGCGTGGCCCATCCGTAGGTTCTCAAGTTGATCTTGCGCACCTGAGTCAACGTGCTGCGCACCGCGAGCGGATCCGCGCCGCCGGGGCTTATAAGCAAGCAAGACCTCCATGACAACGGGAACGTCGTCCGCACGGCTGGCGATGACAGCCAGGCCGCCGCGACCCGCGAATGTGGAGGAGCAGCGTCATGCTTAGTCACCGGCCAATCCGAGCAAACGAACGGGTCGCCTGTGGTCGAGAGCAGCGTCCACGGCATGTCTCTGACGACGAAAGCGATCTGCGCGAAGGTCTCCATCATCGCGACCAGGACGTTGTTCATCGGCACCTCGAGCAACACCCGGCCTGCCAGCAGGTCATCTCGCAGCTCCTCGGCTTCACGCCGACGCTTCGCGGGCCCACGGAAGTTCGTGAGCTTAACCACTGCCTCCATCGTCGCGGCCTCCTCCATCCGTGCCTTGAGCTCACTAAGGAAACCTGGACCTCGCTGTTCCTGCATAGCGACGAAGAATGCGAGGTCGAGGCGGTCGTCGGCGGTTAGCTCCATCGGACTAGCCAAGAAGCGATCGAGTGCCCGCGCGGCATAGTTCTCGCCCAGCGCAAGCACGGCCTCGACCAAGCCTGCACGGTTGTCACCAATGCTCTCGACCGCATAAAAGTCCGGTTCCCAGGCGGCATCCTTAGGCGCGACAGCTCGACAAGTCCCGTCCGTCTTGTCGAGCTCGAAGACCTCGCGCGATCGCGGTGCCCGAAAGCGACGGAGCAGCATCTGCGGCACATAGTGGTGGCGCTCACCCGGCGCGTCTGGCAGAGGTTTATCACCCAGGGCTATGGCACGTAGGTGACCTGCGAGCTTTCCGGGCAGGTCAACGCTCCGGAGTTGCGCTTCCTCCTTGGCACTCAAAGGAGGCTTGGGCAACCTGGGCATACATCATCAACGGTATGACGCCCGTCGGACGCCGTGAATGCTACGTGTGCGGATCCTGCACGCACACCTGCTCGATTCGACAGGTGGCGCAGCGTCAGCTGCGACTGCGCGATTCTCAACTGCTCACCTAACCGAGACGAAGCTCAGCCGAGGCGCCAGGTTGTGGCCGCCAATCAGCTACCGGGCTGAGACTCACCACCGCCGTCAGTACTTGCTTTCGTCGGTTGTTCGGAAGAGGGGTGAATATCGCTACCGCCACCATCCCCGGTGGCCGGAGCGGCGTCGCCGCTCTCTATGCCACCGGTTAGGTCTGCCTCCGCCGCAAAGAACTCGGCTGCCTCTATTACGGCTGGCTTCTCCCGCTGGCGACGGCCCGCCTCGTCTGGTGGCGCCAAGTCGACGAGCACAAGGTTCAGGCGGTAGCTGTGAGTGCGCAGCGTGGCAGGAAGGTCGTAATACGGGCCGCTACGACGGAAGACGACGCAGAACGCTTCTTCGACTTCGTACTGGCTCCCGACTTGGCGGCCGACGGTGTCCATTACCTGGGCGACCGCCTTCACGAGGTCGCGCCGCGCGCTTGAGTCGTATTGCTTTGCCTCAACGTAGAAGCGCGCAGTCGGGTCGAGTAGGTCGGGCTGGAGGCCGCCTGCCATTGGTTTAGAGAGCGGGGAGAGACCCTGATCGAACAGGTACCGGGCGAACTCCGCGGTCAGCCGGTCCTCTGGCCCGCCGCCCAGGCTCTTGTCACCCGCGACCGCTCTCATCCGCTCGCGGTCGTGCCACTCGCAGCGGAGCTTGAAGCGGTGTACCAGCGCGAGCCGCGAGCGCGTGGCGGCGATACGCCGCCGCAGATCCTCATGGAGCCGCGCGGCGCCCGCCCTCAAGTGAGTCACACGTTCAGCTATGAGCTTACGGTCGATGTCATCGAGTCGGTCGCCGTCCGCGACCTTGAGTAGCGGGTAGTCGGACGAGCTGACCAGCTTCAGCATCTCACTGAGCCTCATGGCCGCGTTGTCGTCTGGGCCCACGAGCCTCAGTGGCGGCTGCAAGGCATCTCGTGCCGCCTGCAAGTCGCGTAGGGCTAGGCCAGGAGACGTGCGCATGCGCAAACGAAACCAACGCCGCGCGTGCTCGAGTCGCCGTTCGGCGTTGCCGACGCGTATTCGCCAGCAGTCAAGCGGAGTGCGTTCCGGCTCAAGGCCCGCTGCGAAACCGTCGGCACCTCTGTTACCCGCGTCCGCGGTTCCCGTGGGGGTGACGCTGAACTCAGTGGTCGCGGGGTCATCGCTCGTCTCGCGGTCGGCAACGACGCCTGCTGTCTCGTCGGCGGCTTGAGGGCCGTGGGCTCGGCGTTCCTCTTCCTCCCTCAGATAGCGCTGGTCCTTCGCCTGCAAAATGTGCAGCAAGGTAGCGGCCGCTCCGCCTTCGGCCTTGTAGTTGAACAGCTCGGGTTCGGCGGCTACCAGCTCGTCGAAGTACGCCAACGTCTGCCGGTAAGCGAGGAGCGCTGACGGCTGGGCAGCTCCATCGGAACGTGGCGGTTCTGCGTCTGAGTCGTCGGCGTCGGCGCGTAGTGTCACCAACTCGTTGCGCAGCTCGACAAGCTCTGACACAAGCTCGGCGTCTGTGGCCTCAAGGACCTGAGCAGAGCGCACGAGTTCATCGAGCACGTCTTCCAGATACGAGCGCAGGCGGTCATCTGTCTCCAGAGCTCGCAGGAATGGCTCGACCTGGATTAGAAAGGAAGCGTCGTCTGGCTGTTTGAGCAGAAACGCAACTTGGCGGTCGAGCAGCTCTGTGGTTGAGTCCATCTGGGAAGTATCGCCAAGCCGATCGGCGCGGAGCCGCGCGAGGTCTCACGCAGACGCCGTCGCGCCGGCTATAGCTTCCATATCTAGCCGGCCCCCAGCCGCCCTATTGCGTAGGCGACATGCGCGTCGAATCTCTACGCGCTGGGTCGCGTTAGCCGTCGAGTGGCTGGTTGACAGACAGCACTGTGGGTGTCTGAAATGCGAGTCCGGAGTCGCCAAAGACTGCCGCCTGAATTCGAGTGAACGCTGTGAGGTAGTCTGACAATGCGGTCACGTCGAGCTGGCGCGGGGCGGGCAACAGGTCACCTAGGGCGCCGGAGTAGCCGGCGACTTCGATGCCTATGCGGGCGTCCCCAGTCTTCAGCTTCAGTTGAGCTGCTGCGGCGATATTGGGGATCGAGATCTCTGCGTTGACCTCCCAATTCGTAGTTGCGACCACTAGGCGAACGGCTACACCGATCTCGATCTCGGTACCGGCTTCTGTCTTCGCGAGCCGGAAGCGCTTCGCTTCGTTTATAGCGCCCGCGCTGATGGTCCTTGCAGATCCGCTGAACAGCCCCATCAGTAGACCGACACGAGCCGCGATGTCTTTGGTGTAGACGTGTGCCTGGATCGTCCAATGGTCAAGCTTCGGCGGCTGATCCTGAACCGAAGTGGTCCCGCTGGCTGGGGGACTGGGCAATAGGTCAGCCCAGGACTCGTTCCCCATCGAGACGTGTCCTGTCACCGGTCGGGGCGGCGCGAGAAACTCCAGGCGATCCGTAAGCGGCGCGCCCACCACTATGGTTGGGGTGGGGGCGCTCTGACGCAATTCGTCAGCGAACTTGGTGACATCGGTCGGCAGTTCGTCGTAGGCCGAAACGGGCAACAGCATCGGACCCTCCTGTTCGTGTGCCCGATAGCTACCACACGGCGCACCGTCGGTGTGACCGTTTCGTACCCAGAACGCGAGATGGCGGCGATTTCGCTGGCGACCCAGCACGTGCCTGGGGTGGGGCTTACAGT
>JAKAED010000034.1 GCA_021820105.1 Actinomycetes bacterium | reverse complement strand
CTCCAGGGTGTTGCCCTTCCAAGGATCCGGCCCGGCGATCTTCCCGGTCTTGTAGCTGCGCGCAAAGTTGTAGACGGAGATGAGAATCCCGACCGCCAGGATGTAGGAGCCGATCGAGGAGACCAAGTTGTAGGTCGACCATCCCATACCCGGCTGGTAGGTATAGATACGCCTTGGCATGCCCGACAGTCCAAGCGCGTGCTGTGGGAAGAAGGTCGTGTTGAAGCCGATGAACATGATCCAGAAGGAGAGCTTCCCGAGCCGCTCGCTGCAGAGACGGCCCGTCATCTTCGGGTACCAGTAGTAGACGCCGGCCATGATCGAGAACACTGCTCCGCCCATCAGCGTGTAGTGGAAGTGAGCCACAACGAAGTAGGTGTCGTTGAGCTGCCAGTCCACTGGGAATGTCGCCAGGAAGATTCCGGTGATCCCACCGATCAGGAAGATGATGATGAAGCCGATCGCGAAGATCATCGACGTTGTCATCACCAGTGAGCCCCGCCAGAGGGTGGCCGTCCAGTTGAAGATCTTGACCCCGGTGGGAATACCGATCAGGAAGGAGCTGAGCATGAAGAAGCCCAGCACGACCAACGGCAGCGGCGCGGTGAACAGGTGGTGCGCCCACACCAGCGTCGACAGGAACGCAATCACGATGGTTGAAGCCGCGATCGCCTTGTAGCCGAAGATCGGCTTGCGAGCGAACACCGGAAGGACCTCCGAGATCATCCCGAACCCGGGCAGGATCATGATGTAGACCTCCGGGTGCCCGAAGAACCAGAACAGGTTCTCCCACAGGACCGGCGAGCCATGATTGGTCGGGTCAAACCAGTGGGTCCCAAAGTGCCGGTCGGTGAGCAGCATCGTGACAGCGGCCGCGACAGCCGGCAGCGCGATGATCAGCAGCACCGCGTAGATCAGAATCGACCAGACGAACAGCGGTACGCGTCCCCAGGTCATCCCAGGCGCCCGCATATTCACGATCGTCACATAGAAGTTGATCGCGCCCACGAGCGAGGAGATACCGGTGAGGTGGATGAGGAAGATCCAGGCGTCCTGACCCCCGCTGGGTGAGTACTGAATGCTGGACAACGGCGGATAGCTCCACCAGCCGGCTTCCGGTGGATGCCAGAAGAGAGAGGCGTAGAAGACAACGCCGCCCATGAGCAACAACCAGAAGGAGAGCGCGTTCAGGCGCGGGAAGGCCATATCACGGGCCCCGATCATCAACGGCACGAAGTAGTTGCCAAACCCGGCCATGATCGGCACCACAAACAGGAAGACCATCGTCGTTCCGTGCAGGGTGAGCAGCTGGTTGTAGTGCTCGCCGCTGAGCAGGTTGTTGTTGGGCACAGCCAGCTGCGAACGCATCATCAGTGCCTCGACCCCGCCCATCATGAAGAACACGAAGGTGAGGACCAGGTACATGATCCCGATCTTCTTGTGGTCGGTTGTCAACACCCAGTCAAGCCACTGTCGGCTCTTCCTTGGGGCGCGAACCTGATGAACGAGGATCTGAGGAACCGGACGGAGCGCGTGATCGGTGGTGCTCATTTGCTGAAAATCCGCTTGCTGGTTAGAAGTTGCCGCTGGATGTGAGGATGCCCTGCTTCACCAGGTACCGTCGAATCTGCGCGACCTGGTCGTTCTGCTGGCTGATGGCGCTGCTCTGCTTGGTGATCCAGGCGGTGTACTGGCGCGGCGTCACGACCTTGACGATGGCCGTCATGAAGGCGTGCTGCCGACCGCAGAGCTGCGCGCACTGGCCACGGTACTCCACGTTGGAGTGGAGGGCCTTGAACCACGTGTAGGTGGTGAAACCTGGAACCGCATCGACCTTGCCGCCCAGCGCCGGAATCCACCAGGCGTGGATCACGTCGCTGGACTGGATGAGCAGCTTCACGACCTCACCCGACGGGACAACCATCTCCTGATAGGAGTAGGGAAGCCTGTCCTTCCAGGACGCTCTGTTGCAGTTGGTGCCGTAGGTGTAGCGCCAGATGAACTGGCGACCGGTGACGCAGACCGTCAGCGTATTGCCATTGGGCGGACTCGGCGCCGTCAACGAGGCGGACAGGATCGAGCTGGCGCCGGCATTCGAGTTCGGCGGGTTGATGATGCTCGGCAGCTTGATGAACGTCACGACGGCGATGACCACCACGATCATGACGGCTGCGCCCGTGAGGCCCAGTTCGAGCCGGGTGTTGCCATGAATCTGCAGCGCGACCGGATTCTTGTCGGCCCTGAACTTCCAGACCGAGTAGACGATGAAGCCCATCACAGTCAGGAAGACGACAACCGCAAGCCCGAAGATGATGTCGTAGAGCGTCGCGATGCTGGTGGCATTGGGCGAAGCGCCGGTAGTCAGCGTGCAGCAGTTCGCTGAAGCCGTCTGGGCCAGCGCCAGGAAGGACGCGCTTGAGACCGCGCTCAGTAGAGCTGCAGGTCGTACCCAGGAGCGCGTCGCTACGCGCTTTAGTGACCGAAGGAAAATCACGACTCGGGAGATCTTATAGAGAGGCGAGGCAACTTGGTCGCCACAGCCCACGACGGACGTGGTTTCTATACTCCCGGCGCTTGCGATCATCGAGGGCGATCCGAAGAACGGCGTGGGCGCTCGTGGCAACGGGTGCCGTGGCTCCCCTACTCCGTCGGCGGCTGGATCTCCCCCGGTTCCCTGCGCTCGCTGTCTCCGCAGCCGCCCCCGCAGCTCTCTGCGTGGCGCTTCCGCGCAGCCGTCTGCGTGACGTCGCGGTGTGCGGCCTGCAGATGTGGGCCTATCTGGCGGCCTACAGGATGCCCAACGACGACCCGGAGCAGCTCCGCAGGCGGGTGCACGTCGACTACCCGATCCAGATCGACCGAGTGCTCGGCGGTGGCAGGATCCCGACGCAGCGCCTGCAACAACTCTTCGCACGAGACGGGGAGATCAACGGTTTTGAGCGGATACTGATCTGGTCACACTGGACCTGGTTTGCCGTCCCCCATCTGGCCGTGGCCTACGTGGCGTTGCGGCGGCCGTCGAAGTTGGCCGCGGCCGCGGGACGGATGTACACGGTGTTTGACCTGGGGGCGATGGTCTATTGGGTGCTGCCGACCGCGCCCCCCTGGTGGGCGGCCGCGCAGGGCCACATTGAGGAGCTGCCGGGACAACCACCTGATCACATCAAGCTGCATCCGCGTTATGACGACCGCGCCGGCCACCTCCCGGTCCGCCGGATGATGCTGGAGTACGGGGAACGCTTCTGGGGGAATCATTGGAACGACCTTTACGACGTGCTTGGAGGCAACCCGCTGGCTGCCATGCCGTCCCTGCACTTCGCCACCACGCTCATGGCGGCACGACTGCTTTCCGAGGTGGATCCGGTGGCGGGAGCGGTTGGGTGGATCTACACCGCGACGCTTGGCCTGGCGCTCGTTTACCTCGGCGAGCACTACGCCGCCGACGTCATCGCGGGCGGCGTTCTGGCTGAGGCCGTGCACCGCGGCGCGCGCCCGATGTCTCCGGCCGCGCGCCAGGTGGCGAGGGCCCTGGACTCAATCCGCAGGCTGGCGGAGGATCGCTGAGACCGCATGAACGAGCAGATGCCACGCATCGCCGTGACACGCCGGAGCGTTGTCCTGTCGCTCGTGTTCGTCGTCGGGGTCGTGGTCTTCCTCTACCTCGGCCTGCCGAAACTGGTCGGTTTCAGCACCAGCTTCAAACGCCTCGACGAGGGCAACGCCGTCTGGCTGGCGGCCGCCGCAGTGCTCGAGATCTGCTCGTTCGGCGGCTACATCGCGCTCTTCCGAGCCGTCTTCATTCACCGGACATCCCGCATCGGCTGGAAGGCCAGTTACCAGATCACAATGGCCGGCCTGGCGGCCACACGGCTGTTTGCTGCCGCCGGCGCCGGTGGGATCGCGCTGACGGCGTGGGCGCTGCGTCGCTCCGGCATGGACGGCCGTCTCGTCGCTTCGCGCATGATCGCTTTCATGGGCCTACTCTACGGCGTGTACATGAGCGCCCTGGTCATTGACGGGGTCGGACTGTATGTGCACCTCTGGGAGGGCCCGGCGCCGTTTGCGATCACAATCGTCCCCGCGATCCTCGGAGCCGTTGTGATCACGCTCTTCATCTCGATCTCCCTGCTACCACGAGATTTTGAGACGCTGATGGAGGCACGCGCGCAGCGGCGTGGAGTGACCAGTCGATTCGCGCGGCGCCTGGCAACAGTGCCGGGCGCCACAGCAACCGGGGTCCGCACCGCGATCGCACTGGTGCGTGGCGGGGACATCGGCCTGTTGGGCGCTCCGGTCTGGTGGGGCTTTGACATCGCGACGCTCTGGGCATGCTTCCATGCGTTCGGCTATGCGCCGCACAAGAGTGTGATCGTCATGGCCTACTTCGTCGGCTGGATTGCCAACACACTCCCACTGCCGGGAGGCATCGGTGGCGTGGAGGGCGGTCTGATCGGCGCCTTCACCGCGTTTGGGGTGAGCGTTCAGGCAGCGGTCGTTTCAGTGCTGGCCTACCGTGCCTTTTCCTTCTGGCTGCCTACGCTCCCTGGCGCGCTTGCGTATTTCCAACTGCGCCGCACGGTCCGTGGATGGGAGCGTATGGATGGCGAGACGACGGAAGCCGCCATGTAGTCGGAGTGATTGCAGGAGCAGCGCCGGACTTTCAAAGCTATACTTATTGAAGTGTCTGAGAATTCTTACCATAATGTCGTGATCGTCGGGAGCGGACCCGCCGGTTACACCGCGGCGTTGTACACAGCGCGCGCGAATCTGAACCCGCTCGTGATCGAGGGTTTCGCATGGGGAGGTCTGCTCCAGCAGACTACGGATGTGGAGAACTTCCCTGGCTTTCCGCAGGGGATCATGGGTCCCGAACTGATGCAGCAGATGCGTGACCAGGCAGAGCGCTTTGGGGCGCGCCTGGAGACAGACGAGGCAACCGCCGTTGAGCTATCAGCGGACGGCGGCCTTCACAAGGTATATGTCGGTGATGAGGTCCACCTCACCCGCAGCGTGATCCTGGCGATGGGTGCCCAGCATCGGAAGCTCGGCGTCCCAGGGGAGGAACTGCTCTCTGGACGCGGGGTCAGCTACTGCGCCACCTGCGACGCCGCATTCTTCCGAGACGTGCCGACCGTAATCGTCGGCGGTGGTGACTCGGCCATGGAGGAGGCGATGTTCCTTGCGAAGTTCGCGTCGAAGGTCGCCGTGGTCCATCGCCGTGATGAGTTCCGGGCCTCGAGCATCATGCTCGAGCGCGCTCGCGGAGTGGAGAACATTGAATTTCTCACGCCCTATACGATCGACGAGTTCATTGCCGGAGAAGATGGTTCCCTCAGCTCAGCCAGGCTGTTGCACACAGGCGACGGGTCAACGCGGGAGATGAATATCTCCGGTGCGTTCATCGCTGTCGGACACGAACCACAGTCCCAGCTTGTTGCCGGTCAGGTCGAGGTTGACGAAAGTGGCTACGTGGTCACCGCCGGCCGCTCCACCCGCACGAACCTCCCCGGAGTGTTCGCGGCTGGGGACCTTGTTGACCACACTTACCGGCAGGCGATCACAGCCGCCGGCTCAGGCTGCCAAGCCGCCCTGGATGCCGAGTGGTATCTGCGCGACACTCCGGCCCCGGCCGGAGAAGTCGTGAGCGCCGGAGCCTGACCGCTTGGGGCCCTGGGCGTCCTGACGCCTGGGGCCCCTGGTGCGCACACTGTGGCGACCGCACTCCGCCGCTAGCGGTGCGCGCGCGCCACCCGGTGGTGCGCCCGGCGTCTGCGGACTGAGTTGGTGAAGCCCGCAGGGGTGGTGATCTCAAGCGCCGAGTACTCGATCCGAGTGCCGGGATAGCTGCAACCGTAGCTGCTGAACTCCCCGACGATGATCTGGGCGAGATTGACCGGAAGCGTGTTGTCACAGCTGGGCGCGCCACCGGTACTGCTCGGCACCGCCACGCGACTCTGCGCGTACGCGAACTGGGTTGTGTCCAGCTGGAACGAGAGAACCGGCGCCCAGGTCGGAATCGTCAACGCCAACAACTCACCCGGGACCACCGGCAGCGGCGAAATCAGCGGGAACTCAGCGACGCTTCCAAACTCGGTTCGCAGCTTGAACACCTGCGACTCGGCAGCCACGCGAAAACTCGGGCTAGCGGCAGTTCCAGTTGGCCGCAGCACCGTCAGCTGGGCCTCCGCCGGGCCGCCATACCGTTTGCTCAGGTAGGTGATGTCCTTTGGGGTGACCGTGTTGGTCCCGGCGATCCCCAGCTTGAATGATGAGATGACACCAGAGCGCTTGATCACCGTCGGGTTGACGATGCCGTCACGGCGCGTCTCATAGCCGGTCACCTGAGCGAGCACGATCGTGCAGTTGGTGGCCGAGATGTTGGGCGGACAGGTGGGCGCAACCAGTGGACTCTTGGTAACGCCGATTTGGATATCGGCGGCAGATGCAGCACCAGGCAGGAGCCCCGCCAAAGCAACCGTGGAGGTGGCCGCCAGGGCCCTAACAGCTCTCTTCATACGTCCATTGAACACGACCCGAGCAAACAAGTTGCGCGAAACGTTGCACAGGCATCCGGCGCGGCAGAGGGCTCGCGCCGTTTCGCCGTGTCGAGTTAGATCTTCGTTACGTTGACGGCCTTGGGGCCCTTGGGCCCGGCCTCCTCCTCATAGGAGACCTTGCTTCCCTCGGCAAGCGACTTGTAACCGTCACCGTTGATGCCGCTGAAATGGACGAAAAGGTCCCGACCGCCGTCATCGGGTGTGATGAAGCCGAAGCCCTTGTCGTCGCTGAACCACTTGACGGTTCCAGTTGCCATGTGTGAATCCCCTTCGGTGCTGCTGGCGATAGGCGCCGGAAGCCCCCATGGCCCCCGGCAATCAGGCACACCGTATCAAGCCGCACCAGCGGGCTACGACATTTGTTTAGCTGGCGACTTGACGGAGCTCGGCGGCGGCAGCGGCAATCTCACCCATGTCACCCGCCGCAGGCGACCAGGGAAGACGCAACGGGTCGCCCAAATAGCGCGGGATCACATGGACATGAAAGTGGAAGACGGTCTGCCAGGCCGGCGCCCGGCAGGAGTTGATCAGGTTCACGCCGTCAGCCCCGAGCCGGTCACGGACGCGCAGTGACTGGCGCCGGGCGGCTGCGGTCACGGCGGCGAGCTGCTCAGGCTCGATCTCCCAGAGATCGGCGGTGTGACGTCGGGGGATCACAAGCGCGTGACCTCGGGTGGCTGGCGCGATGTCCATGAAGGTGAGCGTTTGCTCGTCCTCCTCGACGATGTGTGCCGGGAGCTCACCGGCAACGATCCTGCAGAAGATGCACTCCTGGCTCATGTCGTCCGCCAGACTAGCGAGCCTCCGTGGCCAACCACCTTCGCGCATGGGCCAGGATCTGTTCCTCACCGGCGACCTCCCCGGCATACGCGGCCTCAGCGAGCTCGGAGAGGAGGCGGCCGAGCTGTGGCCCAGGCGTCATTCCGGTCGCCTGCGCCAAACGATCGCCCGCGATCGGAGGACGAGGACGGTTTGTGCGCCAGGCAAGTGCTGCAGGGAGCAGTTCACGAGCAAGCTCCAGGTGCAGTGAGATCGCACGCTCGGCGTTGCGGCCCCGGGTGGCGAGACGGTCGGCGACGCTCAGCACGGTCACATCCACCGGCACAGGCTCACACGACGCGAGGTATTGGTAGACAGCGCGCGGCGGCAGTGGGCGCTCATGCACCAGGAACCCGAGTCGCAGGTGGTTGCGAGTGAGGGCGGCGACGTGGCTGACAAGCCGCTCGCTGGCGCGCAGCCGGTTGAGGATCTGCGTCGTGAGTTCGGCTCCACGCTCATCGTGGCGGAAGAAGGTCGGCCGCCCCTCCGCGTTGACCGCGTGCGTCAGCGGCTTTGCGATGTCATGCATGAGGGCGCCGATACGCAACGTCTGACCGCGCGTGAGCTCGTTGGCCAGGGGCTCGTCCAGGACAGCGGTGAGCGCCGGAGCCAGTTCTGGCCCGAAGATAGCTGTTGGGTCACGCGCCAGCTCGATCGTCGCCTGCAGCGTCGCCAGGGTGTGCTCGTAGACATCAAGGTGGTGGTAGTCACTCTGCACCAGTCCGCGGAGCGCATCCAGTTCCGGCAGGACTACGGCGGTCGCACCGATGCGCTGGCAGAGCTCAACCCCCGCAACTGCGCGATCGCACACGAGCATCAGCCGCAGCTCCGTAAAGACCCGTTCAGACGCGACACCCGCAAGCGCCGGCGCAGACGCACTGGCGAGCGCGAAGGTCTCCCGTTCCACCTCAAAATCGAGCTCGACAGCGAACCGCACCAGGCGCAGGACGCGGAGCGGATCCTCGCTGAACGCCTCACGCGCAACGCTGCGAAGCCGCCGCGCACGCAGATCAGCGACTCCTCCGCAGGGATCGATGAAGCCGCCGGAATCGACATCAAGCTCGCGAGCGATCGCGTTGATCGTGAGATCACGCCTGCGCAGATCCTGCTCCAGGGTCTCGCCCACCAGGGGCATGAGATCAACCTGCCATGTCTGGTCGTGAGCACGAACCCGCCAGGCCCCGAAGGTGTCAGAGAGCTGGAACGCGTGACCTCCCGCCGCCCGTCCCAGTTCGCGCGCCAGCGCACGCACGTCTCCCTGCACCGCCAGGTCCAGGTCAGGTGTGCTGCGGCCCAACAGTTCGTCACGCACAGCACCTCCGACCAACCAAGCCCGACCATGCCGGGGAGCCAGCTCAGCGAGCGCGGCCAGCGGGCCGCGCTCGCTCGCATCGTGTTCACCCACCGTGCGCTCCGTCAACCGGTACTCCATCGCGGTGGTGCAAGCGCGGTACCCGTTTGGATATGAGGCAGAACGCCTCATAGCTGATGGTGCCGATCCGCTGGGCGAGATCCTCCGCGGTCTGGCGTTCGGCGCCGTCAACGCCGATCAGCGTGACCGGGTCACCGACGCGGAGCGGTGGCTCTGGGCCGACATCGACCGTGATGTTGTCCATGCTGACCATTCCGCACAACGGGTAGCGACGGCCTCCGATCAGCACGTCGCAGTTGTTCGCCAGCGCCCGCACGAGACCGTCCCCATAGCCGATCGGGATCGTCGCGATCACGCTCTCCCGCTGGCTGATGAACCGGCGACCGTAGCCGGTGCTCTCGCCCACCGCAATGGGCTTCAGCGCCGCCACATAGGTGCGCAGAGTCAGGGCCGGCTCCAGCTGGTGGTCTGCTGGATCGCGGTTCATCGGATCCCCGCCGTAGAGCGCAATGCCGGCGCGAACCATGTCAAAGTGACTGCGATCGAGCCGCAGCGTCGCGGCGCTGTTGGCCGCGTGAGCCGTGATGTCGGTGGAGGCCAGGGCTCGCGCCTCGGCCTCGAAGGTGTCGAACAGATCCAGCTGCTGTGAGGCGAAGACAAGGTCACCATCGGCGGTGGCCAGATGGGTCATCACCCCGCTGAGATGAAGCTCGGGGGAAGCGACCACTTCGCGGACGAGCTCCAGCGCCTGACGGGCATCGCGCGTGCCGAGACGACCCAATCCGGAATCGAGCTTGACGTGCACACCGATCCGAGTCTGACGAGCTCGGGCCTGAGATCGCAGAGTGCTCACAAATGCCGGGTCCCAGACGGTCAACTCGGCGCCGGCCATGACAGCATCGGGCAGCTCCTCAGCACTGATCGCGCCGAGCACGAGAATCGGCTCGCTCAGGCCGGCTCGCCGCAGCTCGCCGGCCTCAGCAGCGGTTGCCACCGCCAGTTCCACGGCTCCGCCCCGCAGTGCCGCACGGGCAGAGGGAACAGCGCCGTGCCCGTAACCGTCGGCCTTGACAACGGCGCACAGACGCACATGCGCCCCGATCCGGGCGCAGAGGCGGGCGGCGTTGCGCTCGATCGCAGCGAGGTTCACCTCGGCGACGGCTCGCAACGCCATCTCAGTCGCTCCCGGACACCCGGATCAGATGATCACGCGCCCGCGGCAGCGCAGCGATCACGTCACTCGCGATCACTCCCTCCGCACCGATTCGATCTGCCGCGATCACACCGGCGGTGAGATGGGCAGAAACTGCGGCACAGGCTGCGGTGAACGGATCCACGCCCTTTGCAAGGTAGGCGCCGGTCACCCCTGCGAGCACATCGCCCGTGCCAGCGGTGGCGAGCGCGGGCGCGCCTCCAGGGCTGATTGCCAGCCGCCCGCTCGGATCGGCAATGAGCGTGTCATCACCCTTGAGGACAACTATCGACCGCGACCGCTCCGCAGCGACCCGCACATGCTCCAGGCGGCGGGCCTCAATCTCGGAGCTGCCGATCCCGAGCAGTCTGCCGAGCTCGCCGGCATGGGGAGTCAGCACGGTCGCCGCCTCCCGCCGGGCCAGCTGCTCGAGCCCCCCTTCCTCCGCGTGCGCGTTCAGACCGTCAGCATCGAGCACCAGGGGAAGCTTCGCGTGCAGGGCAACGTCGCGGGCGAACTTCTGGGCGGCCGGCAGGCGCCCGAGACCAGGCCCGAGGACCAGTGCCTGAGCACGCCCGGCCCGCTCGACCGCGATCCGCGATGCTCCGCGTTTTGGACCAGAGTCCGGATCATCCGGCAGTTCGATGGTCATGACCTCAAGCAGCTTCGCCGCCAGCGCCGGGGCTACAGAGGCCGGTGCGGCGACGGTGACGTATCCCGCTCCCGCACGGGCGGCGGCCATCGAGGCCAGGACCGGCGCGCCCGTCAGGCCGCGCGAACCACCCACGACCAACACGCTGCCGACGCTGAACTTGGTGGAGTCGGGAGCTCGACGTGGGATCAGCTCGCGCACAGCGTCACCGATCAGGCCGATGACAGGCTTGACTGGCTGCCCAGTAGCGGGGATGCCGATGTCAACGATGTGGACCTCGCCGCTGAAGCGCTTACCGGGCGCGATCCAGAGGCCCGGTTTGGCAGCGTGGAAGGTGACGGTCGCATGAGCCCGCACGGCCTCACCTGCGGTCTGCCCAGTCGATCCATCAACACCGCTAGGGACATCACAGGCGACCACCCGCAGCCGAGGATCGGCCGCAAGGGCTCCGTTGATGAGGCGGATGGCATCGGCCACAGGGGGCCGGGGCGCGCCTGTGAAACCGGTTCCAAGCAGAGCGTCAATCACACCGGCAGCGCCGGCCAGCGACGCCTCCAGCTGAGATCCGGACTCATCACCCACCTCCACCACCGTCACCTCGCGCCCGCGCTGGCTCAGCACGCGCGCCGCCACGTGGCCGTCGCCGCCGTTGTTGCCACGCCCGCAGACGACCACCAGCCGCCCCTCAGGCACCAGTTCCGCCGCAATCCGTGCCAGCGCCGTACCGGCGCGCTCCATCAGCGTCTCACTGGGGATCCCGTGCTGCTCGATGGCCCAGGCATCGAGCAGCCGCTGCTGCTGGGCGTCGGGGAGAGGAGTCAGCCAGGCGGGGAGCTGCATCACAAGCCAGATTCAGTCCAGCGCAGCCTCTACAACATGGCACAGCTCCGCACAGACGGAGTGCGTCTCCTCCAGGCTCGGTGCCTCCACCATCACGCGGATCAGTGGCTCTGTTCCGGACGGCCGCACCAGCACCCTTCCCCGCCCGAGCAGCGACTCGCCGGCCGCGTCGATCGCCTGTTGAACCGGGCCGGAGGCCATTGCAAGCTGAAGGGCATCTCGGCTCCTGGCGCGCAGGTTCACCAGCCGCTGCGGAAGCTTGTGCATCGCGCTGCGGTCGCTCAGATCGGCACCGGACAGGGCCTCCAGTGTGAGCAGTGCGCTGGCAATCCCGTCGCCTGAGGGGCCAAACCCGAGATCGATGATGTGCCCGGACTGCTCTCCGCCGAGCCGCCAACCGCGCCGACGCAGCTCCTCATTGACATAGCGGTCGCCGACAGCAGTCGTCGCAACCTCGATCCCAGCGGCACGCATGGCACTGTGGAAGCCATAGTTGGTCATCACGGTGACAGCCACGCCACCTCCGTCCAGGCAACCCACGCGCTGGTAGTGAATCGCCGCCATGGCGATCAACTCATCACCGTCCACAACGGTGCCGGTGCGATCGACCGCGAGTACACGGTCACCGTCACCATCGAACGCAAAACCAATGGTGTGCTCACCGCGAGCCATGCGTGCAACCAACTGGTCAAGGTGGGTTGAACCGACTCCCGCGTTGATGTTGCGGCCATCTGGAGCGTCAGCCAGGACTTCCACTTCAGCACCCAGACGCCTGAAGATCTCCGGGGCGACGCGGTAGGTGGCCCCGTTTGCACAGTCGAGCAGCACCCTGCTGCCGTGCAGGTCGAGCTCACCAAAGCGCGCTTGCAGGTCAGCGAGGTAGTCCTCATCCGCATTCCTGAGCTCCAGCACGCGCCCAATCCTGTCCGGCACCGCACCTGCACTCAGCATCTGGTTCTCAATCGCCGTCTCGGTCTCATCTGAAAGCTTGAAACCGTCAGCTGCAAAGAACTTGATCCCGTTGTCCTCGTAAGGGTTGTGTGACGCCGAGATCACGGCGGCCAGGTGCAGTCCGTGACGGCGCACCAACAGCGGCGCCGCAGGCGTGGGCAGTACGCCGGCCAGCAGCACGTCGCCACCGGCGGCTGTCACACCCGCGGCAATTGCCGCCTCGAGCATCTGCCCCGATTCGCGCGGATCGCGCACGATCAGTACCTGAGGGTGGGACTCATCGCTCAGCTCGACGGTCGCGCGTGCGAGCGCGACCGCCAGCTCAGCGGTGAGGAACTCTCCGGCCCGGCCACGGACACCATCGGTGCCGAACAGGTGGCGCGACATCTGGCGCTTGCGACCCTGTAGGTCCTGGGGCCTCTAGGCGCAGGCGAAGCCGCTAGCGCTTGGAGAACTGCGGGCGCTTACGGGCCTTCTTGAGGCCGGCCTTCTTGCGCTCCTTGACGCGCGGGTCGCGCGTCAGGAAGCCGCGGCGCTTGAGCTCGCCACGAAGGTTCGGATCAGCCTCCAGGAGTGCCCGTGCGATGCCGTGACGGAGCGCTCCCGCCTGGGCCGAGACGCCTCCCCCGTGCATCCGCGCGATCACGTCCATCCGCGACTCGTAGCCAACAGCCTCAAGCGGCTGACGGATGATCCGCTGCAGGGTCTCCCGCGGGAAGAACTCCTCAAGCGTCTTGCCGTTCACCGTATAGGTGCCGGTGCCGGGCTTCAGGATCACGCGAGCGACACCGGTCTTACGCTTGCCTGTGGCGGTGTAGCGGGCGCCCGCGGCGAGGTTGATTGCAACCTCGGCGATCGGCTGCGCAACCACCTCGTTGTCCTGCTCCTGCTCCGCTGCGCGGGCGGCAGCCTCCTCGGCTTCAGCCTCCGCCGCAGCGCGCGCCTCGGCATCCATGAACTCCATGCCGTCCGGAACGATGTCGGGTACCAGGTCCGCACCGGGAATCGCCGGCTTCACGCGCGGGGCTTCGTCCTCTTCGATGTACTCCTCGTCAGCCGGGGAAGCCGCAGCCTCCGCAGGAGCGGCAGCCTCCGCAGGAGCGGCAGCCTCCGCCGGAGCGGCAGCCTCCGCCGGAGCGGCAGACTCGGCAGCGGTCTCCTCGCTCGCCGCGCTATCCGCGGCGGGAGTCTCGCCGGCCGGTATCACAGCTTCGGGGCCGGCCGTTGTTGCCTGCTCAGAGGCAACCGCCTCCGCCTCAGACGAGGCGGCGTCGGTGGGCTCGCTTTCAAAGGTCTCTTCGTTGTCGGTCACGACTCGATCTCCATCGGTTGCGGCTGCTGAGCGGCGTGTGGGTGATCGGGCCCTGCGTACACCTTCAGCTTGGTCAGCTGCTTGCGCGCGAGGCGGTTGCGGGGAAGCATCCCCTTCACCGCGATCCGGATGACCTCCTCCGGACGCCGCTCCAGCATCTCGGTGAGGGTGCGGGACTTGAGGCCGCCCGGGTAACCCGAGTGGCGGTAGTAACGCTTGTCCTCGAGCTTGTTGCCCGTTACAGAAATCTTCTCCGCGTTGACCACGACGACAAAGTCGCCGGTGTCGATGTGCGGGGTGTACGTCGGCTTGCGCTTACCGCGCAGTGCGTCAGCGATCTGGGTCGCCAGGCGCCCGAGCGTAAGCCCCGTGGCGTCGACGATCAGCCAGTTGCGCTCGCGATCAGTTGGTTTGGCTACGTATGTCTTCATGGCATGCGGGTAGGCCGCGCGGTCGCGCGGGATTGATGATGGTAGACGATCAATTGGAAACTCGCTGTTGCGGGTGGCAAGGCAGGCGCTCGAGCCCGACTACTCCCATTCGATGGTGCCCGGGGGCTTCGACGTTATGTCAAGCACAACACGGCCAACGGGACGGATCTCATTGATCATGCGACTGGCGATCTGCTCAAGCAGGTCGTAGGGCAGACGCGCCCAGTCAGCAGTCATGGCGTCGTCGGAGGTCACCGCACGAATCGCGATCACGTTGCCGTAGGTGCGCTCATCACCCTGCACACCAACGGCACGCACATCCGGGAGCACACAGAAGGACTGCCACAGCTCCCGGTACAGCCCGGCCCGCCGGATCTCGTCCTGCAGGATCGCGTCTGCCTCACGGAGAACGTCGAGTTTCTCCTTAGTGACCTCACCGCCCACCACTCTGATCGCCAACCCAGGTCCCGGGAAGGGCTGGCGCCAGACGAGGCGCTCAGGCATCCCCAGCTCGGCGCCCACGGCTCGAACCTCGTCCTTGAAGAGGCTCCGCAGCGGCTCGACGAGCTCAAACTCAAGATCGTCCGGTAGTCCGCCCACGTTGTGATGCGACTTGATCGTGGCGGTGCCGGTGCCGCCGCCTGACTCGATCACGTCGGAGTAGAGCGTGCCCTGAACCAGGAACCTGATGCCATCGAGCTTGGCGGCCTCCTCCTCAAAGATGCGAATGAACTCGGTGCCGATGATCTTGCGCTTCTGCTCGGGATCGACCACTCCGCGCAGCTTCTCCAAATAGCGCTCCTCAGCGTCGACCGCGATCAACGGCACGTGGAAATGGTCCTTGAAGGTTGAGATCACCTGCGCACCCTCGTCCTTGCGCATCAGGCCATGGTCGACAAACACGCAGACCAAGCGATCCCCGATCGCCTGGTGAACCAGCAGGGCAGCGACACTTGAATCCACGCCCCCGGACAGGGCACAGAGCGCGCGTCCGTCTCCAACCTGTTCACGGATCCGCTCAATCTGCTCCTGGATCACGGAACGTGCGCTCCAGGTCCCGGCGGCGCCGCAGATGTTGATCAGGAAGTTGCGCAGCACCTGTTGACCGTAGGGCGTGTGCACGACCTCCGGATGGAACTGGATGCCGTAGATGCCGCGCTCAACGGACTCGATTGCGGCGACCGGCGAGGCGGTGGACGACGCCAGCGCGTCGAAACCGGGCGGCGGCGCAAACACGGTGTCACGGTGAGACATCCAGCAAGCCTGCTCGTCCGGCGTGTCAGCCAGCAGCCGCCCATGGTCATGCACGGTCAGCTGCGAGCGACCGTACTCGCCGACCTCGGCTCCCTCAACGCGGCCGCCTAGCTCCCGCGCGATCAGCTGCATCCCGTAACAGATACCCAGCACAGGGATGCCAAGCTGCAGCAGAGCCGGATCGAGCCTGGGCGCTCCGTCGGCGTAGACCGAGGCGGGCCCACCCGACAGGATCAGACCAAGCGGCTTGCGGCGCGCGACCTCATCCGGCCCGACATGGTGGGGCAGCAGCGTCGAGAAGACGCCGCACTCCCGGACCCTGCGCGCGATCAGTTGGCTGTACTGGCCGCCGTAGTCCAGAACGACGACCTGCTCCGTGACCACGCCGTCGCTGCCGGCCAGCGGGCCGGCAGCGACGGGTGATCCCTGTGGCTCAGTCAGAGACACCGACGGTGGCCTTGCCAGAGGCCCCCATCCCCACCGCCTGTTCGCGCTGGAGATGCTTGCCCTCCGTCTGCAGGGACGGAGCGACCATCAACTCGGCGCGGTTGAACTCCGAGATGTCCTGGTAGCCGCAGGTGGCCATGGAGGTTCTCAAGGCGCCCATCAGGTTGAAGGTGCCGTCGTTCTCACGGGCGGGCCCCTTCACGATCTCCTCGAGCGTGCCGGTCTGCTTGGTCGCGACCCGGGTACCGCGCGGCAGCGTGGGGTGGAACGTGGCCATACCCCAATTGAAACCGTGGCCCGGCGCCTCATGCGCTCGCGCGAGCGCGGACCCGAGCATCACCGCATCAGCACCACAGGCAATCGCCTTGGCGATGTCACCGCCGTTGCGCATGCCGCCGTCGGCGATCACACGCACGAAATCACCGGTCTCCAGCATGTGCTGAGAACGCGCTGCGGCCACGTCGGCGATGGCGGTCGCCTGCGGTACGCCGAGCCCCAGCACGCCGCGGGTGGTGCAGATGGCGCCCGGGCCAACGCCGACGAGCACGCCCGCCGCACCGGTGCGCATCAGGTGCAGGCCGGTGTGGTATGAGGCGCAGCCACCGACGATCACCGGGATCGGCGAGAGTTCGCGGATGAATTCCTTCAGGTTCAACGGCGGGCGGCTCGTGTCCTTGGAGACGTGCTCCGCCGACACGACGGTGCCCTGAATCACGAGGATGTCAAGACCTGCGTCCAGGGCCACCTCGTAGTACTTGCGGACCTGTTGTGGCGTCAGCGACGCGGCGGCCACAACGCCGTGCGCCTTGATCTCCTTGATGCGCTGGGCGATCAGCTCAGGCTTGACGGGCTCGCGGTAGATGTCCTGCAGTTCACGTGTCGCAATGTCCTTCGAGAAGGTTGCGATGCGCGCAAGCTGTTCATCCGCATCCTCATAGCGGCACTGGATGCCCTCGAGGTTGAGCACGGCCAGGCCACCGAGCTTGCCCAGTATCCCGGCGGTCGTTGGAGAGACGACGCCGTCCAAGGCTGCAGCCAACAGCGGCAGGTCGAAGCGATACGGCCCGAGCGTCCAACTGATGTCGACATCATCCGGATCACGCGTCCGACGTGACGGCACAATCGCCACGTCGTCAAATCCATAGGCCCTGCGGGCCTTCTTTCCACGGCCAATTTCAACTTCCATCAGCGCATCCTAGAAGGTCGAACAGACGACAAGGAGAACCCCACTTTTTCGCGAGAACGAGCGTCGCGACGGCGGCAACCATCGGCTCCGGACCCACCTTAGCAGTGGGCGTATTCAGGGTTTATGCGACTGCTGCGACGGGTACGTCAAGGCGGCTCAGAGCGCGTTCACTGGGAGCGTGACCTGCTCGGCCACAACATCCTCGTAGAGCCGCTCGACGGTGGTCGGGTCAAGGATCCCCGCGCCGACATGCTGCGTTGACTCAGCTCCACAGGCAACGCCGAAGCGCAGACACTCGACCGGGGCCCTGCCCTGGTAGCGAGCCGAAACGTAGCCGGCCAGGAAGGCGTCGCCCGAACCGATCGGGGACTGCGCCTCCAGTGGCTCGGTGGTGACCCGGTAGAGCGTCTGGCCACCATCCTCACGCACATAGCCATAGCAACCGTCGGGTACGGTCATGATCGCCTCCTGCGGGCCCATGCGGGTGATCTCGACCACCGCCCGGGCGCGGTCATCCATGCCGGTGAACTCGTGGCCGGCCAGCTCCTCGGCTTCGAGCTCGTTGGGCGACACCACATCTGCCTCAGCACGCACGGCAAGCTTGAGCGGCTCACCATCGGTGTCGACCACGGTGAGCACACCGAGTTTGCGCACGGCTCTGATCAGTCGAGCGTAGGTGTCAGGTTCGAGCCCCGGCGGCAGACTGCCGGCGAACACGCAGATGCTCGCGCCCCTGGCCAGATACATGAGCTTCTGCTCGAGCAGGTCCAGCTCATGTTCGGAGACGGTCGGACCGCGCTCGTTGATCTCCGTATGGACGCCGGTCGTGGGGTCCAGGACGGCCATGTTGGTGCGTGAGTCCTCGCGAATGCGGACAAAGGCGCTGAGGATCGACTCATCGCCGAGACCCTCGATGATCCTGGTCCCGGTGGCTCCGCCAATGATGCCGGTGGCTATCACCGGCTGCCCAAGGAGCTTCAGTGCCCGTGCCACGTTGACCCCCTTGCCGCCCGGGATCGTGTGCTGATCGAGACTGCGGTGTCGGCGACCCGGCGTGAAGCTGGGCACCTCAAGCGTTCTGTCAAGGGCAGGATTGAGGGTGACGGTGATGATCAACGTTCCTCCGGGCAGAGGCGCGGACAGGTGTGCAGTCTGCGTCGCCGCCTGGTGAGCATAACCTAGGCGGCGAGCCTCCACGCCTGCTCGCGTAGACGCGCCGCCTCGCGCCCAGCAGCGACCCCGGGATCGCCGCCGGTCATGCGATGCGCATGCACGATTCCCCTCGAGACGGTGATGATGCCGCCCGCCACGCCTGCGGTGAACACCGGGGCAAGATCATCAACGCGCCCCCCCTGAGCGCCGATCCCAGGTAAGAGGAACACGGTAGTGGGCATCAGTTCGCGCAACCGACTCAGCCGCTCCGGAGCGGTGGCACCGACCACGGCGCCGACGTCGGCCAAGCCGTGTTGCCCAACACCGGCAGCACCCAGCGTGGAGACCATCCTCGCGACCAACTCGCTGAGGCTGCCGTCGGCAACGAGTTGCTCCTGCAACTCAACCGCACCCGGATTTGAGTTTCGGACCAGCACGAACAATCCGCGACCGGATTCCCGCGCTACGTCTATGAATGGCGTCAGCGAGTCACTGCCGAGCCAGGGGCTCACGGTCATGGCATCCACGCCAAGACCCGGGATCGCGCCGAACGGGCTCGGAGTGGTGCCAAGGAAGCCCTGTGCGTAGGCGCGCGCGGAAACATCGATATCGCCGCGTTTGGCATCGGCGATGACCAGCAGTCCCGCTGCTCGTGCGCTCTGGATCACCTCTGTGAGCGCCCGCCAGCCCGGAGCGCCAAGCCGCTCAAAGCAGGCCAGCTGGAGTTTCACTGCGACGCAGTGTTCTGCCACCGCAGCGAGCACAAGACCACAGTGGATGGCCACCGCTCTAGCTGCCCGAACGGCGGGTGGAGCGGACTCATCGTCCGCCCCACCCACAAGTTCGAGCGCATGTGGCCAGAGGAGCGCCGGGTCTGGATCCAACCCGAGCACGATCTGCGACTGCCGCCGCACAACCTGCTCGGCCAACCGGTCCCCAAAGCTGCTCACGGTTCCACGGGCCGCGGGGGCGCCGGCATCAGCGGCGTCGGACTGGATCTCTCCAGCCGTCATTCCCGATGCCCCGTGACCCGCGCCGTCACATACGTGGCCGCTCGCCGGCCCGGGTCAGTTGACCGACTTCTTGAGGGCGGCGCCAGCGGTGAACTTCGGAACCTTCGTTGCGGCGATGTTGATCTTCTCGCCAGTGGCGGGATTACGCCCCTCGCGCGCAGCGCGCTCCGAAACGCTGAACTTGCCAAATCCGGAGAAGACCACGTCGCTGCCTCGCTTGAGGGCGTCCTCAATCGTCTCCAGAACCGCATCGACCGCCTCTGAGGCGTCCTTCTTGCTCAGACCGGCACGGTCTGCAACCTGGTCGATGAACTCGGCTTTCGTCACTTCACTCCTCCTTCGAGGTGGTAGGAATTGCCGAAGCTAACACGGTTTGCGGACATTTCGGGGTTATCGAGGCCGCAAGTACCCGCGACTTTCCCGGTTCATGCCGTTGCGAGCCGGTCAAGCTGCCATCCTGAGCAGCATGAAACTGGCACGCCTGGCCTGGCTGCTGACCACCCTGTGCTGTCTCGGCGCAGCCGCGGTGGTCTTCCTCAGGGGGGACACCGGTTACGCAGCAGTCGCCCTGGCGGTGGCCATCTCGGCCGCCATCAACCTGCTGCCGTAGGCATCTAGGAGGCAGCGTCCTCCGCCGCTTCCCCGTGTTGAACGATGTCGCCCTGCTTGAACAGGATTCCACGGGCAATCTCGCACCACACAGGCTTGCGGCGCAACAGGAACTCCAGGTCCATTGAGAAGTGCTTGAACTCCTCCTCCTGGGCGTTGCGCATGATCGCTCGCGCTGCGGGATCCGGCTCCACCGCCAATCGCTG
This sequence comes from Actinomycetes bacterium, assembly GCA_021820105.1. GTDB lineage: Bacteria > Actinomycetota > Thermoleophilia > Solirubrobacterales > Solirubrobacteraceae > Palsa-465. The sequence continues at coordinate 8,943 of JAKAED010000034.1, read as the reverse complement.
TTCGTACCAGCCAATCGCCTCGGCCTCCTCGGTGAGCGACGCGCCCACCCGGGCGAACGTTCTGACCTCCTCCGGGAGTTCGGACGGAGGCTCGTGATACTGATCAAAGCCCATTGGGCTCTCCTTTCGCGGATCGTCATCCAGGAGATCCTCCTACCCGGCCGTGTCTCCACCTACAAGTCCGTTGGGTCTCCACCCACGAAGCTGTTGGGTCTCCACCTACAAGACCGATGGGCTTCGACGAGACCCGCGTGTGTGATGCCCAGCCAAGGGGTACGGACTCGATTAGTGGCAATGACGGAGTTCATACCGTGATCGCGTCGCTTTCCATCAGCGTGCTGATCGGCACGTTCGTCGCCAGCTCGGTTGAGGTGACGGAGATGGTGATCATCGTCGTCGGCGTCGGATCGACCCGTGGATGGCGCTCCACCTGGTTCGGGTCTGGAGCGGGATTCATAGTGCTGGTCGCGATCATCGCGGCCCTGGGGCAGGCGTTGTCGCTGATCCCGATCGGCACCGTGAGGATCGTGATCGGTGCGCTGTTGCTCACCTTCGGGCTCCAGTGGTTCCGTCAGGGCGTGATTCAAACCGCCGCAGACGGCTTCACCGGCACCACTGAAGAGGAGGAGGCCGAAGCTGCCGAGGGGGCAGAGGGCGCGATCGACTGGACTGCGTTTGTGCTGGCCTTCAAGGGCGTCCTGCTGGAGGGTCTCGAGGTAGCCTTCATAGTGGTGGCCTTTGGTGCCGGAGGCGGCGCCGGTGGTGGTCACGGTTTTGGCATCGGCGCGGGCCACTCGGGATATGAGTCCGCCTTCATCGGGGCCGCGGCGGCCTTCATCTTCATCGGCGCGCTCGGCGCCCTGGCAAACCGTCAGCTGCAGGAGGTTCCGGGGCGGACGTTGAAGTTCGGCGTCGGCGGCCTGCTGTCGACCTTCGGAACCTTCTGGGCATTGGAGGGCCTGGGGGTCCACTGGCCGGGAGGCGACCTGAGTCTTGCCTGGCTATACGCGCTTTATCTGGGCGCGACCTTCACCCTGATGCGGACTGTCCGCGCCGGCCTGTTCGGTCCGTCGCCGGCAAAGCTCCAGGCGAGGTCGCAGCAGTGAGCCGGATCTGGGGATGGATCGTTGGTTTTGGCCGATTCTGGTACGGGTTCATCATCGGCGACGACTGGCTGGCCGCAACCGGCGTGCTGGTGATGCTTGGGGGCGCCTACGGGCTACTGCAGCTGGACGTTCCCGCTTGGTGGTTTGGCCCGGTGGTGATCCTCGCGACGGCGGCATGGACGATCAGGCGAGGCCTTATCCGTCGCTCAGGACACGATTGAAAGCGGCCCGATCAGCGTATATGCAGTGCACGCTGACCGGGCCGCAACCGATCCTCGGGCTCCAGGTGAATGAGCACATCGGCGCCCCCAAGGGCTGAGGCGATCTCTGCCTGGAGCTGATGGGCTGCCCGATGCGCCTGTTCAAGCGTCGTTCCTGCACGGAACTGAACGTGCACGTCCACGTAGCGCTGCGAGCCACCACGACGGGTGCGCAACTGATGAAAGCCGATCACCGAGCCGTCGGAGAAGCGCTCGATCACGCCGGCGATCGTCTCAGTCTCAGCCGGCGGAAGCGCCTGATCGACAAGCACAGCTCCCGCCCGCAGGAGCAGCCGCATACCGGTTATGACGATCACGGAGGCGACCAGCAACGCCGCCACGGGGTCGATCCACTGCGCGCCAGTGGTCTTGACCAGCACGAGCGCGAGCAAGACACCCAACGAACTCACCGCGTCGGTGCGAAGGTGGGCAGCATCGCCCTCCAGCGCCGGCGAGCCGCTGAGCCTGCCTCCGCGGGCGATGACAGCCGACACCACCAGGTTCGCGACCGCCGAGAAGGCAATCACGGCGATTCCCAGACCGAGCGTATGCGTGCTTCCGCCGGTTATGAGCCTGCGTGTTGCCTCAAAGGCGATCACCGCGGAGCCGACCAGGATCAGGATTCCCTCAAACGCGGCCGCCAGGTTCTCGACCTTCTCATGGCCGTAGCTGTGCCGCTCGTCAGCCGGTTCGTCGGCGATCCGTACCGAGAAGAGCGCGACCAGCGACGCGATCAGGTCGATGCTCGAATGCACCGCCTCTGTCAGGATCGCGACTGAGCCAGTCAGCGTGCCCGCCACCACCTTGATCAGGATCAGGGTGGTGTTCGAACCCACCGACAGGATCGCAGTGCGCTGCTTCATCCCTGTAGGGAGGCGGCGCTCTCCGGTCCGAGACGCTCGCCGCCAAACCATCGTGCAAAGTCCCTGAGCGCGTTACCGCGGTGGCTGATCAGGTCCTTCTGGGCATCAGAGAGCTGAGCCATGGTCCGCTCCGGCTGGCCTTCCGGGACAAAGATCGGGTCATAGCCAAACCCACCTTCCCCGCGGGGGGCCTCCGCCATGTGTCCTCTGCTCTCCCCCAGGAAAACACGCTCAGCGCCGTCCTCGACAAAGGCCAGCGCGCAGACGTAGCGCAGGCCGCTGCCGGGCGGCACCGCCTCTATCAGCTTGCGCAGGTTCTGCGCATCGTCAGCCTGCTCGCCGGCATAACGGGCCGAGCGCACCCCGGGCGCGCCGTCGAGCGCGTCGGCCTCAATCCCCGAGTCGTCGGCGATCACGCCGCGAGCCAGCGCCGCCGCGGCGGCACGCGCCTTGATCAAGGCGTTTGCGCGATACGTGTCGCCATCCTCGGGCGGGAGCGCAACTTGCTGCGGCAGGGCCACCACGGAAAGCCCAAAGGGAGCCAGGATCCTGGTCACCTCCTGAACCTTGTGCGGGTTGCGCGTCGCCAGGACAAGCTCATGCATCAGTTCAGCCTACCCGTGGGCGAGGATTCCGTCGCGGGCCGCGGATCAGACGTGGCACCACCCCGGCGCGCTCCCACAGGGCGCCTAGGCGCCGGCCTCAACTGCCTCACGCTGCACGACCCGTAACCGCTGCACGCCGAGCTCCGCCAGTCGCAGCAGTTCGTCGAGGTGTGCGCGAGAGAGGGGTGTCCGCTCCGCGGTGGCCTGGACCTCAACGAGACCGCCCTCCCCCGTCATGACGACATTCGCGTCAACCTCCGCGGTGGAGTCCTCGGCGTAATCAAGGTCCAGCAGCGGTACGCCGGCGACGACACCCGCGGATACCGCGGCCACGGTGCCGTTCAGCGGCGAGCGCTCGATCCGACCTTCCCGCAGGAGTCTCAGAACCGCCAGTTCCAGCGCCACCATACCGCCGGTTATCGAGGCACAGCGGGTGCCCCCATCGGCCTGAAGCACGTCGCAATCCAGATATACGGTCCGCTCACCCAGTGCCTCAAAGTCGACGACACCCCGTAGCGAGCGACCAATCAACCGCTGGATCTCCACCGAGCGCCCGTCAGCCCGGCCCTTGGTGATGTCACGTTGTTTGCGCTCACCGGTGGATGCGGGCAGCATCCCGTATTCAGCCGTGACCCAACCACGTCCGCGACCGGCCAGCCAGCGCGGCACACTCTCCTGCACAGACGCGGTGCAGATCACACGGGTCTCACCCATCGAGATCAGCGCCGAGCCGCTGGCCGTCCTCACGAAACCAGGTTCGATCACAACTGGGCGCAGCTCGGCGGCGGCACGTGAGTAACTGCGCTCGGTCACGTCGCAGAGCTTATCCGCGGCCAGAACGGCAGGAGTCGCTCACGCGCCAGCACGGCCAACTCGTGCGTGGGGATGTCGGTACCGGCAACCGTCGCGCAATCCGGCGCGGCAGCGAGCGTCGCCATCGTATGGGTGACGCACCTGCCGAGCATGTCGACGTCATATCCCCCCTCCAGCACGCACCCAACAGGCACCTCGAGTTCGGCCGCGAGGCCGCGCATCAGCGCGGTCATCGCAATGAAGCCGTCATCTGTCACCAGGCACTGCGCCAGAGGATCATCGGCGTGCGCGTCATAACCGGCCGAGATCAGCAACAGCTGCGGCATAAAACAGCGCGCCAAAGGCATAACCACGTCTCGCACGAGTGAGATGAACACATCGTCTCCGGAGCGCGGCGGGACGGGCAGGTTGACGGTGTACCCCCGCCCCTGGCCACGACCCAGTTCGGACGCGCGGCCACTGCCCGGATACAGCGGCAGCTGGTGGATCGATGCGAACAGCACGTCATCGGACTCCCAGAACATGTCGTTGGTGCCGTTGCCGTGATGCACATCCCAGTCCAGGATCAGCACCCGTTCGACCCCGAGCGCGGCGGTCGCATGCCGCGCGGCCACCGCGACGTTGTTGAACAGACAGAAGCCCATTGCACGGTCAGCGGTGGCATGGTGCCCGGGTGGTCGGTGCGCGCTGAACCCAACCTGGCCCGAGCCGCCCGCCAGCAGGCGGCGTACGAGTTCAACGGCGCCGCCGGCAGCGTGCAGCGCGGCAACGAAGGACCCGGCGCTCACCACCGTGTCGGGATCGAGCTGGGCGCCTCCCGCCTCGGCCGCCGCGGCAACCCGCTCAACGTGGGATGCCGAATGCACGCGCTCAAGATCGCTGAAACGCGCCGCCGGTGAGTCGATCCGGTCGTAGACGGAGGTTTCCGGAGCGCCGGCAAGTGACTCGAGGATGACCTCGATCCGGCGGATGCGCTCAGGGTGCTGGCCCGTGTCGTGATGCAGCGATGACTCGTGTGAGAGGAAGACAGGGGCGGCGGTCATGTCCCGGTACCGTACCGGGACATGACCGCTCTGTCCGGCCGCGGCGAGCGGCAGCTGCTTGTTGTCGGAGCCGGCGCGGCCGGCCTGTACACAGCGCTTCGCGCCGCCCGTGAGGGAGCGCAGGTGACGCTGATCTCCGCCACACAACTGGCTGAGACCTCAAGCTATTGGGCTCAGGGCGGACTGGCGGCGGCGCTCTCGGTGGATGACAGCGTCGAAGCGCACCTGGAGGACACGCTCGCTGCCGGCCGTGGTGCGGTTCGGCCCTCGGCCGCACGGGTGCTGGTCGAGGAGGCACCGGCCGCCGTACATGACCTGACCGAGCTGGGAGTGGTCTTTGACGCGGATCGCACAGGCCGCCTCGCGCTCGGTTTGGAGGGAGGGCACAGTCAACGCCGCATTGTGCACGCGGGCGGAGCCGCAACCGGACGGCGCCTGGTCCGCCAGCTGTCAGCTGTGGTCGCGACCGAACCCCGCATCGTCGTGCTGGAGGGTCGTCGCGCGGTCGCGCTGCTGACCAATGACGGGCGCTGCACCGGTGTGCTGCTGGACGATGGCGAGCGGCTGCACGCGCCCGCCACCGTTCTCAGCACCGGTGGCGCTGCAGCTCTCTGGGCGCGAACCACCAATCCATCCGGTGCAATCGGCGCCGGGCTGCTGCTCGCCTATGCGGCCGGGGCTGCGCTGGCCGACATCGAGTTCATGCAGTTTCATCCAACCGCCGTGGTCGCCGGCGCCGACCGCGCAGGGGATGGCCTGCTGGTCACCGAGGCGATCCGCGGCGAGGGCGCGAAGTTGCTCGATCAGACCGGAGATCGGTTTGTCGATGAGCTTGCCCCGCGCGACGAGGTTGCCCGCGCGATCTTCGCCGAGCTGGTGCGAAGCGGCACCAGCTCGGTTGGACTGGATATGCGAGGCGTAAACCCGGGTCTGTTCCCGAACGTGATCACCGCGCTGCAACGGGTTGGGATCGACCCGGAACACGACACAATCCCAGTCGCGCCCGCTGCCCATTACATGATGGGCGGAATCGAAACCGATCTGCAGGCGCGCTCCACCCTGCCCGGGCTGTTGGCGGTGGGCGAATGCTCCTGTACCGGTTTGCACGGCGCCAATCGGCTGGCGTCCAACTCGCTCAGCGAGTGCTTCGTGTTTGGCGCCCGTGCCGCCCGCGCCGCGCTGGATGAGCCGGGACTGCTCAGCTCTGACATCAGCTCGTCTGTGCCGGCGGCGCTCCACGGTGGGGAAGTGGTCCCGTCGCCAGCCTCGCGTGACCGACTGTGGCGGTTCGCCGGCCTTGAGCGCAATGCCGGCGATCTGCAGCGTCTGCTCGATGACCCCCATCCCCTCGTCAGGCTCATAGCGACGGCCGCACTGACCCGAAATGAGAGTCGAGGTGCCCATTGGCGGGAAGACTTTCCGCAGATCAATAGGGCCCTGGACGGTCGCCATGTGACGCTTGTCACAGACCAGGAGTCAGTTTTCGAGCGCTGGAAGTAGTGTTTGAGGCGGACCGGACTGGAGGGGCCGAAAGGAGTCGCACTTGCATGTACCGGTTCAGCCGTGCCATCTACCGCGAACTGTCCGCCGAGATCATCGAGGACAACCCCGGGCAGCCCTATCTGAACCATGAACGTGTTCTGCGGGCCTGCGAGGCGGCCGTCGAGCGCTTGGCCACAGACCGCCACTACTTTGCAAAACCGGCGCGAACCCTGTTCGCAGACATCCGGACCTACTTCCCGATCTCCTCGCAGGGACGCGTCTGGAGAATCGTCGAGCGCTACCTGACCTTCGCCGACGAGTTCCTGCGGACGCAGCCGAAGAGCGGCTTCGACATGTATGGGAACCCGATCCTGTGCCGAGCCAGCACCCGCAAGGGGAACCAGTGCCAACGCGCGCCCCTGCCTCACAACGGCTACTGCCCGTCACATCAGCACCTGGCCGAGACGGAGAATTTCCACGACTTTGATGAGCTGGCAGCTGCCTGATCTGCAGCAAAACGCACAATCGCTAACCCGCCGGCGTCAAATCGTTAGCAATTCTTCATCAGCGGATTTGGCGATTCTGTGAAAGACACATAGAATCGGCTCAGCGCCCGGCAAGCAGCTTTCCGCCGGGCCGTTTTACAACCTGATCACCCCTACAGATAAAACATGCCGATTGCTTTCAAAGAATGGGCGGTCACAGTCCGCGCGCTCGCTGAGGGAGAGCAGCTGCTGACGCTCCGCAAGGGCGGAGTCCGTGAACCGGACAAGCACTTCCAGCTGGAGCATGACCGTTTCTTTCTATACCCCACATTCGACCATCAACGCACCGATCTGGTGCGGGAGTCGCATCGCCCGGAACTAGCTCGGGCACTGGAGGAGGGGGTTTGGAGCGACGGTGAGCCGTCCGCAGCAGCGATGTTGCGTGGCGTCGAGATAAGCCAGCCCGACCGGGTGCGCATTCGTGCCTGGGCGGAGGTGGCCGCTCACTACACCATCACTGACCGACGTGCTGTCGACGCACTCTCGCCGTTCTATGTGTGGACGACTGACTACGCCGAAAAGCGCCTTGACTGGAAGCGCCGCCACCCGCTGCACGTGGTGGTGCTTCGAACCTACCGGATCCCGCGTCCGGTCACGGTCAAGGTGCGCGACGAGTACGGCGGCTGCCGCTCGTGGCTGGAGATCACGCGGGACCTGCCGTTCGAGGGCACTCCGGTGCTCTCGGATGACGAGTTCGAACGGGCATCTGAGGCGATCGCGACGATCGCTGCTGGTGACCGCCAGCCTGTCCTCGTCTGAGGGCCATACGTTTACCGGAAGGGTGGCCCCAGGGCCACCCTATCCGTCTCATGCCTGATCGACCTTCCACGGTGAGTACTGCCGCCCGACCGCGATGCCCTGGATAGAGTCGGCCTCAGAGTCGTTCACCTGCCGACACGCTTCGGCGCGTACCGAGGATGCAGCAAGGGTGCTGGCCCAACTCGAGCGTGCCCGTGAACGCATCCTGGAGCAATACACGGTGCCCGATGAGCTCACGGTGGTGCTGCACGACACCGCAGCGGAACTGGTTCTCTCAAACCCACTGCTGCCGCCCCTCTGGGCCGTCACAGCCAGACCGGCGCGACGCTACCTGACTGGGTGGGCGGGGATCAACGAACTGCACGTACTCTCACCGAAGGCGTTACGTGAGCGGGCCACGAGCGTCTCCGGATCGTTTGAGATGCTCGCACTGGCGCCAGTTACGCAATACGCCAAGCGCGTGGTGCTGGGCGCCAACCGAGAGCTACAAGCCGCACGGCTGCCGGCCCGGTCGCTCGCGGAGCTGCGGTGGGCCTGGCTGATCGACGGCACCGCGCGCTGGCTGGCCGGGGAGAGCGACTATTCGCGACGGGTTGTGGGCCAGTATCTGCGCTCAGGACACCGACCTCGGTTTCCCCCCAGCGCACACGACGCACCGCTGCTGGCACCCATCCTGATCGCGATGATCGCAGAGCAGGAGGGTGCGGCGACGGTTGCGCGTCTGGCGGGACGCCTGCACTCAAACGGAGCGCAGGCCGCGCTCCGAGGAGTGCTGTCCGGGGAGCGGCTGCTCACGATCGAGAACGACTGGCGAGCGCGGTTGCGTGGGTTGGCTGAGGTCCGATAATTCCGTCGATGCCATACGACGAGGAACTGGCCCAGAGAGTTCGTGAACTGCTGGTGTTCGAACCGGATGTCGTGGAGAGGCGCATGTTCGGAGGCCTCTCCTTCCTGATCGGCGGACACCTGGCGGTGGGTATCTCAGGAAGCGGCGGGCTGCTGATGCGGGCCGAGGCAGGAGAACAGGATGAGCTGCTCAGCCAGCCACACGTTGAGCCGTTTGTCATGAGCGGCCGGGCGATGAAGGGATGGGTGCGTGTTGCCACCGAGGGTGTGGCGGACGACACCGATCTGCGCCGCTGGGTGGAAGCAGGCTGTGGACTGGCGCGCTCTCTGCCGCCCAAGCGGTGATGATCGCCGCCAGCGCCCTGTCTCAGACTACGGTGAGGGGCACTTCCTCGACCCGCTGCTCACGGATCGTGTAAGCCTTCACCAACGGCTCCGGGCCGGCCGCCAACCCCACGATCACGTAAAGAGAGTCCGGATAGAAGGCGAGATTTATGTCCGTCTGCGACGGATACGGGTCACTACGGGTGTGCGAGTGGTAGATGATGCCGACCTCCAAGCCTGCGTCTTCAATGCCCATCATCACACGGTAGAGCTCCATGTTGTCCATCTCATAGCGGA
>JAKAED010000187.1 GCA_021820105.1 Actinomycetes bacterium | reverse complement strand
TTCCGATCTCCTTCGCCTTGGCATCGAGGGCAGCCGGGCGCGCGCCCGGCACACGCTGGTTGAGGGCGAGAAACGCTTCGTGGCGCTGGGCTGGTCGCACGGCCTGGACGGCCCACGGGACCTCCAGGATGCGCAGGAGAGGCTGCTCTACACCGAGCATTACTGGCGTGACTGGCTGGCCGGTGGCCGCTTCCCAGATCACCGCTGGCGCGGCCACCTGCACCGCTCCGCGCTGACGTTGAAGGGCCTCACCTATGCGCCCACCGGCGCGACCATAGCTGCACTGACCACCTCGCTTCCGGAGACACCGCAGGGGGAGCGCAACTGGGATTACCGCTACTGCTGGATGCGGGACGCCACCTTCACGCTCTGGGGGCTGCACGCCCTTGGCTTCGACTGGGAGGCTGACGACTTCATGCAGTTCGTCGCCGACCTTGACCGCAACAAAAACGGCGGGCTGCAGATCATGTACGGCGTCGGCGGCGAGCGTGATCTGCGCGAGTCAACGCTCGATCATCTGGGTGGCTATGAGGGGGCGCGCCCGGTGCGGATCGGCAACGGCGCCTTTGACCAGAAGCAGAACGACGTCTTTGGCGCGGTGCTCGACTCCATCTACCTGCACACCAAGGTTGGTGGCCATATCCCGCAGCGGCTCTGGGGTGTCATCCAGGATCAGGTGAAGTGCGCGATCGCCGTGTGGGACAAGCCGGACCAGGGGATCTGGGAGGCCCGGGGCGAGCCCAAGCACTACGTCTCATCGAAGCTGATGTGCTGGGTCGCAGTTGACCGCGGCGCGCGCCTGGCTGAACGTGAGGGTGAGTGGGATCTGGCCAAGGAGTGGCAGGCCATTGCCGACAGGATCCGCGACGACATCCTTGCAAACGGGGTCTCCGACCGCGGCGTGTTTCGCCAGCATTACGGCACTGACGCGCTGGACGCCTCGACCCTGCTGATTCCGCTCAATCGCTTCCTTCCCCCGGATGACGAGCGCGTGCGCAACACGGTGATCGCCATTGCTGACGAGCTGACGGAGCACGGGTTGGTCTTGCGCTACCGCACCGAGGAGACCGATGACGGCCTCACCGGCGAGGAGGGCACGTTCCTGATCTGCTCGTTCTGGCTGGTCTCGGCACTCTCGGAGATCGGCGAGCATGAGCGCGCGAGTGTGCTGTGTGAGCGTCTGCTCTCACACGCCTCGCCGCTTGGTCTTTATGCCGAGGAGCTGGATGCCAACAGCGGCCGGCACCTGGGCAACTACCCGCAGGCGTTCACGCACCTGGCCCTGATCAACGCTGTGATGCATGTGATCTCAGACGAGGAAGCCGGCTGATCTGCTGCGGCCTACAACGGCCGGTCCAGCTACTGAATCTCGCCCGCGACGTCGTCAGGCAGAACGATCCTGGCATCCGGCCCCGTCCCGATCATGATCGGCTCGATCGGCCTGATCTGTTCCACGCGGGCCAGCGTGTCCGCCATCAGTCCGGCAACGGAATCGAAGCCGGCCAGCCGCTCCAGCTGGCGCTCGGTGGGGAAGGCGAGCTTCAGCTCACCCGCGGCCGCCCGTTGCAGCGCCCGCATTGGAGTGATCCAGCAGAAGTCCACCAACTCGGTGCCATCAACCTCAGGTGTGGCATCCGCCTCCGCGCGGGCGAGGTAGAACCAGGTGTCAAAGCGGATCGGCGCCTGCTTCGGGGTGATCCAGCGCGCCAGCGGGATCAGCGGCTGCGCAGCATCGGGCCGCAGGCCGGTTTCCTCCAGCAGTTCCCGCACGCCCGCCGCCTGCAGGCCGGCCTGTCCCTCGCCGTCGGCCGCGTCCACCGCGCCACCGGGAAAGACCCAGTGGCCGCCCATGAAGCGCGCCGCTGGGTTGCGTCGGACCATGAGCAGCTCCATGCCGTGGTCTTCGCCACGCAGCAGGACTACGGTCGCGGCCATACGGGGGTTCACTGAAGCGACCCTAGCGCGCCCTCCGGAGAGCGGGTCGGCTAACCTCACCGACCGTGAAGTACATCTGCGAATCGTGTGGCTACATCTACGACCCGGCCGAGGGTGATCCGGATGGCGGGATTCCCGCCGGAACCGACTTTGCCGACATCCCCGAGACCTGGTTCTGTCCCGTCTGCGGTGCGCGCAAGGTCGACTTCACGCCCTGGGACGAGTAGCCACCGCTACTCCAGGACGATCAGCACGTCACCTTCGGAGACCGCCTGACCCTCGCGGCAGCGGACCTCCTTGACCACCCCGGAGTCCTCTGCCTCCACGGGCATCTCCATCTTCATCGACTCGAGGATCACCACGGCGTCACCCTCCACCACGGCGTCGCCAACCTCGACCTCGATCTTCCAGACGGTTCCGGTGATGTGGGCTTCTACGTCAGGCAACGATCTCTCCTGCAACGGTGACTCGGGGTGGACATGATCGCGGCCAGCATAACCATCTGGGCGTGACCGGCGCCGGCTGCGAGCCGCCGGTCGGGGCGCCGGCGCCCACTCAGCCGCTTTGGGGCGGGCATCACTACCGCCCCGGCACGCCAAACCTCGGCGCTCCGGTCAGCTTTGGCGTCTCGGGGCGCCTCTACCGCCCCGGCACGCCAAACCTCGCCGCTCCGGTCAGCTTTGGCGGATCGGGGCGCCTCTACCGCCCACCCCGCGCCCTCCCCGAAAGACTCAAAAGCCGCAATTTGCGGATTCCGTCCGACCCCTGTTATTGACTACCAACCGTTGGTACCTCCGTGTACTTCGATTCAGGGGACAAACGAATGGATGGTTCAGGGCTGTTCGTGAGTTCGTGTAGTCGGCGGGAGCTTGCTCGCCGGCGCTCGGCGGGCCGTTTCTGGAGCAGGCAGAACCTGCTCTGGATGTTCGGGCGGATGCTCGGACCGGCGCGCCGGTCACTGCGCTGACAACGAAGATCGTCGTGTCGTAGGCTGCTGGTGTGACGCCGGATCAGCCCTCGCAACCCGACCTGGACCTGGTCGCCGCGGCCCTGCGCGCCGACCTCAGTGACATCGCCGCATTTGTGGAGGGGCTCGCGGTCCGCCTCGAGCAGACCCTGCCTGGCTTTGTGCAGGTGAAGCGCTCGCGCAGCGGCTTCCGTGGCCCCCGACTGGTCAGTGAGATCCTTGTGCAGGCGGGGGAGGAGCAGCTGATGCTGCGGCGGGATGGAGGTCACGTGAACGCCTCCAGGGCGCGCATGTCAGGCGGCATCGTGCTCAAGACGGAGCCGCTGGACATTGAGTCGTGGCTGGCCGCGCTCTCAGGTACCGTGGCTCAGCAGGCGCAGAGAAGTGAACGGATCAGGCTGGCACTGCAGCAACTCGTGCTCGAACAATAGGAGCGGACGACCATGGGATTCCTCGACCGACTAGGTGACCCGAATCAGCGTCAGCCGGGCCAAGCGGGCCCGGCGCAACAGCAGGACGTTGCCGACCAGGGGCAGCATGAGTACAGGGCCGGCTCGCTCGAGGGCCTGCCGGACTCAGGCCGCGAGCGACTGCAGCGGATGAAGCAGGACATCGCCCGCGGGTTCTTCACCAGCGACCTCTCCGTGAATGAGTTCCTGCTCGTCAAGGAGGCCGGGTTCGAGCCGCTGGGGCTGGTGCTCGGCAGCTCCATCTACCACATCGGTTTCCAGCAGGCCAACTGGAACCAGAACATGGAGATGCAGGTCCTGACCCAGGCGATGTACCACGCCCGGGAGCTGGCGATGACGCGCATGGAGGAGGAGGCCGACCAGCTCGGTGCCGACGGCGTCGTCGGCGTCCGGCTGACGATCGGCCGCTACGACTGGGGCGCTGACCTGGCTGAGTTCATCGCCGTGGGCACCGCGGTCAAGCATGCGGGTGGCGAGCTGCACAGAGCACCGGGGGGCCGTCCATTCACCTCCGATCTCAGCGGCCAGGACTTCTCGACGCTGCTGCGGGCCGGATATCGGCCCGTGGGCCTGGTGATGGGCAACTGCGTCTACCACGTCGCCCGGCAGGGGATGATGCAGTCGATGCGCAACATCGGCCGCAACGTGGAGATGGCCAACTTCACCCAGGCGCTCTATGACGCGCGTGAGCTTGCGATGGGGCGGATGCAGGCGGAGGCTGAGGCGCTGCAGTCCGGCGGCCTGGTCGGCGTGCGGCTGAACCAGGCTTCGCATGGCTGGGGGTCGCATGTGATCGAGTTCATGGCGGTGGCAACGGCCGTGATCCCGACCCGTGATGACCACACCATTGAGAAGCCTGCGCTTGTGCTGCCGCTCAACGGATGAGCCGCACGGGTACGGCTTGACAACGACCGGGGCACACGACCTGACGGGGCACTACGGGCAGAAGGCTGCGGATGGCTGAGGATGTAAAGATCAAGGCGCAGGTCTACAAGGACCCGCGCCCGCCCGAGACCTTCACGCGCCACCACGCCCGCGTGCGTGATCATCCGCCGGAGTGGCCCTATGAACTTGTGCGCGCGATCACGGTCTGGATCGCCGTCGTCTTCTTCAGGGCACAGGGATTTGGGGCCGAGAACGTCCCCAACGGGCCGTTGATCCTCGCCCCCAACCACGCCTCGTTCATGGACCACTTCTTCACCGGTGCGTTCGTGCGCCGTCACATTCAGTTCATGGCCAAGTCGCAGCTGTTCGGACACCATCCCATGAGCTGGATCTACAACCACGGCGGCGTGTTCCCGGTCCGCCGCGGTTACGCGGACGAGGAGGCTTTCAAGACGGCCTTCACGATCCTTGGCCGCGGGGGCACGATCGGCATGTACGTGGAGGGCGGCAGATCGCGCACGGGCCTGGTGGGGGAGCAGGCGCGTCCCGGGATCGGCCGCCTTGCGCTCGAATCGGGGGCGGCCGTGGTGCCGGTGGCGATCCTCGGCTCGCACCAGGTCCGCAACTGGAAGCGGTTGAGATTCCCCAAGGTCGTGGTCAGGTACGGCCGACCGATCCGCTTTGAGCGGGTTGAGCATTCGACCCGCGAACAGCAGCAGGCCGCTGCCGATGAGATCCTCCGCCGCATCCGTGTGATGCATGAGGAACTGGAGCAGGCGGGGCGTCATCAGGCCGCAGCGGTCGCACGGCAGAGCGTGCTCAGCGAGCGGCGGGGGTAGGGGCCCGGCATGAGCCTGACCGACTCATGGCCGGTGCGCGCGGTGGCGCTCGCCAGCTTCGGCTACAGCGCCGCCATCACGGTCGCGCCGCGCGTACTGGCCAAGCCGTGCGGCCTGCTGGACCAGGACGGTCAGGTGCCGCCGGCCACCGCTGGCCTGATCCGTGCCACCGGGATGCGTGACGCGACGCTTGCGGTGCTCCTGGCGCTGGCCCCGGCCGGCGGCCGGATGCGTCGCATGACGATCGCCCGCGTGATCTGTGACGGCTCTGACGCCTGCTGGTTCGCGCAGCTGGCGCCTCCCGGTCAGCGGCTCAAGATCGGCGGCGTGGCGGCGACCTGGGCGCTGCTGCAGGTGGCGGTTGAGCTCGCCGCCAACCACGGACGGGACTGAGCAACGGTCAGGCGGCCGGCTCTGCCGCTTCCACTCGGTCAGCGTCGAGTTGGGCGATGAGCCACCGCACGAGGTCGTCAAGCACCTGAGCCTGCTCGGGCTCGTTCATGATCTCGTGGAAGAGCCCCTCGTAGCGCTTCACGGTCAGGTCCTCACTGCCGATGTTGGCCGCCACCCGCTCCATGCCGGCCGTCGGACAGAGGCGGTCTGCCGTACCCCACATCAGCAGTGTCGGCAGTTTGATCCCGTGCACGTCGCCCGCCAGCGAGTGGGCGTGGCGGACAAACTCCCGTGCCACGCTCGCCGGCACCGGCCCATGGTGGTTGAGCGGATCGGCCGTGTAGGCCTTCACCACCGCATGATCGCGGCTGACGAGCCGCGGATCGACCCGCGCCACCGGAGCGGCCGGCAGCACCACGCCCAGCACCTGGGCCAGCGCGTGCAGTGCCGGCCCGCCCTCGACCTCAGCCAGCGGCGCGGAGATCACCAGCCCACGCAGCCGGTTCTGGTGCGCCAGCGCATAGCGCAGCGCCAGTGCGCC
>JAKAED010000186.1 GCA_021820105.1 Actinomycetes bacterium | reverse complement strand
CGATCGTCGACGGTGCCGGTGACGCGAACGAGATCAAGGGCCGCATCAACAAGATCAAGACGGAGATCGACAACACCGATTCGGACTTTGATCGTGAGAAGCTCCAGGAGCGCCTCGCGAAGCTGTCCGGCGGCGTTGCGGTGGTCAAGGTCGGCGCCGCCACCGAGACCGAGATGAAGGAGAAGAAGGCTCGCGTCGAGGACGCGCTGCAGGCCACCCGCGCCGCCCTTGAGGAGGGCATCGTCGCGGGCGGTGGCACCGCTCTGCTGGTCGCCCAGAAGGCGCTCGACATCGAGGGCGTCGGCGACGCTGACGAGCAGACAGGCGCGAAGATCGTGCATCGCGCACTGGAGGAGCCGCTCCGTCAGATCTCGGAGAACGCCGGCCTTGAGGGCTCGGTCGTGGTCAATGACGTGCGCAAGGCCAAGAAGGATCACGGCCTCAACGCCGCCACCGGTGAGATCGTCAACCTGATCTCCGAGGGCATCATCGACCCGGCCATGGTCACCCGCTCGGCTCTGCAGAACGCCGCGTCGATCGCGAAGAACATCCTGACCACCGAGGCGATCGTCGCCGAGGTTCCGGAGAAGGACTCCGGTGCCGCCGGCGGTGGCATGCCCGACATGTCGGGGATGATGTAGGCCGCCTCAGGCGACCACTCAAGTCGATTGGGGCTTGCTCTGTGAGCGAGCCCGCAAGGGGGCCCGGTCTGCTGACCGGGCCCCTTCTGTCTATTGCTGGGCGCTATAGAGTTGCTCTATGCCCCC
The DNA here is from genome assembly GCA_021820105.1 of Actinomycetes bacterium. Lineage (GTDB taxonomy): Bacteria > Actinomycetota > Thermoleophilia > Solirubrobacterales > Solirubrobacteraceae > Palsa-465. The sequence goes on along the minus strand of JAKAED010000186.1, from coordinate 5,287 downwards.
GGAGGCCTTCACGCGGTCTGTCCTATTGAGATGGTTGAAGGAACGCCGACGGTTTGTCTGGGCGCTGCTGGTGGACGCGGATGGTTCATCGCCGCTGGATCCAGGGGCGATGATGCTGATCGCCGACAACCTCGAGCTTGAGGGAACGCTCACCGGCGGCTGCGTGGAGGGCGCGCTGGTTGAGGAGGCACGGCAGGTTCTGGCCGGCGCCCCGCCACATCTGAGCAGCTTCGGATTCTCTGACGAGCTGGCCGGCCAGGTCGGCCTGATGTGTGGTGGCAACGTGACCGTGCTGCTGAGCGAACCCAGCGAGCGCGATGCGGCGACCCTGGTGGCGACTCTGACCGCGATCGAGTCGGGCAGACCAACCGCACTGGCGGTCAAGGTCGATGAGCCTGACGCCGGCTCATGCCTGGCGCTCATCGGAACTTCTTTGGTCGGGTCGCTAGGCGACAATCAGGTGCTGAGCGCATCTGTTGCCCGTGACCTGCCCGGCATGCTTGAACTCGGTCACGCGAAGCTTCGACGCTACGGACTTGACGGAACTCAGTTGGGTGACGGGGCAGGGGTGTTCATTCAGTCATTCCTGCAGCCCCCTCGGCTGATCATCTTCGGGGCCACCGACTTTTCGGCGTCAACCGCGAGCCTCGCTCATGAGCTCGGTTACACGGTGACGATCTGCGATCCCCGTAAGCCATTCGCCGCAAGTGAGCGCTACAGCTCGGTCGCAACCGTGGTTGAGCAGTGGCCTGACGTCTATCTGAACGGCCTGAGTCTGGGACCGCGCGATGCGGTTCTCGTCTTCACCCACGATCCGAAGTTCGACGAGCCGGCTGTCCGTGCGGCCGTGGCCACCGACGTCGGCTACATCGGAGCGCTTGGAAGCAGGCGAACAGCCGCTGAACGCGAGCGCAGACTCCGGGCTGCCGGCCTGACAGAGGGGCAGCTCGCACGTGTCATCTCACCCTGCGGCCACGACATCGGCGCTGGTACGCCGGCTGAGACCGCACTCTCAATCCTGGCGGAGATCATTGCTCAGCGGCATCACCGCAGCGGTGGTTCTCTGTCTGGGGCCAGTGGCCCGATCCGAGCGCGGGCTGAGGATGTGCCTGCCACGCGATCGCTGAAGCGATCTGCGGCGAACGCTCAGGCCACCGCGGAGTGAGCCCTGCCGGGAGGGTACGCCAGCAGGAGGGCGAGCAGGGCTGTGCGCTCCACCAGCGACGAGATCAGGATCCGCTCATCCCGGGCATGGGCCCCGGCGCCATCAGGTCCCAGACCGTCGATCACGGGTAGCCCCAACGGGGCGATCAGGTTGGCGTCGCTGGTCCCTCCAGCGTGGCCCTCACCCAGCGGTTGGCCGAGCGCGCGCGCCAGCCGCTGAATGTGCTGGTAGGCCAGTGCCGTGGCCGGAGACCGCTCCATCGCCGGTCGCGAGTGCAGTTGCTTGACCTTCAGTCCGGCGCCCTTCCGCCTTGGCCGAAGTGAGGCCAGTGCATCCAGCACGCGCGCATCCTCGGCGGTGCTGCGCGTGCGCACATCCACCTGCGCTGTTGCCTGCGCGGCAACCAGATTGGGCAACGTGCCGCCGCTGATCACGCCGACATTGATCGTGGTTCCCACATCAGCGTCCGCCACACCGCGCAGCTCAACGATCGTGTCGCACAGCTCATCGATCGCACTCACGCCGCGCTCCGGCTCGAGTCCGGCGTGTGCCGACACACCCGAGACCGTCAGTTCGTAGACGGTCCAGCCGCTGCGGGAGGTCTTGATCCCGCCTGCGGGCAGCGGTGGCTCAAGCACCAGGGCACACTGGGCCGCTCGTCCAAGTTCCACTATGCGCTCGCGTGAACACGCGCTTCCCGTCTCTTCGTCGGGAGTCAGCAGGAACCTGACAGGTATGGGAAGGCGTGCTTCGCCAAGCAGCGAAAGTGCGCTGAAGGCGGCCGCAATCCCGCCCCGCATGTCATACGTTCCCGGACCGTACAGCGAGTCCCCGACCACCTTCGCGGGTCGCTCCGCGGCGGTCCCTGCAGGCCAGACGGTGTCGTAGTGCCCGAGCACCAGAACGTGCGTGTCGCCGGCGGGGCCCACCTTGAACTCGATCAGATCTCCCCGCGGAGTCGGGAGCAGCTCGGCGCTGCGGCTGAACCTGCCCAGGATTCGCGCGAAGGCGGCTGATGCTGGGCCCATCGTCTCGGCGCCGCTGCCGCTCGGGGCGTCGATCGCCGTGAGCTCGCAGACCAGTTCGATCAGCTGGCTCTCAAGTTGCGCGGCTCCTTTGCTGAGCTCCGCCGCCAAAGCGGCCAGTTGTCCAGCCCGAGCCGTCACATCAGTGAAACGGGAGCTGAGCCAGTCTGGGAGAGCGCATCGTTGAGAGCGCGCGCTGTTAGGACGCGTACCAACTGGCGCTTGTACTCGACCGAGCCGTTGGCGTCAGCGGAAGCGTCGATCTCGTCGGCAGCGGTCGCTGCGGCCTCCCGGATCGCGCTCGCCGCGCCACCGTTGATCTGCGTTCCGTCAAGTTGGCGTTCGGCTGCGGGTGCTCGCATGACCCTTGGTCCAACTGATCCCACGGCTATGCGTGCTCTGGTAATTGCTCCGTCACTCACGCCCACGCGCACCGATACCGTGATGGCCGGTCGCTCGTGGAAGGACATCTTCCGGTGCACCACCGAGTCACCCGGATCGAGGCTGGGGATGTGGACGGATTCGAGCAGCTCGCCGTGTCCGAGGACCGTCATGTACGGAGCAATCACGAACTCCTCGATGGGCACGTTCCGGGTGGCGTCGGCGCCGACGATCGTCACGTAGCCCCCGACAGCAGTCAGGAACGTGGCGGGGTCGGAGTGCGGGTCGGCAAACGCCAGATTGCCGCCGATGGTCCCGACGTTGCGCACACGTAGGTTGCCGACCTCGCGCTCCAACAGTGCCAACGTCGGCCAGCCGGCACGTACTGTCTGAGAGTGTTCGATCTGGCGGTGCGTGGTCGTGGCGCCGATCCTCAGGCCGTCCGCGTCTGAGATCCCGCTGAGCTCCTCGACCTGTTTGAGGTCGACCAGGTCGGTGAACGCGGTGAATCCGAGCTTTGCGACAAGCAGCAGCTCCGTGCCGCCGCAGTATGGGACCGCGTCGGGCCCGATCTCGCGCAGCAGGCTGATCGCTTCGCTCGCCGTCGTGGGACGGTGAAGTCTGAAGGGTCTGAGGCGTGTCATGCTTCTGCGCTTGCCTGCGAGAGGACTTCCATCGTCGCCGCCGCTCCTGCGCCGATGTCCACGTTCGCGCCGAGATCGATCAGGCCGCGGCCCAGTGCGCAGACCGCCACGAGTGGGTTCAGCGAGCGACTGGCGGGGCCCATGTGGCCGAGTCGCACCAGTTCGTGCTTGAGCTCGCCGTAGCCACCGGAGAGCATCACCCCGTAGCGGTTGCGTACGTGCGTGAGGAGTGCGTCAGTGCCGACCCCCGCCGGCAGCCTGGTCGCAGTGACGCAGTTAGCCGCGTACTCGCTTCGTTTCGGCCACAGTGAGAGCCCCATGGCCTGTACGCCGGCGCGGACCGCTCGAGCGGCAGCTGCGTGACGAGCGATGGTCGCCTCGATTCCCGCCTCGAGAGCCTCGGAAAGCGCAGCGTGGACTCCGTTCACATCGGATACGGACGGGGTGTATGGGAACGCCTCGCGACCGCCGTCGATCCACCTGTGCTTCCAGTCGAGCAGCGACAGGAACGAGCCGCGTGGCGCGGAGGGGTTGGCCTCCATCGCGGCCCACGCGCGCTCGCTGATGGCTATGAGTGACATCCCGGGCGGTCCAGCCAAGCATTTCTGTGGTCCGGCCACGGCAAGATCGACATGCCACTCATCGATCCTGACATCCGTCCCGGCCAGCGCCGAAACCACGTCGGCAAGCAACATGGCGCCGTGCTCATGAACGATGGGGCCGATCTCTGCAAGTGGATTCTCCACGCCTGAGGGGGTCTCGGAATGGACCATCGCCACGAGCTCGAACGGACCCTGCTCACGTAGGGCTGAGGCGACGAGCTCTGGATCGAGCGCCTCGTCATACGGAACGCGAACCTCATGGACGTCTCCGCCATACGCGCGCATCCACTCCCCGAACCAGGCGGCGTAGACGCCCGACACCAGGTTGAGGCAGCGCATCCCCTCGCGCACGAGTCCGCGCGCCGCCGCCTCCAACCCCAGCACGGCTTCACCCTGCATCAGGACGACGTCACCGTCGGTGCGAAACGCCTGCGCCAGCAGACGTTCGGTGTCCCTGAAGAGATCCAGGAACACCGGGTCATAGTCGAACGTGATCTGCCTGCCAAGCGCGGCGAGCACCTTCTGTGAGGACATTGTGGGTCCGGCGGTGAGCGTGAAGTCGGGCGTCCTCAATGCTTTCGTCCTCTCGTTGAAGGAGCTGGCCTCAGTTGTAGGTGGTGATCGTGTACGGCTTGCCGGCGTTATCGGGTCCGCAAGGGATCGCGGGGTCTTGGAAGTTGCTCAGCAGGCGTCCACCCTTCAGCACCAGGCAGTAGGCCTCAACGTGCGGATCCCCAAAGTCCACGTTGCAGCGGACGATCGCTGCACCTCTGAAGCGGTTGCCGTTCCGTAGGCATACCACCCGGTGCCAATGCAGCTTGTCGCGACGCAGGCTCGCGACCATCTTCGCGTGCATGGTTGAGATGCTCGCACTGGTGATCCGGGCCGGATGCGAGGCTGCCGCCCTGGACGAGCCAAGTCCGGAGCCCAGGACTACCGCCAAGGCCACAACGACTGTCGCCAACAGGAGGGCCGATAGGCCTCCGGGCCCGCCACGGTCGCGGATGGAAGATAATCTGCTCACAGTTGAGAGTCTACCGTCAACTGTCTACAATTGCGAGCCAGCGCGACGGACTGGCCAGTCAACCTGAATCCGTTGCACGTCACCACAAGGGGAGGACCCACGATGCACAGTAGGTTCAAACGGTTGGGCGGTGCTTTAGGGACGACGGGGATAGCGGTCGCGGTCGCGGTCGCTGGCACGAGTGCCCCTGCCGCTGCCGCAGGTGGCCATGCGAAGGCGCACTCGGGCTTCAAGTTCAGCACCGTTGCGATTGCCACTCCGGCAAAGACGAATGACTACGGCTGGAACGCGCAGGGTGTGGCCGGCCTCAAGCAGGCTGCCAAGAAGTACGGCCTCAAGGTCAAGGTCGTTCAGAACATCGGTTACAACAACACGACCGCGCTCCTGCGACAGATCGCCAACGGCTCACCGAAGCCCGGGCTCGTGATCGCGCACGCCAGCGGCTA
>JAKAED010000033.1 GCA_021820105.1 Actinomycetes bacterium | reverse complement strand
GATCTCGCGGCTGCGCTCACACTGCCTGAAGCGAGGCTTGTGAGCCTGCTCGGACAGGCTCCCGTGCCGCAGGGACCGTCCGGCCAGCGCACCGGCGCTCCGATCAACGCGGTCCGCAGCGCTCCCACCGGTGGCGCACCAGCGCTTCGGCCAGAGCCTGAGCGGTCCTTTCTTGCGATGTGTCTGGCGTCCCCTGATATCGGTGCGGAGGCGCTAAACCGGATCGATGTCGATGCCCTGTTCATGGATGACGTGATGCGACGCGTCGCGCGCCTGTTGCGCTCGCACATGCCCGGGCCACTGCCCGATCCGGCCAGTGAGGACCCCGAGCTGCTCACTGTGATCAACGACCTCGTGGCGCGGGCTCGCCGCTCAACGCGGGCCATCAGTGCCGACGAGCTTGAACACGCACGGCTCGTGTTGGAGCGTGAGCGGCTCTCGCGGGAGTTGCGCTACCTGCGCGAGCATGGCGGCGGCGGAGGTGAGCTGGCGCGGCTCTCGGCCCAGCAGCAGCGGGTGCTGAATGACCTCCGGGTGATCGTGACAAGGCTCGCGGGGGCCTGACCCGGGGATCGGGCCGCCACGTCCTGGCCGCTGCCGATACAGTAGTGGCCAGCGAGCGTGCCTCGCGCCGTTGCATTGGGGAGTAGCTCAATGGCAGAGCATTCGGCTGTTAACCGAAGGGTTGTGGGTTCGAGTCCCACCTCCCCAGTTTTTAGACACCCGCGGGATGCGGTCCGAGCCGGACCGCGCGTCTGAGGGGCGCCTTCACGGTGCTCCCGGGTGTCGGCCAGGATCGGCTCCGACCAGTCCCTCGATCAGCTCCGCTGCTCGCGTCGGCCCATCGTGTGCGGCCGCCCACGCGGCCAGCTCGCCGGCTCTGAATCCCAGGCTGGCGTGCCGATCCAGCGCTCGCTCGGTCGCCAGTCGTAGGGTGCTCGGAGACAACAGGCGCCAGGGCAGGCGCACTCCGACACCCGCCCAATCCAGGCGTGCGGCGTTCTCCGGCATGTCGCCGCTGTGTGGGACCGCCAGCACCGGTGTACCGCGCTCAAGCGCGCGAGCGACGGTGCCGTGGCCGGCATGACAGATCACAAGGTCGGCCTCGTCCATCGCCACGCTGTAGGACATCCAGTTGACGAGACGTACGCTTCGCCCGGCGCGCAACGGCGCGGTCGCCGTACGCCGATCCAGGGAGGCCAGCAGGCGCACGTCCAGCCCGCGAAGACCTTCTACTGCAGCCCGCAGCAGCCGTTGTCCCGGATCATGGGAGGTGGAGGGCGCGACCACCACAAGCGGTGCGTCACCGGCAGGCGGATCAGCGCGTGGGGAAACGGGTTCCCAGAGCATCGGACCCACCACGTGCACCTCAGGGGGCCACGGCCGCGGATACTCAAGCTGCGGGAAGGTGGCGACCAGGCACAGATGCGGGCTGATCCCACCGTGCAGGCGCTCGGTGGCGACCAGTCCGAGCCTGCGGCGCGTCTCGTTGAGCTCGGCGCGACCCTGGCGTAGGCCGCGTTCCAGCGGGCGCTCGAACATCCCCCAGAAGGCACGGCCGAGGTTGGATCGAGGCAATCGTGCCCCGACCGAATATGGCGGGAGGCCAGGAGTGGAGACCGGATACAGGTGCGGGACCAGCGTCGCCGTCACCACTCCTTCAAGCTCTGCCGCCAGGGACGGCGCGAGCGTGAGGATGTCATGCACAACCACATCCGGCCGGTGCGAGATGATCGCTCGGCGCGTTGGCTCCACCGCCCGAATCACCGCCTCGTAAGGCTTCAGTGGCTGCCCTGGAGTCGGAAAGACCGGGTACTCGGGGGCTGCGGCGAACTTCATGCCAGCGTCCATCACCGGCTCGCGCCAACGTGACCAGGTCTCATAGACCACGTCGTGGCCTCGCTCTACCAGGCGCTGACCCAAGGCGAGCATCGGAAACGCATGGCCCGGCTGGCCGAACGCTCCCAGGAAGACCCGCAGCTGCCGTCTGCTCAGGCCGCCAACTCCGTCAGCACGCGCAACTGTGCGAACTGCTGTGCGCGAGTGTGGCCAAGCGGGGAGAGCAGCAGCGTCCCGACGCCGGCGTCGCGGTAGGCGGCCAGGCGCTCGGCCACGCGCGCGCGAGGCCCCACCAACGAGACCATGTCAATCAGCGCATCGGGGATTGCCCGAGCGGCCTCCTCCCGCCTGCCCTCCAGATAGAGATCCTGGATCTGGGTGGCGGCCTGCTCAAAGCCGTACTCGCGGATCAGAGCGTTGTAGAAGTTCTGCTCGCGTGAGCCCATCCCGCCCACGTAGAGCGCCAGGGCCGGACGCATGAAGTCCCGAGCCGCCTCAATGTCATCGCTGATGTGAACGCTCACCTGCGGGGCGATGTCAAAGCCCTCCAGCGTCCGGCCGGAGCGAGCCGCTCCCTCTTCCAGCCGCGCGCGGAACATCCCCACATGCTCAGGCGAGAAGAAGGTCGGCAGCCAACCATCGGCGATCTCGCCGGCCAGCGCCGTGTTGCGCGGGCCGATCGCGGCGAGATAGATCGGGAGCCGTTCCTGGACGGGTGCGATCGTCAGCTTCAGCGGCTTGCCGGGACCGTCTGGGAGCGGCAGCTCCAACGTCTCGCCGTGGAAGACGACCCGTTCGCGCCGCAACGCCATCCGCACGACCTCCACGTATTCCCGTGTCCGCTGCAGCTGACGGCCAAAGCGCTGGCCGTGCCAGCCCTCCGACACCTGGGGGCCGGATGCGCCAAGGCCAAGGAGCATCCGCCCGCCTGAGAGCTGGTCGATCGTGGCGGCGGTCATGGCGGTCATCGCGGCACTGCGCCCCGGGATCTGAAAGATCGCGCTGCCGAGCTTTATCCGCTCCGTCTGACCGGCCAGCCAGGCGAGCACGGTGGCTGCATCGGAGCCGTAGGCCTCAGCCGTCCAGACCGAGTCGTAGCCCAGTTCCTCAGCGGCCCTCACGGCCGCCAGCTGCTCCTGCGCTCCTCCCCAGAGCCCCCAGTAGCCGATGTGCAGCCCCAGCTTCATCTCCGGCTCAGCCTACTGCGAATCCCCAGCCTGGGAAGATGATCGTCATGAACTCCAGCACGCACCCCACCCTCCGCTACGGCTACAAGGCCTCTGCCGAGCAGTTCCCCCCGCGGGAGCTGATTGGTTTCGGCGTCAGCGCCGAGGCCCATGGTTTTGACATCGTCGCCGTTTCCGACCACTTCCAGCCATGGCGCCACCATGGTGGACACGCCCCAAACTCGCTGGTCTGGCTCGGGGCTCTGGGTGAGCGCACTGAACGGGTTGTGCTGGCCACCAGTGTGCTGACGCCGACACTCCGCTACCACCCGGCAATGATCGCGCACACCTTTGCCACGCTCGGCTCCCTGAACCCCGGTCGTGTGGTGCTCGGCATCGGCAGCGGCGAGGCGATGAATGAGAACCCCTCCATCGGCATTGAATGGCCCAAGTTCAAGGAGCGCTCAGAGCGGCTGACTGAGGCGGTCGCGCTGATCCGGCAGCTGTGGAGTGATGAGCGGGTCAGCTTTGAGGGCAAGTACTACAGGACGCTGAAGGCCACCATCTATGACCTGCCTGAGCAGCCGATCCCCGTGTTCATCGCCGCGGGTGGCCCCAAGGCGGCCGCGCTGGTGGGGGAGATCGGTGACGGGTTCATCGTCACCAGCGGCAAGGGTGAGGAGCTGTACCACAACCTGCTGAACGCCCTGGGCGAGGGTGCGCAGCGCGCCGGGCGTGATGCGGCCAAGATCGACAAGTTCATTGAGATCAAGGTCTCCTATGACCACGACCCGGTCTACGCCAAGGAGGCGTGCCGGCCGTGGGCGGCGCTGGCGTTGACCGCGGAGGAGAAGGGCGGAACCGAGGATCCGATCGAGATGGAACGCCTCGCCGAGGGCGCCGCGCATCGCGCGCACACCCGCTTCATCGTCTCCGACGACCCGGATGAGGTTGTGGAGCAGATCGCCTTCTACGTCGACCTAGGGTTTCAGGACCTCGTCTTCCACTTCCCGGGTGACGATCAGGAGCGTGCGCTCACCCAGTTCGCTGCGGATGTGCTGCCGCGCATGCGGGAGCGCTGGCGCTAGCCGCCCTGTCCCGGGGCGGTCCAGCGGGACCAGCCCCGGGCAGCTTCAGCGGGTCTCAGGTCAGCTCGTCGAAGTCGCCCCGGACCCAGCCGATGTAGCGCTCAGCGGAGCGCTGCACGGCGGCGTCCGCGTCCTGCCTGGGACCACGGCCGAAGTTGTCGTAGAGGCGATCGAACCGTAGGCCGGAAACGCCGTCCGCCAGACGCCTGACGACCGCCGCGGAGAGCGGGATCCGGTTGGGATAGCTGCGCATGAAGGTCACCGACCGGCCGTCGGGGTTGCCGTGAATCGTGTCGGAGCTGAAGAGCGCGCCACGTCCCTCGGCGCCGGCTGCCCAGTGCAGGACTGACGCACCCTTGAAGTGGCCACCCAGCTCGTGGAGCACCAGCCCGGGTGCCAGCTCATGCCGTCCCCGCCACGGCCTGATCGCGGCGTCGGGGCGCTGGACCCACTCGAGCAGCGGCTCGCACACAAGGATCGGAGCCTCGCTGAGCGCGTGACTCCAGGCGCTCTGGACGCCGAACATGTGGGGGTGACTGGGGACGATCGCCAATACGGGCCCCAGCGCGTGGATGCGATCCACCGCCGGGCGATCAAGGAAGGGCGGCACGTCCCACAGCACGCTGCCGTGGGGCGTGTGGATCAGGTGTGCATGCTGTCCGATCCCAACGGCGGGCTCCACCACGACCTCCAGCAGGTCGGGCTCGGGCTCCCTGAACCGGATGCGGTGACCACGCTCGCGCAGCTCGCGCAGGCTCGTCCACACCTGCCCAGCCGCAGGCACCCACTGGCGCTCATCGGCGCAGATCAGGCAGGTCCCATCGGGCCTGACGTGCTCCACACCGCAGGTTGCGCACAGAACCAGGGATCCCACCTGCGGACCCAGTTCACCGGTTTTCGGCGACGCGCTCAGGCGTCCACTCCGAGTTTCTCAAGCAGCAGCGAGATCGACTTGATCTGGGGCACGAACAGGAATGAGAAGCGTGCGGTGGAGCCCTCAACCGTCAGGTAGGAGCGCATCAGCATCGTCGGATCTGAAGCTCGGCCCGAGCCGGCCCCGCTGCTGGAGATCATCCGTCCCAGCAGATCCACGTTGACCTTGGGCGGCTCGGGCTCCAGCGCGATGCCGGTCATCTCGACGATCGCGTTCAGATAGGACGCGGAGAGGATGTTGCCCACCTCCTGAAGTGCGCCGAGCCCCAACTCGTCCGACATGGAGGTGCCCAGCAGCTGGCAGAGCTCCTCGGCCGACTCCTCTGGGAAAACGAGTAACACGCTGCCTCCGCCGTCCATGATCGGGGTGTCCACCAGCGCCGAGCGGTTCATCGGCTCGCCGAGCTCGTCCACGGCGCGTGCCAGGACCACCAGCATCGCTTCCGAGTAGCCCACGTCCACGGGTCGGCCGACCATCGCGGAGAGTGCCGTCGCGGCATGGCCGGAGCCGATATTCGCGATCTCCGCCAGCGCGCTCTGCTGCATCTCTGTGAACTGGTGGGTGAGGTCCTCCTGGGCCGCGTCATACGCGCCCGTCAACGGCCCGGGGCGCAGGATGGGCACGACCTGCTCACGGTGGTGGACAGCACCGTCGGTCAGCTGTCCATGGGCCAGGCGAGGAAGCTGGACGCGCTCAGCGCTGATCTGGCTGTCAAGCTCGTCGACCATCAGGGCGTAGCGCCTGCCGGCGCCCCAGATGACCACGGCGGATGGCGGGTCTCCCGACTCAAGCCCCACTTTGCCGGCCAGGTCGATGAGCTCAAGTACCTCGTCCCTGAAGCGCACGACCCGCGACCCGCCGACGTTGTGCACCTCGTGGTCGCTCAGATGGAAGGCCTGCTCGACCGCGGACATCGGCAACGCCCAGCTCAGACCGCCGGCCTTCACGACAAGGACATGGACCGTGTCGGACACGGGTGCGCGAAATCTCCTGTGTTGCCTTTGCCCTCGTGCTACGACTGATGCCGGAGGAGGGACTCGAACCCCCGACACGCGGATTATGATTCCGCTGCTCTAACCGACTGAGCTACTCCGGCTGGAGTGCAGTGGCGAGTCTATAAGCTCGCGCCGGTTCCCAGCATGCTCGCGATACCGAACTTCTCAGAGGGGCGCGACCCGCACGTGATCGCCGCGCTCGAACAGGCGCTGACCGCAACGCCCGGTGTCCGGCTGCTCGATATCCACACCGATCCCGACCACAACCGGAGTGTCTACACGCTCGCCGCGGTGGATCAGCATGCCAGCCTGGCGGATGCCATCACCGCGGGTGCCGCCCGGGCGATCGACCTGCTCGACATCACGACTCACATGGGGTCGCATCCCCACGTTGGCATGCTGGACGTGGCGCCGATCGTCTACATGGATGAGGCGGAGTGCGGTTCGGCCTGCGCACAGGCACTGGTCCTGGGCGATCGGCTCGGCAACGAGCTCGGCATCCCGGTGTTTCTCTACGGAGCGCTCACGGACTTCAGGGTGACGCGCGCCGATATCCGCCGCGGCGGTCCGTGGGCCCTGCAGGCTCGGATCGAGGCGGGCGAGCTGGTGCCAGATTTTGGGCCGCGCGCGCTGCACCCACGTGCCGGGGCGGCACTGGTGAGCGCGCGGCCTCCGCTGATCGCGTTCAACGTCGAGCTGGCGCCGCCGGCGACCCTGCAGACCGCACAGTTGATCGCCGCGTTGATCCGCGAGGGCGGGGCCGAGGGCCTGCCATCCGTCAGGGCGATAGGCCTGACGCTGCCCCACCGCGAGGACGTGGCGCAGGTGTCGACCAACATCGACGACTACCGCAGGACCAGCCCGGCGGCTGTTGTTGAGGCGATTGCACGGCACGCGACCCCGCTGCGGGCTGAGGTCGTGGGACTTCCGCCCCGAGCCGCCTTCCAGGACTTTCCCGAGCAGCTCGCGGTCGCCAACCGGCGCTACCTTGAGGACGCCCTGCACAGCGTGACGGACAGCGGTGCGGATAACGACTAATCTCCAAGTGAGAGATGGCACAGACCAAGCGCAAGCGGCAGACCAAGCATCGCGGCAACGCGGCCGGCGTCATCGAGGCGCGGGGGCGCACGGGCAGGCCACCGAGCGCCGAGGAGAAGAAGCGCTCTGATCGCTCCGAACGGGAGCGCCGGCGTGAAGAGCGTCTGAACCGCAAGCCGACGATGAAGGGTGCGGTCCAGCGCGCGCTCCTGGCGGGCGTCTTCATGTTCATCTTCCTGCTGGTCACCTTCCACCCAAAGGCCGGTCAGAGCCGGCTGGTGGCCGCAGCTGTTTACGCGGTGGTGGCGATGCTGCTTTACGTCGCCCTGGGTTACTACATCGAACTGTTCCTGTGGCGGCGCCGCATGGCGAAGAAACAGGCGGCGGCGACGCGGCGATGATCGACGTTCGCGGGTTCACCGTCGGCCCGATTCAGGAGAACTGCTATGTCGTGCGGCGGCCTGACGCTGCTTCAGCGGTGCTGGTCGATCCTGGAGCGGAGCCCGAGCGCCTGCAGCAGGCTCTTGACAGCCTGGGCATCACCGACATCCCGGCCATCCTGATCACCCACTGTCATTTTGACCACGTCGGTGCGGTGAAGGCGATGCACGAGCTGACCGGCGCGCCGGTGTACTGCCCCGTCCTGGAACGCGAGGTGCTGGCCGACATCAACGCCCATGTGCGGCTTCAGGGTTTCGGCCCCTTCGAGAGCTATGAGGCCGATCACACGGTTGCCGGCGGCGAGGCCTTGGAACTGGCGGGTATGACCTTTGACGTGCTGTTCACGCCCGGCCACAGCCGCGGTCACGTGACCTACGCGGTTCGTGATGAGGATGCGCTGCTCTCGGGTGATGTGCTCTTCCAGGGATCCGTGGGTCGCGTCGATCTTCCCGGCGGCGATTGGCCGACGCTGCTTGCGTCGATCGAGTCTCTGATCGACCGCTTCCCTCCGCAGACGGTCGTGTATCCGGGACACATGGGCACCACCACGCTCGGACACGAGCAGGCGACCAACCCGTTCCTCCGCGAACTCGCGCAGAGCTCGTGAGCGCGAGCACACCCGAGCAGTTCCGGCGATGATCCAGGCGCCGAAGGGAACCTATGACGTGCTGCCGCCGGATGCGGCGCGACGTGAGCTCCTGCTCGGGCATGCCGCCCGCATCCTCGGAGCTGCGGGTTACGAACGTATTGAGACGCCGGCCTTTGAGGCGACCGAGCTGTTCGCACGCGGCGTCGGGGAGGCGACGGACATCGTCCAGAAGGAGATGTACAGCTTCGACGATGGCGGCGGACGCTCTCTGACCCTCCGTCCTGAGGGCACAGCGCCGGTGTGCCGCGCCTATATCGAGCACGGGATGCACAAGTTGCCGCCGCCGGTGAAGCTCTGGTACCTGTCGTCGTTCTTCCGAGCTGAGAATCCCCAGAAGGGGCGCTACCGCCAGTTCTGGCAGGTGGGAGCGGAGGTCATCGGCGCCGACGGCCCTGAGACCGACGCCGAACTGATCGTGCTGCTGGCTGAGCTGCTGGAGGCGATGGGGGTGAAGGGGACTCGCCTGCGGCTTGCGTCCCTCGGCACTCCTGAGACCCGGGTCGAGTACCGGCAGGAGCTCACCGCATATCTGCGCGCGCACGAGTCCGAGCTCTCAGAGGAGGTTCGTGCCCGGATCGATCTGAACCCGATGCGAGCGTTTGACGCGAGCGATGCGGGGACCCGACGAGTCATGGAAGCGGCGCCGAAGCTGCTGGAACGGCTCGCGCCTGACGATGCCGAGCACTTTGCGACGGTCAGAGCGCTGCTTGACGCCGCCGGTGTCGCATACGAACTTGACCCGACACTGGTGCGCGGGCTGGATTACTACACCCGCACGCTCTTTGAGTTCACCAGCGACGCGCTGGGGGCTCAGTCCGGCGTCGGCGGCGGCGGCCGCTACGACCGTCTGATCGAGCAGCTCGGCGGTCAGCGGACAGCCGGCATCGGCTGGGCTGCAGGGCTTGAGCGGATACTGCTGGCGGCACCTGAGCAGCCGGTGATGTCCCGGGTCGTTGACCTGCTCGTGGTGGGTGGTGACCGGGATAGTCGTCCCGTCGCGCTGGCCGCCTTCGAGGTGGCGCGAGAGGCGCGACGTGCCGGGCTCGCCGCGCAGCTTGAGTTGACCGGCCGTTCCCTGAAGAGCGCGCTCAAGCACGCCGACCGATTGGGAGCGCGGTACGTTGCGATCGTGCATGACGGCGAGCACGCCTCGCTCAAGGACATGGAGAGCGGGGAGCAGAAGGAGTTGACAACAGCTGCGGTTATCCCTGAGGTGCTGCGAGGGAGCCGGTTGACATGAGGAGCAGTGTGCGGTGAAACGATCTCCAAGGGCCAATGGCTTCCGCGATGCCTGGGCCGCCGAGCTGACGGGCGATCGGACCGGAACTCAGGCGCGTGTCGCCGGTTGGGTGCACCGCCGCCGCGACCATGGCGGCCTGATCTTCATCGACCTGCGCGACCGCTCCGGGCTGGTGCAGCTCGTCTTCCATCCGGAGTCGGCGGCGCAGGCCCACGCGACCGCCCACAGGCTGCGCTCTGAGGACGTGATCACGGTGACCGGGCAGGTCGTCGCACGCGAGCCTGAGAACGTCAACCCGAACCTCATCACGGGGGAGATAGAGCTCGACGTGGACTCGATTGAGATCCTGGCTGACGCCGAGACGCCACCGTTCCAGGTCGACGATGACGGCCCCGTCGATGAGAACCTGCGCCTGCGCCATCGCACCCTGGACCTGCGCCGGACGCCGATGCGTGAGGCCCTGGAACTGCGCCACCGGGTTGTCCAGAAGATCCGCCACGTGCTCGATGAACGCGACTTCCTGGAGATCGAAACCCCGTTCCTGACACGCTCGACCCCGGAGGGTGCACGCGACTTCCTGGTGCCCGCTCGCACCGAACCCGGCTCCTTCTACGCGCTGCCGCAGTCACCGCAGCTGTTCAAGCAGCTGCTGATGGTCGGCGGCCTTGAGCGCTACTACCAGATCGTCCGCTGCTTCCGAGACGAGGACTCGCGCGCTGACCGCCTGCCAGAGTTCACGCAGCTGGACATTGAGATGGCCTTTGTCGACGAGGACGACGTGATTGGCCTGATGGAGGCCGTCTACGGCTCGGTCTTCGCCGCTGAGGGATTCCCGGTTCCGCCGGCCCCGTGGCCGCGCGTGACGTGGGCGGAGGCGATGAGCCGGTGGGGATCCGATCGCCCCGACCGCCGCTTCGGGCTGGAGCTGGTCGATCTCTCCGACGCCGTCCGTGGCTCGGAGTTTCAGGTGTTTCGCGGCGCCCTGGAGCCGCAGGACAGCACTGCGCCAGCGGGCGCGGTGCTGGGGATCAACGCCGGGGCCCGAGAGCTACCACGCTCGGACCTCGACGCGCTCACCGAGTTCGCCAAGCAGTACGGCGCAAAGGGCCTGGTTTGGGCCTTTGTCCAGGCGGACGGTTCGCTGCGCTCGCCGATCGCCAAGTTCCTCTCGGAAGCGGAGATCGATGCGATCAAGGCGGCCCTGTCGGCACAGGTGGGTGACGTGCTCTTTGTCGTGGCGGACGCGGTGGCTGTCGCGCGGTCGGTCCTGGGCGCGCTGCGGCTTGAGCTGGCCCGCCGTTTCTCGCTGATCGGCGAGGATGCCGGCCACGACCTGCTCTGGGTCGTCGAGTTCCCGATGTTCGCGCCGGACGGTGAGGGCGGCTGGACGGCTGAGCACCACCCGTTCACGGCACCCACCGGTGACCTCTCCGATCCCGGCTCCCTGCTCTCTCGCGCCTACGACCTGGTGCTGGACGGTTCGGAGATCGGCGGCGGCTCGATCCGCATCCACTCCACCGAGGTGCAGCGCCGCGTGTTCGAGATCATCGGCTTGGACGAGGAGGAGGCAAGCGCACGGTTCGGCTTCCTGCTCGATGCGTTCCGCTACGGGACGCCGCCGCATGGCGGCATCGCGATGGGGATCGACCGGCTGATCGCGATCCTCGCGGGGCGCGAGAACATCCGTGAGGTGATTGCCTTCCCCAAGGCGACCTCCGGAGCGGATCCGCTCACCGGCGCGCCCGCGCCGGTGGATGATCTGCAGCTGCGCGAGCTCGGGCTGCGCCTGCGCTGAAGGTGTGCCGAGACTGTGTCAATTCGGGTCGCTGCCGCTGCGATCTGACACCGTCTCCCAATGGCCACCGATGGACTTTCGACGTTTACCCCGCAATACGCGATACGTACGTCGAAAGTCCGGGTCGCCGAGCTCGCAACCCGCCAGTGCGGCCGGGTCTCCCGCGCGCAGCTCCGAGCCCTGGATGTGCCCGACAGCACGGTCGATCGGTGGATCAGCGACGGCTATCTGATCCGCGTGCTCCCGCGCGTCTACGCAGTTGGCCACGCCGGCGCAGATCAGCCGACCCGCCTCTTCGAACTGGTCCTGTTCGCCGGGCCGGGTGCTGCGATCAGCCATGGCACCGCTGCACACTGGCGCGGCTGGCTCAGGTTTCCAGTGGAGAAGTCGCACGTGAGCACACCGCGCAGGATCCGCACGCGACTGCGCAAGGTCGAGGTCCACAGTGCTCGCACACTGGACCGTGAGCTGGTCAACGGGATCCCGTGCACAACTGTCACGCGGACGCTCCTGGACCTCGCGGCCAGCGAGCCGCTGAGCCTCGTGCGCAGGTCGCTGGCGCAGCTTGATTACGAGCGCGCACTCCGTCCGGAAGCCATCCGTGCGGCTTGCGGTTATGGGCGGCGCGGCAGCAGCAGGCTGCTTGAGGCACTCGACACCTACATCCCCGCGATGGCCGCGACCAAGAGCGATCTTGAGATCGCGTTCCTGCTCGTCTGCCGCCGCCACGGCCTCCCGATACCGAACGTGAACACGATCGTTCACGGCGTCGAGGTCGACTGTCATTGGCCGCAGTACGGCCTCGTGGTCGAACTCGACGGAGGTGGCAACCACGCAACGGCCGCCCAACGCAACCGGGACCAGGGTCGGGACATGAAGCTCAGAGCACACGGGCTCACCGTGATCCGTTACACCAATGATCAGGTGACGAGATCTCCCCAGAACGTGGCCGACGACATCCACGCGGAGGTCGCTCGCCGCGCCTCAAATATCCTCCACTAGGTGACCGACATCCTCGCCTTTGAGCACCATCTGACCTCCCCGCAGGGGGAGGGTCATACGCCCAGCGACGCCTTCACGGTCACCTTCGGCGGCGGTGAGTGCTGCGACGAGGTCACCTTCAGCGTCCAGACAGACGGTACCCGCGTGACCGACGCCGGCTTCAGCGCCAACGGTTGTGGCGCCTCCCACGCCGCCGCGTCCGCCGCTGTCACCCTTGTGCGCGGCGCCGGCCTGCTGGACGCCGCCCGCGTCGGTGCGGAGGAGATTGCCGATGAACTCGGGGGTCTGAGCTCGGCAAAGCGTCATGCCGCAGCGGTCGCCGCGGACGCGCTGGCACGTGCGCTCGGCGCCGCCGTGCGCGCTCGCGGTTCGCTGCCCGGTCCCGCTGGACCAGGCAGCTCAAGAACGCTGGTGGCCATGTCCGGTGGCGTCGACTCGAGCGTCGCGGCGCTGCTCTGCGCCAGGGACGGTGAGGCCGTCGCGATCACCCTCGAGCTGTGGTCCGACACGGAGAACGATGCGGCGCAGAGCTGCTGCTCCTCCTCGGCGGTCTCCCAGGCGCGCGCGCTGGCGCATCGGATGGGCCTGCCGCACTTCACGCTGGATCTCCGCGATGAGTTCCGCCACGGCGTGGTTGAGCCATTCATCGAGGCATACGGTGCGGGCGACACACCCAACCCCTGCGTCGGATGCAATGGGCACGTGCGGCTCGACGCGATGCTTGAGTTCGCTGACCGACTGGGTTGCGCGACGCTCGCCACCGGCCACTATGCGCGTGTGCAGGAGGGCCTGCTTCGTACGGCGGCGGACCCGGCCAAGGACCAGACGTACATGCTTGCGGCGCTCGCGCCGGAGTCATTGGCGCGCATGCGCTTCCCGCTGGGTGACTACGAGAAGCCCCAGGTGCGCAAGCTGGCTGCCGATGCCGGGCTGCCGGTGGCGTCCAAGGCTGATTCGCAGGACCTGTGTTTTCTCGCGGGCACCACTCGCGCCCGCTTCCTGCAGCGGCACGGAGCCGATGCGCCGCGTCCGGGCGCGGTCGTTGACCCGGACGGCAACGTGCTCGGAGCGCACGGTGGACATCAGCTCTACACGGTCGGGCAGCGCAAGGGGCTCGGCGTGTACTCAACCGAACCGCTGTACGTGCTCGACAAGAGTGCCGACTCAAACCGCGTCGTCGTCGGACCGCGCGAGCGCCTGCTGACCGATCGGGTGAAGGTGCGGGCGGCGCGCCTGCACCGGGAGGGGGCACGGATTGACCGGGTCAAGCTCCGCTACCGCTCAAATCCGCTGCCGGCGCGCGTATGCGACTCGCCTCCTGCGGGGCATCACCGCGAATTGCTCCTTGAGCTGGCCGAGCCGGTGGCGGGCGCCGCACCCGGTCAGCTTGCCTGTCTGATGGACGGCGAACTGATCGTCGGCTGGGGGACCATCTCGCGCTGACCGTGTGGCGCGGTGATGTGCGCGCCGCATACACTCCACCGGGCCATGCCGATGACCTCAGATGAGATCCGCGACACATACCGGCAGTTCTTTGAGCAGCACGGGCACCTGGCCCAGCGCGGCGCATCGCTGATCCCGCCCGCGACCGATACCTCGGCACTGTTCATCGTCGCCGGCATGCATCCGCTGAAGGCGTACTTTGCCGGCACCGAGCAGCCTCCGGCAAAGCGGCTCACGACCTGCCAGCCATCCTTCCGCACGGTTGACATTGAGAACGTCGGGATGACTGCCCGTCACCTCACGATGTTTGAGATGCTCGGCAACTTCAGCTTCGGCGACTACTTCAAGCGGGACGCAATTGCCTTTGCCTGGGAGCTGTCGCGCAAGGGCTTCGGCCTGCGGGAGGAGGACATCTGGGTGACGGTCTTTGGCGGCGACGAGCAGCTTGGGATCGGCCCGGACCAGGAGGCGATCGACCTCTGGCTCGAGGTGGGCATGCCGCGTGAGCGGATCGTTGAGTGCCCGCGCTCGGAGAACTTCTGGGAGTCCGGTCCGACCGGACCCTGTGGTCCGGATTCCGAGCTGTATCTGGACCTAGGCGTCGAGCGCGGCAAGCCGGATGACCTGCCCGGCGGCGAGAATGAGCGCTTCCTGGAGTTCTGGAACCTGGTGTTCATGCAGTACGACCAGAACCCGACGAACACACTGACGCCGCTGCCGAAGCAGAACATCGACACGGGCATGGGCCTCAATCGCATGGCCGCGATCCTGCAGGGCAAGGAGACCGTGTTTGAGACCGACCAGTTCGCGCCGCTGATCGCGTTGGGTGAGGAGCTCTCAGGCCATCGCTACGGCGAGAGCTTCGAGGTGGACCGTGCGCTGCGCATCCTGGCCGATCACAGCCGCGCCGCCACCTTCCTGATCGCTGACGGCGTCGTGCCATCCAATGAGGAGCGCGGCTACGTGCTGCGCCGGATCATGCGCCGCGCGATTCTCCAGGGGCGCAAGACGCTCGGGCTCGACCCCGGATTCCTGCGGCGCTACCAGCAGGCCGTCAACGAGATCATGGGCAATGAGTACGACCAGCTGACCCGCAACGCCGATTCGGTGACACGCTGGCTGAACTCGGAGGAGGAGAGCTTCGGGCGCACGCTCGAGGAGGGCTCCAAACTGCTGGATGAACTGATCACGCGCGCCAGGGAGCGCGGTGACGAGGGGATCGCTGCCGCTGACGCCTTCCGCCTGCACGACACACATGGCTTCCCGATCGATCTGACCATGGAACTGGTCACCGAGCACGGGCTTGGCGTGGATGAGCAGGGCTTTGAGGTGCTGATGGAGCAGCAGCGCCGCCAATCCCGGATGGTGGGTGCCAAGGCGGACTCGCGTGCCGGATTGCGCGAGCAGGCGATGTCCATGGCCGGTGCCGCCGGTTTCACGACCGACTTCAAGGGCTATGAGGCCACCAGCGTGGAGACCACGGTCGGAGCGCTTGAGGACGAGCCTGAGAACGGACGCGTGCTCGTCAAGTTGCTGGAGTCACCCTTTTATCCGACCGGCGGCGGCCAGGTGCATGACGCCGGCTATCTCGAGTGTGAGGACGGGGACTGCCTGGCCCGTGTTGAGGACGTGCTCCGGCTCGGGGACGACCAGGTGCTGGCTGTTGTGGCTGAGCGCGGGACGCTCAAGCCCGGCGAGCGCGTGCATGCCAGGGTCGACCGCGCGGCCCGCCATGCGACGGCCTGCAACCACACCGCGACGCATCTGCTGCACGCGGCCCTGCGTGAGCGCCTGGGGACCCACGTCCACCAGGCCGGCTCCTACGTGGGTCCGGATAAGTTGCGCTTTGACTTCACCCACAACGCCGCCCTCAGTCCCGAGGACCTGATCGCGATCGAGGATCAGGTGAATGAGTGGATCCTTGGCGCTCATCCCGTCCGCGCCCTCACGACCACGCTCGATGAGGCCCGCTCGCTGGGCGCGATGGCGCTGTTCGGCGAGAAGTACGGTGACATCGTGCGGATGGTCGAGGTGGGGGACGGGTCCTTCTCGCGTGAGCTGTGCGGTGGCACGCACGTGCGATCAACCGCGGAGATAGGCGTGCTGGCGATCTTCAGCGAAACCTCGAGCGCCGCGAATGTGCGTCGCATCGAGGCGGTCACCGGACCTGTCGCGATCGGCATCATGCGCGCACACGGACACGCCCTGGGGAGGGCGGCACAGACCCTGAGGGTCACGCCCGATGGAGTGCCGGCCGCTGTTGAGGAACTCCGGGTTCGCGTACGCGAGCTTGAGAAACAGCTCAAGGACGGCCTCGCCGGACCATCGGTGAACGAGGATGAGCTGTTGGCCGGTGCCGTCGCGTTCAGCGGTGCCAGCCTGATCGCCAGCACGGTTGAGGGCGTCTCGGGTCAGGCGCTGCTCGACTTGGCGGACCGGCTGAAGGCGCGGCTCGCGGACAGCGTGGTTGTGCTCGGTGCCGTGGCGGGAGAGAAGGTGGACATCGTTGCCTCTGTGACTCCCACGCTGGTTGCGCGCGGCGTCCGCGCCGGTGAGATCGTTCGCGTGGCGGCTGCAGAGGTCGGTGGCGGCGGTGGCGGCAAGGACACCGCAGCACGCGCCGGTGGCCGGCAGGTCGAGCGCCTTCCGGACGCGCTCAGAGCTGCACGTCAGGCGGTTGAGGCGGCTCTGGGATAGCGCTGTGCGCGTGCTCGCGCTGGACTATGGGAGTGCCCGCTGCGGTGTCGCTGTGAGTGATCCGAGTGGAGTGCTGGCGACGCCGCTTGAGCCCGTCCTCAAACCACGTGGCCGCCGCGGCATGGGGGAGATTCTGGCGCGGGTGCGCGAGGTGCAGGCCGAGCGTGTGATCGTCGGGCTGCCGTTGAGTCTCTCAGGCGGCGACACGGACCAGACTCGGGAGGCGCGAGCTTTTGCCGCTGTCTTGGAGCGTCGGCTGGACGGTGTCCAGGTCGAGCTCTACGACGAGCGTTTCACCACCCGCCTGGCCCAGCGCGATGGCGAGTCCGGTGGCCGTTCTCCGCGTGCGAGCGAGGATTCTCGGGCGGCTGCGCATCTGTTGTCCAGCTGGCTTGATCGGTATGCGTCCGCCTAGCGTGTTCATGATCAGAAGGGTGGTCGCGCTGCTCGTACTGGCCGCGGTGGCCATCGTGATCTGGTTTCTGGTGGCGCTCTTCGAACCGTTTGCCGGTGCAGGCCAGGGGCGCGTGGAGGTGACGATCCCAAGTGGGGCGAGCGTCAGCCAGATCGGTTCGATCCTGCAGCAGGACGGAGTCATCTCCTCCGGCTTCTTCTTCAAGCTGCGCGCGGAGCTGAGCGGCACGCGTGGTCAGATCCGGGCAGGGCAGTACATCATGCGTCACGGCATGAGTTATGGCTCGGCGCTGGCGCTGCTTGGTTCGGGCCCGAACATCCCGCACGTGATCCTCACAATCATCCCGGGGCGCTCGCGTCGGCAGGTGCAGTCGCAGCTGCGCAGTGACGGCGTGAGGGGGAACTACCTGCGGGCTACGATCAGCTCGCCGCTGCTTGACCCCACCGTGTACGGAGCGCCGCCGAGTACGCCGACGCTGGAGGGCTTCCTCTGGCCCGACACGTACTCCCTGCGTAAACCCGTGCAGCTGAGCGCGCTGGTAGCCGATCAGCTGAAGCGCTTCAGGCAGGAGTTCCCCAAGGTCGATCTGAGCTACGCCCGCTCCAAACACCTCACCGGTTATGACGTGCTCAAGATCGCATCGTTGATCAGTGAGGAGGCGCAGCTCCCCCGAGATCTGCCAAGGGCCGCATCGGTCATCTACAACCGCCTGCGCCTGGGCATGGACCTTGGGCTTGACTCAACCGTCTCCTATGCCACCGGCAACTACGGCACCCTGACCGCCAAGGACCTGAACTCCAGTTCGCCCTGGAACACCACCAATCATCCCGGGCTGCCACCGACGCCGATTGACAACCCGGACCTGCAGGCGATCAATGCCGCCGCGCATCCGTCTCATACCAACTTCATTTACTTCATCAACAAGGTCTGCGGCAACGGCGCGCTGCGCTTCACCTCGAGTTATCAGCAGTTCCTGGGATGGTCAAACGACTGGAACAACGCGGTGACCGTGGCCGCCAAACATCACGGCAGCGCCGAGTACTGCAAGGGCAACAAGCCGTGAGCGTCACGTCGGCATGAACCGCCTCGGGGTGCTCGGCTGGCCCGTGGCACACAGCCTCTCACCCGCGATCCAGACTGCCGCGCTGCGGGCCGCCGGGCTTGGTGATCAGTGGCGTTACCAGCTGCTTCCGGTGCCACCAACACTGTTTGCGGGCACGGTCCGCGCGTTGGCCTCCTGCGGCTTCCGTGGGGCCAACGTGACGATTCCACATAAGGCGGCGGCGCTGGCCATCGCCACCGCCGCGAGCGAGCGGGCGCGCGCGATCGGTGCGGCCAACACGCTGCTGTTTCGTCAGGAGGGCGAGATCTGGGCCGAGAACACGGACGCTCCCGCGTTCAGCTGCGCGCTGAGGCGGCTGAACCTCCAGCAGCCGGCCTCGGCGCTCGTACTCGGCGCCGGTGGCAGCGCCCGCGCCACCATCCGCGCGCTGCTGGACACCGGCGCCGCGGAGGTCACGGTCTGGAACAGGACCGCGGCTCGTGCTGCGGCCCTCGCCGACGAGTTTGGCGTCAGCACCGTGAGTGATCCCGCGCAGGCTGCGGGCGCGGAGTTGATCGTGAACTGCACCTCTGTGGGACTCCATCAGGACGACGGCGTGGATGCGCTCCCGATGAGCGTTGGACAGCTTCGCCACCATCGCGCGGCAGTTGACTGGGTTTACCGCCAGGCCGGAACGCCGTTCATTGCAGCGGCCGCCGCCGCCGGGCTCGCCACCGTGGATGGCCTGGAGTTGCTGATCGGCCAGGGCGCGATCGCATTTGAGCTGTTCACAGGTGTCGAGGCTTCAATTGAGGCAATGCGACGCGCCATAGGTCTATCCTCGCCCGGGTGAGCACCACCGCCCCCGATAAGAACGCCCATGACCGCAGCGAGTGCACGGCCTGCCGTGGCAGCGGGAAGGTCATCTCCGGTAAGGGCGGGACGCCGCATGAGGTCACCTGTCCGTGGTGCGGGGGCGACGGCCGCTTCCACCCCGGACGGGACGCGCAGACCGGCGAGCAGATCCAGACTGCGGCAGCCGACTAATCGCGGCTGAAGAGACCGGTGGCCGAACAGATCACTGAGCTGCAGGAACGCCCCGGCATCGGCCGCAGCGAGCCATTGCGGATCGTGGGCTCCGTCCTGTTGGTTGCGCTCTGGGTGGCGGACCTGATCGTGCGCCACTCTACGGCGCAGAAGGTGTTGGGTCTGCTGCTCATCGCCGTGCTGGTACGGATCTCCATAAGCGACCTGGAGGAGCGGCGGATCCGCAACGTGGTGACCTTCCCAGCGGCTGCGGCGGCGATTCTGGTGGGTCTGGCGCTGGATCCCTCTGGGCTCCCGGGGCAACTGCTCGCCGGAGTCGCCACAGGAGCGTTTCTCACACTGTTCGCCCTGTTCTCGCGAGGTGGACTGGGCATGGGTGACGCCAAGCTCGGTCTGGTGCTCGGCCTTTACCTGAGCCGCTACGTGGTGCTTGCGCTGATGGTGGGGTTGCTCGCTAGCGCGGTCTTCAGCATCGGCGTCCTGGCTCGGCGCGGGCTCAGCGCTGGGCGCCGCACAGCCATCCCGCTGGGCCCGTTCCTGGCGCTCGGCGGCGTGGTGGCGCTGCTCGCGGGGCCATCTTTGCATCTGGCCCCGTAATCTCCGGACTCATGTCTTTGAAGCTGATCACGGCCGGCGAGTCGCACGGCCCCGGACTCACCTGCATCGTTGAGGGCCTTCCCGCTGGCCTGCAGCTCGACCGCGAGGCGCTTGATCGCGACCTCGCCAGGCGCCAGCTCGGCCACGGCCGCGGCGGGCGCATGAAGATCGAAACCGACCGTGCTGACGTCACCGCCGGTGTGCGCCACGGGCGCACGCTCGGAGGCCCGGTCGCGATCCAGGTCCACAACCGCGACTACGCCAATTGGGAGGATCGGATGAATCCCTGGCCCGTGGAGGCGCAGACACCGCAGGTGCACCTGCCTCGTCCCGGCCACGCCGACCTCGTGGGCACGCAGAAGTACGGCCTGACGGATGTGCGCGACATCCTGGAGCGGGCCAGCGCGCGGGAGACGGCGGCAAGGGTTGCCGGGGGCGCTCTGGCCAAGGAGTTCCTCCGCGCGCTGGGCGTGGAGGTCTACTCCCACGTGTTGCAGATCACGTCGGTGACCGCGCCGCGGCGCGACGATCTAACCCCGGCTGACTTCGCCACCGTCGACGAGTCGCCCGTGCGCTGCCTGGACCCGGAAGCGAGCCGCGCGATGGTTGAGGAGATCAACAAGCTGCGCAAGCAGAATGAGTCCCTCGGCGGCGTATTTGAGGTCAGGGCCTTTGGGGTGGTCCCGGGGCTGGGATCACATGTCTCCTGGGAGGAACGGTTGGATGGGCGTCTGGCCATGGCGATCCTCTCGATTCAGGCCATGAAGGCGGTCTCGATCGGCGACGGTCAGGAGATCGCCGGGCTACCGGGCTCGCTCGCGCACGACGAGATCTTCTACAGCGAAGAGCGCGGCTACTACCGCGAGACCAACCGGGCCGGCGGAGTTGAGGGCGGGATCACCACCGGGGATCCGGTCGTGGTGCGTGGGTCCATGAAGCCGCTGCCGACCTTGACCAAGCCGCTGCGATCCGTTGACATCGCCACGCATGAGCCCGCGCAGGCACTGCGGGAGCGCACGGACTCCTGCACGGTGCCGGCTGCCGGAGTCGTCGGCGAGGCGATGGTCGCCTTTGTGCTTGCCGACGCCTACCGAACGAAGTTCGGCGGCGACCACATCGACGATGTCCGAGCCGCTGTCGACGCTTACCGGGAGCGGATCGGCTGGCGGCGATGAGCGACGGCCCGGCTCCACCGCCCGGGGAGGCCGCGCCAGCGGGCGCGGCCGCAACTCCCAAGGTGGCGCTGATCGGCTTCATGGGCGCCGGTAAGACCACGGCTGTACGGGCGCTCGGTCCGGCAAGCGCCGACGTGGATGAGGTGATTGAGGCCCGTGAGGGTCGCTCCGTACAGGAGATCTTCGCGGCCGACGGTGAGGCCGCCTTCCGGGAGATCGAGGAGCGCGTCACGCTCGAACTGCTCGCCGACCCGGGCCTTGAGGCGGTCGGGCTGGGCGGTGGCGCCGTGCTCTCCCCACGGATCAGGGAGGCACTCGGGGCGGCGCGTGTCGTCTGGCTGGACATTGAGGTCGACCACGCCTGGCGCCGCGTCAGCGGCGGTGCCGACAAGCGACCGCTGGCCCGCGACATGCGCCGCTTCTATGAATTGCACGAGGAGCGCCGACCGCTCTACGAGCAGCTTGCGGACGTGATCGTCCCGGGTAGCAGGTCGCGGTTGATGGCCGATGTGATGATGTCCTTGCAGGGGCTGCCGCACGGTGGCGTCAGGGCCCTGTGGGCGACCACAGCGTCGGCGGATTACCCGGTCCTGATCGGATCAGGGATCGTGACCGAACAGCGCTTCTGGCCGCAGTCGATCGATGGCAGGCGCGTGGTGGTCAGCGACTACAACGCCGGCCGCCACTATGGGGACCTGCTGGAACCCGCGCTCGCGAACATCCGCATCACTCCCGGTGAACAGTCAAAGACCGTTGCCCACGCCGAGATCATCTGGACCGAGATGGTTCGGGCCGGCGTCACCCGCGGTGACGTCGTGGTCGCACTCGGTGGCGGCGTGATCGGCGACATCGCCGGCTTCTGCGCGGCCACCTATCAGCGCGGCATGCGTGTCGTCCAGGTACCCACGACGCTGGTTGCCCAGGTCGATTCCGCCTACGGCGGTAAGACCGGTGTTGACCTCGCTGAGGCCAAGAACTATGTGGGCGCCTTCCACCAGCCCACGGCGGTGATCGCCGATACCGCGACGCTCGCGACGCTCCCGCCGGAGGAGCTCGCGGCCGGATACGCGGAGGTGGTGAAGACCGGTCTGATCGCCGGCGGCGCTCTGTGGCGGCGGATCAGCTCGGGCGCCAGCCCGGATGATCCGGATGTGATCACCGGCTGCGCGCTCACGAAGCTCCGGATAGTCGCTCAGGACGAGCATGACACCGGCGTCAGACAGCTGCTGAACCTCGGCCACACGGTGGCGCACGCCATTGAGACGGTCACCGGCTACGCCCGCTATCGCCACGGTGAGGCGGTTGGGCTCGGGCTGTTGGCGGAGCTGCGGCTCTCCGGCGCAGATGAGCTGCGCGGCGAGGTGCTTGAGCTGCTGGCCGCTGCCGGGCTCCCGGTCACGCTCGACCCGGAGGTCGATCTGGAGCAGGTCATCTTCGCCACCGCTCGCGACAAGAAGCGGGTCGGTGAGGGTCCGGTCCCGTTCGTGCTCTGTCCCGCGCCGGGTCGGCCGGTGATCGGGCAGGTCGTGGCGCCTGCCGAACTGCGGGCCGCGATCAAGGAGCTGTATGGATGACGACGATCGTCAACAATCGGGTCGAGGTGATGCACGGCGTCAACCTCGACCAGCTCGGTCGGCGTGACCCGGCGCACTACGGGAGTCTGGACCTTGGCGCCCTTGAGCGCCGGATCGACCAGTGGGCGCACGAGCTCGGTCTCAGCGTGCGTTTCTTCCAGTCCAACCATGAGGGTGAGTTCGTCGAGCATCTGCACGAGCTCAGGGACATGGCTGACGCCGTGGTGCTCAACCCCGGCGCGTGGACGCATTATTCGTATGCGATCCACGATGCACTCGAGCTGACCGGGCTGCCCGCCGTGGAGGTTCACCTCTCCGCGGTGGACCAGCGCGAGGAGTGGCGAAGGGTGTCCGTGATCCGTGATCTCTGCCTGGCGACCGTCTCCGGAAGGGGAGCCGACGGATACAGGCAGGCACTTGAACTATTGAAAGAGGAATTGAGCTGATGGACACCAGGGCTGAGCGTTTGAACGCAGAACTTGATGGCGTGGGCATCGACCTGATGCTCGTCACGAACCTCGTCAACGTCCGCTACCTGACCGGCTACACGGGCTCCAACGGGCTGGCGCTGATCGGCTCGCGCACGCGGGTGTTTCTCACCGACTTCCGCTACACGGAGCAGGTGGCGACTGAGGTCTCGGACGAGTTCGAGCGGGTGACCGTCGCCCAGAACCTGCTCACGGACGTGGTGGCGCAGCTTCCGGAGGGCAACCTCCGCCTCGGCTACGAGTCCGAGACAGTGACCGTCGATGCGCTGGGCCGGATGCGGGAGCTGTTCCCGGAGCGCGTCGAGCTCGTCGCCGTCAAGGGCCTGGTCGAACGGATGCGAACCGTCAAGGACGAGCGGGAGATAGAGCTGATCACCGCCGCCCAGCGCATCGCGGACGACGCATTTGAGGCGCTGCTGGCCGGCGGCCTCGAGGGTCGCACCGAGCGTGAGCTTGCGCTCACGCTCGAACATGACATGCGCCTGCGCGGCGCCGAGTCACCCAGCTTCGACTCCATCATCGCCTGCGGACCGCACGGTGCCCTGCCGCACGCCACACCGCGAGACGTGAAGCTCGAACGTGGACAGCTCGTCGTGATCGACTGGGGTGCTCTCTACGGTGGCTACTGCTCGGACTGCACGCGCACGGTCGCGGTCGGCGAGCCAGGACCGGAGGCGCGTGAGGCGTATGAGCTCGTGCTGGGCGCCCAACAGGTGGGGCTCGAGGAGGTCCGCGCCGGCGGCGACGCAAGAGCGATCGACAAGGCGGTCCGCGACATCATCTACGGCGCCGGTCATGAGGGGCATTACGGTCACGGTCTCGGCCACGGCGTCGGCCTGGAGATCCATGAGGCACCGACGCTCTCCTTCCGCTCCGAGGACACGCTCCAGGTCGGCAACGTCGTGACCGTCGAGCCGGGCGTCTACCTGCCCGGGAGGTTCGGGATCAGGATCGAGGACCTGGTGGTCATCACCGACGATGGCATCCGGATCCTCACCCAGGTGCCCAAGGCGCTGAGGATCGTGGACTAAGACCTTCTGAATCGAACTCGCTCGGCTCAGTCCCCCGCGGAGCCCGGGGCCGGTGGGCCCGCTGGCCCCCGGCCCCGCCGAGACCGCACAGGGCTCTACACTCAGCCACCGCATGATCAGCACAAACGAATTTCGCAACGGCTCTCACATCGATGTCGAGGGCACGATCTACAAAATCATGGAGTTCCAGCACGTCAAGCCCGGCAAGGGCGGGGCGTTTGTACGCACCAAGCTGCGGCGCGCCTCTGACGGCAACGTGATTGACCGCACGTTTCGCGCCGGGGAGAAGTTCCGCCCGGTACGTACAGAGGTGCGCAACATGCAGTTCCTGTACAAGGACGGCACCGATGCGCACTTCATGGACGCGGAGACCTATGAGCAGCTGACGATCTCAGAGACCACTCTGGCCGATCCGCTCCGTTGGATGAAGGAGTCTGATCAGGTTGAGGTGCTCTACATCGACGGCAACCCGGCAGACGTGCAGCTGCCCAGCGCGGTTGACCTGGAGGTGGCCGAGACCGAGCCCGGGCTGCGCGGCAACACGGCCTCGGGCGGCGGCACCAAGCCGGCCACGCTCGAGACAGGCGCTCAGATCCTTGTGCCGCTGTTCGTCAACATCGGAGACGTGGTCCGCGTCGACACCCGCTCAGGCGCTTACGTCTCACGCGCCTGATGGCGCGACGCACGCAGCAGCGGCGGGCGGCGATCTGGGCGCTCTACCAGAGCGACCTGCTCGAACGGCCGCTTGAGCAGACCTTCGAGCGTGACGCTCATAACTTCACCCGTGTGCTGGCGACGGAGGTCAAGCAGCACCAGCCGGAGCTTGACGAGCTGATCACCAGGTATGCGACCGGTTGGACGCTCGGCCGGATCGCCCCGCTTGAGCGGTCGATCCTGCGCGTTGGTCTGCTCGAGCTGACTCGCCCGGAGCTGCTGCCGGGGGACCAGGCGATCCCGCCGGAGGGTGCGATCAACGAGGCGGTTGAGACAGCCAAGGCGTTCTGTGGTGCTGAGGCTCCGGGCTTCGTGAACGGCATCCTTGCGGCCGCCCTGAGGGACCGCGAGGGCGCTTCCGCAGAGGCGGCACCGGCTGAGATCGAGGGCGGCGCGCACGGCGCCGCCGGTTGAGTCACACTGAGGTGTAATGAGCTACACCAATCGAGAGGGACGGACGCAGATCCTAGATGATGCCGCCGCTGCGATCGAGCAACTCGGCATTGCGCTGGCCGCCCTTGGCGAGGCGTACGAGCACCTTGACGAGCAGTCCGGTGATCGGATGGAGGGCGAGCTATTCCGTCCGCTGCAGGGCGCGTACGGGCAGTTGAAGCGGACCCATGCGGAGTTCGCGGCGCGCACGAGCCTTCCCGGCCGCGAGTTCCAGCCGGCGCCGGTGCCGGCACCGGAGGACGCGCGCGGGTCACTGGAGCATGCCGCCGACGCGATTCAGGCCGCAGATCAGATACTCGCCGAGCTGCAGGACTCACTGCTGCCCGTGGAGGTCGGAGATCAGCCGCTGCGGGCGGGTCTCTCAGGCACGCGCAGCGCGATCGCGTCGCTCCCGGATGCGTGCGAGGGCTTCATTCGCACGCTCGGCCGCTGAGCGGGCTACTCCTGACCTCACCTCGGTCAGATTCAGTAACTGCGCAGTGACGGCGACGGTGGCGGCGGCGCCGTGGCCTCAAGCCGGACCCTGGCGGCGGCGATCGCGCTGCCTGACGGTGACACGTGGACGGGGTCGAGCTCGAGTTCGACTATCTCCGGGTGGTTCTCGACAATCGCGCTCACGCGCAGCAGCACAGCCTCAAGCGACGCCACGTCACACGCCGGCGCACCACGGTGACCGTCCAGCAGCGGAAAGCTCCTGAGCGCACGCGGCAGTTCGTGGGCGTCCAGGGCTGAGAGCGGCGTCAGCCTGACGGCCACATCATTGACCAGATCACCCGCCGGACCGCCGAGGCTACAGGCGAGAACAGGTCCAAAGTTGCGGTCGTTGACCACGCCCACCACCAATTCCACGGCCGCGTCCGGCACCGGCTCGCTCCAGAGCGCGAGCCCGTAGCAGCTCAGCAGCTCCCGGACCTGCTCCGGCCGCAGCCATCCGCCGCCATCACCCAGGGCCTCAGCCAGCAGCGCCGCCGCGTGCTCAGGGGCCGTGCCCTCCAGGAGCACCGGCGTAGGCTCCGGCCTCGCCCGCCAGCGTCCGTGCCGTGCCGCCAGCGCAACCGCACGCGCGGCATCCTCGGGAAACTCGTATCCGGGTACCTGAGACGTCTCTGACCGCAGTTGCGACGGGGGCGGCTCCTGGGTCATGAAGACCGCCGCGATCGCCACGGGCGGGTGTTCCTCCGCAACCTCGCGCACCACGCGCGCCACTGCCGCGGCCTCAGCACTCAGAGACGGAACAAAAATCGTCAGGATCGCGTCGCAGGCGTCGGCCTCTATGAGCGCTCGCATAGCGCGGTCGAAGTGCTCGGGACCGCTGCCCGCGAGCAGGTCAACCGGGTTGCTCAGCGTCGCGCCCTCCGGTAGCAGTTCGCGCAACATTGCCTGTAGCTCAGGGGATAGTTCGGGCACGTCAACGCCGTCCGCCTGGCATGCGTCGGCGCACATGATCCCGGGCCCGCCCGCGTTGGTGAGGATCGCAACCCTGTCACCCCGCGGAACCGGCTGGGTCGTCAGCAGTTGCGCCACCGCGAACAATTCGTGCAGCGTGTCGGTCCGAATCACACCCGCCTGGTCAAAGAGCGCATCTATGGTCACATCGGACTGCGCCAGACGTGTGCCCGTGTGGGATTCGGTGGCGCGGGCACCGGCGGTGGAACGGCCGCTCTTGACCGCCAGCAGCGGTTTGCGGCGGGAGAAGTGTGGAGCGAGCCGTGCGAACTTCCGGGGATTGCCGAACGACTCCAGATAGAGCAGCGCGACACGGGTGTGCGGATCCTGCTCCCAATAGCTCAGCATGTCATTGCCCGACAGATCCGACTTGTTGCCGACGGCCACAAAGGATGAGAGCCCGAGTCCCATCCGGGCTGCGGCCTCGATGATGGCGATCCCAAGTCCGCCGCTCTGCGACATGAAGCCGACCGAGCCGGCGAGGGGAGGACGTGTGGCGAAGGTGGCGTTGAGCCGCACCTCGGGGTCGGTGTTGATCACGCCGAGGCAGTTCGGACCGACCACTCGGATCCCGGCTGCGCGACAGATATCCAGCAGCTCACGCTGGCGGGCAGCACCGGCGGCGCCTGTCTCCGCAAAACCCGAGCTGATCACCACCAGCGTGCGAACGCCCGCGGCCGCGCAGTCTCGGGCCACGCCGATCACCTGCTCCGCCGGGACCACGATCACCGCCAGATCGACCTCCCCCGGGATCGCACTGACGGACGGATGCGCCGGTAGTCCCTGCAGCTCCTCGGCTTGCGGGTTCACGGGATAGACGGGGCCGTTGAAACCGGCAGCGAGGATGTTGTGAAGCACCTCGCGTCCGATGGTCGCGCTGGTGCGCGAGGCGCCGACCACGGCCACGGAGCGGGGCTCCAGCACGCTGCGCACCGCGGCAACGGCTGAGGTTCGCTCACGCTCCTCAAACCGCGCCTGCGCCTCAGGCGTGACAGATGTCGGCAGCTCAATCTCCAGGGAGTCGGCCGTGGAGATGATGTCGACGGGAAATCCGCTCTCCCGGAACGTCTCGATCATCCTGTGGTTGGCGGGCATCACCTCGGCGGTGAAGGTGCTCACTCCATTGTGTTCGGCGATGGCGGCCAGGTGGGCGAGCAGGGTGGTCGCGATCCCGTGACCCTGGAACTCATCCGCGACCAGGAAGGCGACCTCGGCCCGATCCCTACCGCTGCGCACATACGCGGCGTGGGCCACGATCCGCGGAGGCGTGCCGGTCTCCGCGACCAGCGCGAACCTATCCGCATAGTCCACATCCAGCGCCCACTCGACGACCCAGCTCAGATCTGGGGTCCCAAAGAAGCGGAACGTGATGGACTCCGGCGAGATGGCGGCCAGGAACTCACGGATCGCCGGGGCGTCCTCTGCTCGCACGGGGCGGACCCGCAGCGTGGATCCGTCGCGGAGGACGATGTCGGCCTCACGCTCTCGTGGATACTGCCGAGCTCCGGGCTGCTGCGTCACAACGCGGCTTCGACCCTCAGAGGTTCCTGACCGACCGCGCGCATGCCCTGCTCGAGCTTCTCAATCACCGTCTCCAGGACCGCCACGCGGGCGTAGCTCTTGCTCTCGCCGGCGACCAGTGACCAGGGGGCCATGTCATGGTCGGTCTCATAGATCATGTCGTTGACCGCGCGTTCATAGGCGGCGCGCTTCTCCCGGTTGCGCCAGTCATCATCGGTCAGCTTCCAGGCCTTTAGTGGGTCTCCGGCACGGGCCTTGAAACGTGCCAGCTGCTCCTTATCCGAGATGTGCATCCAGAACTTGATCAGCACCATTCCCTCCGAACAGAGGCTGCGCTCAAATTCGACTATCTCCCGGTAGGCCCGTTCCCATTCAGACCTGCCGGCCAATCCCTCAACGCGTTCCACCAGCACACGCCCGTAATAGGTTCGGTCAAACACGCACATGCCTCCGCGACCGGGCACATGGGGCCAAAAGCGCCACAGAAAATGATGCCGCTGCTCACGTGAGCTCGGTGCGGCGAACTCGGCGACCTCAAAATGTCGGGGATCGAGCGGCGCCGTGAGTCTGCGGATCGCGCCACCCTTCCCGGACGCATCCCAGCCCTCAAACAGCACCAGCAGGGGCGGGCCGATGCTGCCATCGCCAATCAGCCCTCCACACTGCAGACGCAGTGCCAACAGGCGCTTCTGGGCGCGCTCAAGGCGCTCGAGACCGACTTCCTTGGTGAGCTTCAGGGAGAGGTCAACATCGTCAAGCGAGGCCATGTCCCTACTCTGACAGCAATGCCTGACGAAATGAGCGCCGAAATCGCGGCGGCCGAGCCTGGGAAGGCAACCGAAACCTTTGACCAGCAGCTCCTCTCCTGGCTCGGTGACGAGAGCGAGGCGGTGCGCCAACAGGACGCGGAGCTGCTCCGACTGATCGCTCAGGAGTTCGCGATGGGTTTTGACAGGCTCTCGCGGCTCGGGCCGGCGGTGACGATCTTCGGCTCCGCCCGAACGGGGTCGAACCATCCAAACTACGAGCTTGTGCGCTCGGTTGCGGCCACCCTGGGCCGCGCCGGGTACGCGATCATCACCGGCGGCGGCGGCGGGCTGATGGAGGCTGCCAATCGCGGCGCCAGGGACGCGGGCGCCGCCTCCGTCGGTTGCAACATCGAGCTCCCGTGGGAGCAGAGGCTCAACCCGTATGTTGACATCGGCCTGCAGTTTCGGCATTTCTTTGCCCGCAAGGTGATGTTCGTCCGCTACGCGCAGGCTTTTGTGGTTGCGCCCGGCGGATTCGGCACGCTGGATGAGCTCTTTGAGGTTCTGACGCTGATCCAGACAGCGCGGGTGAGGCACTTCCCCGCGATCCTGA
>JAKAED010000185.1 GCA_021820105.1 Actinomycetes bacterium | reverse complement strand
GTTTCTGAACTCGGCGCTCGCGGTCTAGCTGCTGCTCATCCACCAACCGATTACGGCCGATCTCGAACTGGATCCCTGATTCTGCGCCAGCGTTTCGACATACGTCGTTGAAGACATCTATGACTCGGTTCTCCGGCAACGCGTGAGCGGCGCTGAAGTCCAGATCATCGGAGAACCGAGTCTCCGGGAAGTAGCCCTTTCGAAAAACGTTCCCGCCCTTAAGTACAAGAGACTGTCCGAGATCGGGATGTGCAGCCACGGCGGCGATGAGCCAGCCAAAGACGTAATCCCGCTGGACATCGCTGGTGTGGATGCCGAACTCTTCTGACTTAGCTTGGATCTCGTCGTAGGTGATCACCAAGTTGGTTAATACCGCCTGTCGCGGCGACTCGACGATTGATCTCGTAACGGCACGCTTTTGTGCCCCAGTGGCCTACCTCGGTGCTGATTCACGAGGTGTTCCGTCGGCCCGCTCCAGGCGCCGTCCTGCTTACCGATCTCAGCATGCGGTTTCAGCTCACTCAGCATTCCAGCGTGTTGACAGCGGCACGCTTGTCCGCTCATAGTTGGTGCGTATGAATGAGCCATCGCAGATCGAGATGTTCCGCGGTCGGGCAGCGGCGCAATGACGGAGGGACAGAGCGAGCAGGAACTCGAGCACCACCTTGAGCTGTGGTCCGATGATCCTGCCGCCACCGACCTCCTCTCATTCGATGCCGTCGCCGCCACGATTTCAGATGCGCTACTCGACCCGGCGCTGGATCCTGTCGCACTGGGGCTCTCTGGTCCATGGGGTAGCGGCAAGACGACCGTCCTGACGCTTGTTGAGCAAGATTTGGACGCTCGCTCAACGGACGAGCGCAGGATCCTGGTGATCCGAACCGAGCCGTGGCGATACGACCCGAGCACTGGCGCCAAGGAGAGCCTGATCTCCGAGGTGCTGAATGCGCTCGCACAGGAGGTTGAGTCGTCACAAACGACTGTCGAGGGTGCAAAGGAGAAAGCCAAGAAGCTGGTCATGAAGCTAGCTCAGCGCATTGACTGGTCAAAGGCCATCAAGCTCACAGCTCAAACAGCGCTGGCATTTCAGGTGCCATCGGTCTCCGACATCCTCAGCCTCGTGCGCGACGGCCCATCCGCAGAGGGCGGCGCCGTGGAGCCCAAGGGACTGGAGAGCTTCCGGGCGGAGTTTGCGGAGCTCATGGGTTCCGAGGCACTTGCGCATGTCCAGGCAGCAGCAGTGCTGGTCGATGACCTAGATCGCTGCCTTCCCGAGACCGTTATCGAAAGCCTCGAGGCGATCCGCCTCTTCCTGTCAGTCCCGAAGATGTCCTTCGTGATCGCCGCGGACGAGGAGCGCGTTGCGGACGCCATTCGCACTCGCTTTGCCGACACTGGCACCCCGCAAGAGAAGGGCGCCGACGACGAGGAGCCAGCCAAGCTCTACCTCCACAAGATCGTGCAAACCACCTTCCCGCTGCCGACACTCAGTCGGTTCGACACCCAGTCGTTCCTTCTGCTCTTGCAGCTTCAGGCCAAGCTGACAATTCAGAACTTCGGCGAGATCGTCGAGCAGTGCACGGACATCCGGCGGGCGGGTGGCAACATGGACGACCTCAAACCGCTTAGCGGCGTCGACATGTCCGAGGAACTGGCGTTCGCGAGCCGCCTGACGCCCATCCTTTACGAGAAGCTCCACGGCAATCCACGGCGCATCAAGCGCTTTCTTAACGACCTGCGCGTCCGGCAGACGATCGCCGCTCGTCGAGGCATCACGCTTGACCCGGCCGTTGTGGCCAAGCTGATGGTGCTGGAGGTGCTCTTACCTAGCGACTTCGAGCGTGTCCTCGACTGGCTGGCACAAGGCGAACTCCGAGCGCGCCTGGAGGCGCTTGAGATTGCCGCGGGAAGACCGGCCGTGGCAGCAACCGGGGGCTCCGGGGAGATCGAGTCGGGCGGGGCCGTTGAGACGGACGGCGAGCAGAAGCCGCTTGACGGGGCGGTCGAAGTCGCGTCTGCCGACTTCGGCGAGGGATTGCTCCGGTGGGCCAAGCTGCCACCGCCGCTCGACGGCGTGGACCTCGCGCCCTACCTGTATCTTGCAGCCTCATTTTCAGGCGTCACGCTGCTGGATACCAGCCTCCCGGAGCGCCTCCGCGATATTGCGGCCAATTTGGTCTCCACGTCCGGCGCTGACCGACAGGCAGTCACTGACGGTGATCTCGATGCGCTAACCGCCAGCGAGGCCGAGAAGCTCCTGCTCCATCTCGGCCGGACTGTGCGAGACAACCCGTCAAGCCAAAGGACTGGCGTCACGGCAATTCTCCGGATCGCCCGTCGCCAATCAGGTCAGGTCGCAGTAGCCGCCCGGGCTCTCCTGATGCTCCCAGCGCGGGATCTGACTATCGGGACGCCGCTGCTCTTCCTGCGGAATGACCCCGCAGAACTCTTCGACGTGGTGAGCACCTGGAGGTCGCAAGCTACGGCTGAAAACGTCAAGCGGGCCATCGACGATGCTCTCAATCAGAGGAGCGCCTAGGTGGGCACGAGCGGCTCCTATTCCGGCAGCGGGGGAAAGTTTGGCGACAAGGTCCGTGACGACCTGACTGACTGGCTGAACTCGCCACCGCCCTCAGATAGCCCGCCACCACCGCCGCCTAACGACCAACCGCCCAACAATCCACATGAGGACAACACCCCTCCAGAGCCTAATCGTCCGGACACGCGACCGCCCAAGCTCAACCCGAACGTTCTCTTGCCAATCGTGCAGCTACTTCGACCGAGAACAGCCGGCGGCGGTGGCTCAGATGGCCCTGGAGGCGGGGGCGGTTCTGGGGGTAACCGTTCGGGCGGTGGTCCCGCTCGAACCGCAGCTGCATCGGCCGGAACGGCTGGGAGGGCAGCATCAGCCGCCTATGCCTATCGGACTGGCGATGCCGCCACGCTGGATCGCCTCGGACTGGACTACGCCGAACTCACGGCCCTTGGTGATCCTTTCGAAATCACCCGCCGAATCGTCGATGCCGCTTGCGGTCGACCCGACAGCACGATGGAGGACCATGAGCAGCGACTGGTTGCATTTGATGTCGCTGACTGGGTGCTCACCGAGAATCCGGATGGCCAGCCGCCTGAGCCGGAGGCGATTGTCCGCCACACGATCGCCGTAATCATCGCTGAAACTGTGCTGACTGAAACCGGCGCGCTTATCTCTAGCGGCAATCACAGCGGGGTCGCCGTGCAGGAGATCAGGGATGCTGCCGAAGCACTTGCTGCTCGTGAGCAGTTCCCGCCGAATGGGTTGAGCGATGCGGACTTTGCCAGTTCCATCGAGCGTGGCATCGAAGCCTTGCGTACCATCGTGGAGGGCACGAGCTAGTGGCGGCGTTTCGCTTGCGCTTGAGTGCGCCCGCTACCCCCACGGCTGCTGAGGCCCGGTCCTCTTTCTATTGGCTTACTGACAGCTCGTCGAGCTTCAGCACCAGTCTCGGTCCCAACCTCGGGTCGCTCGGCCCAGTTCCGGATCTGAATGTCGACCTCGTTCGAATTGCGGCGACCGTTTTTGCGGCTGATCGATCGGTGCTGCGAGCTGGACGTGGCTCCGACTGGAATCAACGGACTTTTGAACTCGAGATCCCAGTCTCTGCCACGGATGCCTGGTCCGCCGTCTCAAACGATCTCGAGGGGGTTATCAGCTTCCTCACGGGTGACTCCTGGTCGCTGACCT
The DNA here is from genome assembly GCA_021820105.1 of Actinomycetes bacterium. Lineage (GTDB taxonomy): Bacteria > Actinomycetota > Thermoleophilia > Solirubrobacterales > Solirubrobacteraceae > Palsa-465. The sequence goes on along the minus strand of JAKAED010000185.1, from coordinate 2,335 downwards.
TCAATGACGACGAGGCGCCTCCGGAGGAGGTAGCCATGGCGACGACACGTCCGAAGCGAGTCGTCCTACTGAGTGGTGGTGCCGACTCGGCTATCGGGGCGCTGATGTCTCGCGCTGACCTCGCGGACGACGAACAGCACATCCTGTTATCTCAGTTCAGCGCGAAGACACTGGCGCCAACGCAGCGAGCCATCGCCGACCAACTCGTGATGCTCCTGCCGGGGCCTGGGCAGGAACACAAGCAGATCCGCTTCGGAAGAAACCAGAAGCGGCTCGATGGCTCGAAGTACCCGACTGAGCCGAGCAGTCGGTCACGCTCACTGCTTTTTCTGGCACTTGGCCTCGCAGCCGCCTCGCTCAGCAAGGCGCCGCTGTGGATCCCAGAGAACGGCTTTGCCTCACTCAACCCGCCGCTCAGCCCCGACCGTCGAGGGAGTCTCTCGACGCGAACGACGCACCCCGCATTCCTTGCCGGTCTCGTGGACGTCTTGAACTCAGTCGGAGCGCACAGCTCGTTCGGGAACCCATTTGCGGACAGCACCAAGGGCGAGATGTTCAAGCAGGCCGCAACTCTGGTTGGTGCTGGTCCCGCGGCTTCGCTACTGAGCGAAACCAACTCTTGTGCACACACTGGTCAACGCAGTTTCGGCATTTCGCCGAAGACACCATGCGGTGTCTGCTTCGGCTGTGTCATCAGGCGCGCGTCATTCCACACCGCCGGGCTGCAGGACGCAACCACCTACATCTCCTCCAATGGCGATGCTGGTGTTCAATCCTGGCTTGATAGGCAATCGGTCATCCCGGCAGCCCGCAGCTTTGTTGCACTCGGCGTGAGCCGGCGAGACCTGATCGCCCTCAACCTGCCGCCGTCATATCCGCTCGCGGGTGCGCTGGATCTCTGCAGCCGAGGCATCGCTGAGCTCTCGGGGTTTCTCGGATGAGCGCACTCCCACCGCTTGATTTGCACGCCCACGTAGATCCGGCGATTGATCCGCGGGAGTTAACACCTCTGGGAGTCGTCTTTGCGGCGACACGCTCGCTCGATGAGGCGGATGAGGCAACCAAACGAACCGACGAACAGACCGTATGGGGCGTGGGTTGCCACCCGGGCCTGATCGGCGCCCATAAGGCGTTCGAGCCGGAAAGGTTCGCCAGTCTTGTTGGCCGAACCGCCTTCGCCAGCGAGGTCGGACTCGATGGCAAATCCAGAGTCCCTCTCAGCACACAACAAGCCACGCTGGATGCGGTGCTTCAGATTCTCCAGAAGACTCCGCGCATCACCAGTCTGCACAGCTACGCCGCGACGGCGGAGCTAATCCAGGCGCTGGAGCGCCGTCCTATTGTTGGCGCGGTCCTTCATTGGTGGCTTGGCGACGATGCACTCACTAGGCGTGCGGTGGACCTCGGATGCTTTTTCTCGATCAACGCCTCATCGGTCAGACGTACCGAGCTGCTGGGACTCATCCCGTCTGACCGACTTCTAACCGAGACTGATCACCCGTTCGGGGACCGCACGCTCGGAAGGGAAGCTCGTCCTGGCAACGTTGCCAACGTGGAGCAAGAGCTAGCGCGCTTCAGCGAAACGTCCGCTGCTGCCGTGCGCGCCGCCATGTGGACCAACCTTGCGTCCCTCGTCAGCCAGGTCGCCTGCGGGTCGTTGTTGCCACGAGCGATTCGGCGGCAGCTAGTGGCAATTTGAACCCCATCTGAGGACCCCTCCACCGTTAGTGCGTCCTCAGTCCCAGTAGCCTCCGGGGCTCATGTCCAGCTCATCGACCACGATTGGCGACCACCGCTCCTTCGTACTGATTGAGGCCACCGACAGCGTCCAGGGTGTGGGCGAGGTCTTCCCGCGCGTCCAGTTCGAGCTGCGCTTGCGCACCAACCGCGAGAAGGTCCAAGCGGAGATTCACTACCTGCGCCTGCGCGTGAAATTCGGCAACGAGCTACTCGGCGAAGGCACCTCAAGCGGCGACTTCATCGGTCCCTACGACAACCGCATCCGCATCGAGGTTCCGGTCACTCGAACCGCACTCGGCTACGTCACTGAACATCTGCGTGCCGAGCGTCTCGATCTCACTCTGTCGCTGCAGGGCTGGATGAGGATCAAGTACGAAGTCGAGGAAGGCCAGACCGGCTACAACCAGACTCCCGGCGAGTGGTGGTTCCACGCCTTCGGAGCCAACGGCGGCGGCATGGCAGATATCAACCTGCAGATTGCCCGCGGCGACTGGTTCAAGCGCGTGCTCGAACCCCTCGGCAGCCACGAATACCTACTGAGCGAGGTTCCGCTGCTCAAGGGCGGCGCTGGCATCCAGCTTCAAGCATCGCTGAA
>JAKAED010000032.1 GCA_021820105.1 Actinomycetes bacterium | reverse complement strand
GTGCGGGATGTGCCAGAACCCCATGAAGCCGTTGTAGAGCAGCAGCGCAAAGACAGGATGGGCGAGCGCGCCGGCGCGCGCCTCGACGATCGTCAGGCGCCGCGTGACGGGCCGCAGCAGGCCCTTGGTCAGGCTGAGGATGAATAGGATCGGCACAAAGTCCAGGAGCAGCACGTGCTGGATCATGTGGATGAACATGACGTCGTCGGCGATCGCATCAACCGGCGAGATCAGCGCCGCCAGCAGGGTCAACATGCTGGCGGCGAACAGGGCCAGGCGTATCAGCCCCGGAGGGTGCGGCATGCCGGGCCGACGTGCGCGACGCCAGGCCCAGATATAGCCGACCGAGGCGACGCTGACGCCGCCGATGATGGTCGGCGAGAGCGTCCATGTCAGTGGCGGCGACACGCTTCGATTCTGGCACCGGCCGGCGAATCGTGCCTGCGGCTGTCCGAGCCGAACAAGATCAGAAGAGTTCGTCCAGACCGATTTACAAACGCCGCCGTTGTAACTATGGTGTTACTGACCACGAACCACTCCCTTCTTGAGGAAAACAAAGGAGGTCGATCGATGCGCATCGAGGTCAAGGGACGGAACATTCCCGTCTCAGAGGATCTGCGCGAGCACGTGCTGCGTAGGTTCCGCGTCATCGGCAAGCAGGTGTCCGACCTGGCGGAGCTGGAGGTCGAGGTCTTTGAGGAACACAATCCCTCTATCGCCGAACGCTATGTCGCCGAAGCCACACTGCATCTGAAGGGGGTAACCCTGCGTGCCTCGCACGCGAGCCGGGAGCTGAAGCACTCCGTCAACCTGGTTGGCGAGGAGCTCGCCGTTCAGGTCAAACGTAACCGTGACAAGCGTCGCCATCGCCGCGATGCGAGGGAGGCGGCCGCAAGGTCAGACCTGGCGGGAATGGTGTCGCTCCAGCCCTCCACGGCTGAGGCCGGCTGAGCACCGGGGGTGAAGAGAATCCAACGCGATCTGCGGGGCGGCTGGGTGCCGCCCCGCTTGCGTTACGGTTCTGCGAGCGGGTCTGAGCGCTAGTACGCTTGTGCCATGTCCTTCCTCGATCGCGCACTTCGCCTGGGCGAAGCCAAGAAGTTCAAGTCCTACGAGCAGCGCGTGGCGCAGATCAGCGCCTTTGAACCTGAGATGGAGAGCTCCACCGACGCGGAGCTGCGGGAGCTGGCTGACGAGCTTAGAGAGCGCGCGCGGGGCGGTGAGAGCCTTGATGCGCTGCTGCCTGAGACCTTCGCGCTGGTTCGCGAGGTTGGCCGGCGAACACTCGGCATGCGCCACTTCGACGTGCAGCTGATCGGCGGCATGGTGCTGCATGACGGCGCGATCGCGGAGATGCGGACCGGTGAAGGCAAGACGCTGACCGCCACCACGGCCGTTGTGCTCAACGCCCTGGCCGGGCGCGGGGTGCACGTTGTCACCGTCAACGACTACCTGGCGCGTCGAGACGCGCTCTGGATGAAGCCCATCTATGACGGGCTGGGCATCACCGTGGGAATCCTTCAGAACATGCAGTCCTACGAGGACAAGCAGCTTGCCTATGCGGCGGACGTCACCTACGGCACCAACTCTGAGTTCGGCTTTGACTATCTGCGCGACAACATGGCCACGACGCTTGAGGAGAAGGTCCAGCACGGCGGTCGTCCGAAGCCCGAACAGGGTTCGCCGTACCACCACTTCGCGATCGTGGATGAGGTTGACAACATCCTGATCGACGAGGCACGCACGCCCCTGATCATCTCTGGAGCCCCTGAGCAGGCTGCGGATCTGTACGTGAAGTTCGCGAAGCTGGCACCGCAGATGGTGTTGGGCAAGACGCCAGACGGGCTGCTCCCGCAGGAACGCAAGGCGTACGTGGCCGACTTCGACTATGAGATCGACGAGAAGCAGGAGACCGTGTCGGTCACTGAACTGGGTGTTGCCAAGGCCGAGCGCTTCCTGGGGATCGACCATCTGTATCGCGCGGAGAACGGGCACCTCGTCAACCACCTCTATCAGGCGCTCAAAGCCGAGGCGCTGAAGAAGCGCGGCGTCGACTATGAGGTGATTGATGATGAGGTGAAGATCATTGATGAGCACACCGGCCGCATCCTCGAAGGGCGGCGGTGGTCAGAAGGTCTGCACCAGGCGGTGGAGGCCAAGGAGGGCGTGCGGATCCAGGAGGAGAACCAGACCCTCGCCTCGGTCACGCTGCAGAACTACTTCCGCAAGTACGACAAGCTCGCGGGCATGACCGGCACGGCGGCCACGGAGGCGACCGAGTTCATGAAGATCTACGAGCTGGAGGTCGTGCAGATCCCCACCAACGCTCCGATGATCCGCGCCGACCGCAACGATCAGGTCTACAAGACCAAGGACGGCAAGTGGAACGCGGTGGTGAAGGAGATCGAGGCTCGCCACGCCACCGGGCAGCCGGTCCTGGTCGGCACGATCTCCGTAGAGGTCTCCGAGTTGCTCTCCGCCCAGCTGGCCAAGAAGGGCATTCCGCACACCGTCCTGAACGCAAAGCCCGAGTACGCGCAGCACGAGGGTGAGATCGTGGCTGAGGCGGGCGCCCCTGGCGCCGTCACCATTGCCACGAATATGGCAGGCCGCGGTGTCGACATCAAGCTCGGCGGTAACGCTGAGCACCTTGCCACGCTCGAACTTCGAAAGCTCGGCCTTGAACCGGGGGCGCCGGACTATGAGGAGCATTTCCAGCGTGTGCTGCCGGAGCTGAACCGTCGCGTCGAGGAGGCACGCAAACAGGTGATGGAGGCCGGTGGGATGTTCATCCTCGGCACCGAGCGCCACGAGTCACGTCGCATCGACAATCAGCTGCGCGGCCGCGCCGGGCGCCAGGGCGACCCGGGGGAGACCCGCTTCTTCCTGTCGGCTGAGGACGATCTGGTGCGCCTGTTCGCGGGCGACCGGATCTACAAGATCCTGGACCGGCTCGGGTCCTACGACGAGGAGGGCAACGAGGAGCCGATTGAGGCCGGCATGCTCTCCAAGCAGATCGAGAAGGCGCAGAAGAAGGTTGAGGAGCAGTACTTCCTCATGCGCAAGCACACGCTCGAATATGACGACGTGTTGAACCAGCAGCGCGAGGTCATCTACAAGTACCGCGACGAGATCCTCGAGGGGCGCGACATGGCCGAGGTCGCGCGCGAGGAGGTTGTCAACCTGATCGAGCGTCTGGTCGGCGAGTACACCGCCGGTGACTTCGTCGAGGACTGGGATATTCCGGGGCTGCTCGTGCGGATGACCGAGATCTTCCAGCCGAGCGAGGAATTGCTCTCGGTGGACCCCGATCGTGTCGACCGTGAGGACCTGACCGCGCGTCTCCAGGAGGAGGGGCTGGCACTGTATGAGCAGCGCGAGCAGGAGCTCGGTGAAGAGCTCATGCGTGCGCTGGAGCGGTTCCTGTTGCTGCAGATAATTGACCAGCGCTGGCGTGAGCACCTGCACGACATGGACTACCTGCGTGAGGGCATCGGCCTGCGCGGGCTGGCTCAGCTCGACCCGCTTGTCGCCTACAAGAACGAGGCGTTCACCCTGTTCGGCGACCTGATGAACCTGGTCTGGCTGGACTTTGCACGGATGATCTACCACGTCCAGGTGACCGTGCAGGAGGACGCGGACGATTTCGGTCCGGCGCAGGCGCCACCGATCCCGGCAAGGACCCCGAGCCCGGCCGCGAGCACGTCCACAGCCGGAGGTCGCGTGAGCTACTCAGGCGGCATGGCGCCGATGGGGGCGCAGGCGCTGGCTGCGGCAGCCGGTGGTCCCGGAGCGGTGGCCGCCGCCGAGCATGAGGCCATGCAGACAGCGGCGCCCGTGGTCCAGCAACGACACACCGACGCCAGTGAGCCCGGACGCAACGATCCGTGTTGGTGCGGCTCAGGCAAGAAGTACAAGAAGTGTCACGGCGCGTGAGCTGAAGCGGCCACTCAAGTGATGGAGGACGCCCCGCACCTTCGGGTCTCAGACCAGGAAAGAGAACAGGCGGCCACCATGATCCGTGAGCACTTTGCCTCGGGTCGGCTGGACGCGCTTGAGTTCGAGGAGCGCCTGCAGTCCGTCTACGCCGCGCGCACCAGGGGCGAGCTTGATCGGCTCAGCGCCGACCTGCCCGTGCTCCCGCCGGCACCGCCAACCGGACTGGAGCGTGCGCGCACCGCGATCAGCAACAACGAGTTTGCCCGGGGTCTGCTTGCAGGCGGTGTGCCGTTCGCCGTCTGCACCACGATCTGGGCGCTCACCGGTGCTGACAGCTCCTTCTGGCCAAAGTGGGTGCTGGTCTTCACGGTCGTGTCAGCACTGAGGGGGGCCCGACATGGCGTGACCGGAGATCGCCGGGCACGCCGCCGCTCGCGCCGCCATGAGCACCGGTACGGCGAAAGCCGCCCTGCGTCTCAAGAGCCGCAGGGCGCAATCATGTCAGAGCAGCCTGGTCGCGGTGGCGAGTCGCTGCATTGACCTCCGCTTCCGCCTACTGCTTGACCAGGCGGACGCGTGAGGGCGTGAAGGTGAAGGTGAGGCGCTCCTCACCCGGCTGCAGCCACGGGTAGTCCTTGCCGATGTACTTGTGCGCAAGGGCGTGGATGTCCTCAAGCGCAGACTCCGTTGAGCTGGAGACGGTGCCGCGCACCTCCACGAACAGGTAGGGGTTCTGCTGGTCCAACACCACCAAAGTGGCGTTCGCGTCCTGTTCCAGGTTGGTCGGCCAGCGGCGGCCGCGCGCGCTGTTCACGAACAGCCTGCCGTCCTGGTAACCAACCCAGACGACGGTTGAGAGGATGCTTCCATCCCCGTTCTGGCTGGACAGGACACCGTGGTTTGGTGCGCTCAGGAGCGCAACGACGTCGGGATCGGTTAGTTCAGTCATGCCGAGCACTCTACGCGGAGCCGCCCTGCTACGGTTGCGCTCGCATGTCGACCGCACCATCAGAGCCGCTCTCACAGCGCCTCACGGCCATCCGCAAGCAGCTGAAACTGCTAGCGGACTATCTTTGACCCCGCTTCACTGAGTGAGCGCGCTTCCGCGCTCGAGTCCGAGATGGCAGAACCCGGCTTCTGGGAGAACCAGGAGCGTGCCGCGCAGGTCAGCGCTGAGCATGCGCGTTCCTCTCGCAAGCTGGAGACGTTCCGTTCACTCGAGCGAGACGTGGACGACCTGGACGCCCTGGCTGAGATGGCTGAGGAGGACCCCTCGCTGGAAGGCGAGGTGCTGGAGCAGGTGGGAAGCGTCGAACAACGACTGCAGGCGCTGGAGGAGGAGCGACTCTTCTCCGGCCGCTACGACGCCGGTGACGCATTTGTCACCGTGAACGCCGGAGCCGGAGGCACCGACGCCCAGGACTGGGCGGAGATGGTGCTGCGGATGGAGATGCGATGGGCGGAGAAGCGAGGTTTTCAGGTCGAGCTGCTTGAGGCCTCTCCGGGCGAGGAGGCGGGGATCAAGTCCGCAACCTTCCTGGTCAAGGGAGAGAACGCGTACGGCCTCTACGGCAGCGAGAAGGGCGTCCACCGCCTGGTGCGGCTCTCGCCGTTTGACTCGGCCAACCGTCGTCAGACCAGCTTCGCGGGAGTCGAGGTCTCACCTGTGGTCCAGGACGTTGGAGAGGTTGAGATCGAGGAGGATGATCTGCAGGTGGACACCTACCGCGCCAGCGGCGCGGGGGGCCAGCACGTCAACAAGACAGATTCAGCCGTACGAATCACGCACCGGCCGACCGGCATCGTCGTGCAATGTCAGAACGAGCGTTCACAGTCATCCAACCGGGCGGAGGCGATGGCCATGTTGCGCTCAAAGCTGGCGGAGCGCGCCGAGCGCGAGCGCCAGGAGGAGATAGCGCGCGAGAAGGGAGCTGCACAGGACGTCAACTTCGGCTCGCAGATTCGCTCATACGTGCTGCACCCCTACACGATGGTCAAGGATCACCGGACCGACTTTGAGATGGGTGACGCCAACCGAGTGCTGGACGGCGACCTGGACGGCTTTGTGCGTGCCTACCTGCTGAGGGCGGCGAATGCCTCCTGAGCCGCAGCACACCAACGCTGAGCAGCCGACAGCCCCCTATCTGGAGGCGGTGACCGCGTACGGTCTGCGCGGATCCACCCGCTTTCACGTCCCCGGCCACAAGGGCGGGGGCGGTGCCGATCCTGGCCTGCACAGCGCGCTCGGCTCGGCTGCCCTGCTGTTGGACGTCCCACAGGACATCCGGGGCATTGATGTCGGGCCCTCGCCGACCCCATATGAACGAGCCGAACAGCTTGCCGCCCAGGCCTACGGCGCCAGCCACTGCTGGTTTTTGACCAACGGTGCCACGCAGGGCAACCACGCTCTGTGCCTTGCGCTGGCTGGGCTTGGCAAGCACGTCCTGATGCAGCGCAACTCCCACGCGAGCATGATCGACGGTTTGGTGCTCTCCGGCGGCCTGCCGCGCTTCGTTGCACCCGAGTATGACCCTGAGCTGGGGATGGCGCACGGTGTAACTCCGGAGGCGCTGGCTGCGGCGCTGGCGGAGGGAGGTCCGTACGCGGCCGCGTTCATCGTCTCACCGACCTATTACGGGATGGCGGCAGACGTGGAGGCGTGTGCGGAGGTGGCCCATGCTGCGGGTGTCCCGCTGGTGGTGGACTGTGCCTGGGGGTCGCACTTTGGCTTTCACGCCGACCTGCCCGGCTCGCCGCTGCAGCTTGGTGCAGATGCGATGCTGGCGTCAACCCACAAGATCGTTGGCAGCCTGACCCAGTCGGCGATGCTGTTGGCGGTGGACAACGGACGCCTCGACCTCGGCGCCATCGCCCGCGCGGTCAGGCTCGTGCGTTCCACCAGCCCCAATTCTCTGTTGCTCGCGTCGTTGGATGCCGCGCGACGCCAGCTGGCCGTTCACGGTGAGCTGCTGCTCGACCGGACCATCAAAGTCGCGGCGCGGGCGCGGGAGGCGATCGCTCGGATTCCCGGGTGTGCGATCGTCGGCGAGCAGTGGGTGGGACGGCCGGGCATCGCCGCTTGGGACCCCTTGCGGATCGTTATCGATGTCCGGCAGACCGGGCTCACCGGCTACGAGGTGGCGGGCGCGCTGCAGGCCTCCTACGACATCTATGTTGAGCTTGCGACTCACTCAACGGTGGTGCTCGTGCTCGGCATGGGTCAGCCTGTCGAGCCGCTTGACCGTGTGGCGCACGATCTGGCCGAGACCGTGAAGCGGACCAAGCCGTCGCGGAGCGCGGTTGCGGGGTTGGACCTGAGCGTGCTCACGCAGCCGCCGGCCGAGCTTCCCGCGGAGCCGGCTGTTTCGCCACGCGAAGCGTTCCTCGGCGCCAGTGAGGCGGTGCCCGTGTCAGCAGCTATAGGACGCATCTCAACTGAGGCCGTCGCCGGCTATCCCCCGGGGGTGCCAACGCTGCTGCCGGGCGAGATGGTCACCGCTGAAGTGGTGGGCTACCTCAAGGCGCTGGTGACGGCGGGAGCAAGACTTCACGGTGCCGCCGATCCCACCTTCGGCACGCTTCGCGTGCTCGCCCGGTGAGCCGGTCCGTCACCTGGGCGTGGCTATCTCGGCGCTGTCCGGCGGCACTGTGAACCAGTAGTCCCCGGTGACCGGAGTGACGGTGTAGCCGCGGGCAACCCCCTGCCAGTTGCCATCGCTCCCGATGGTCTGGCCGCCGAAGGTCGCGGACTGTGCCCAGGGCGTCGGAGCTGTCAGGGCCTTGACCTGCATCGACACGGTGGTGGGCATCACCACGCGGATGCGTTCTCTGGTGGTTGTGTCATTGATCAGCGCGAGGCTGTAGCCGCTATCGGAGCGCACCGCCCAGACCTTCACGTTGCTGGGCAGCACGCCGGTTACCTGATTGAGTTGCGCGTTTGGCCCGAGCGTGCTCGCAAAGGCGGCAATTCCATAGAGCAGCGGCTCAGCGCTCAGACCACTTCCGGGGATCGCGTGAATCGCGGAGTTCGGCTCGTTGGAACGCAGGTGGAAGTTGACCCCATCCACTCCAGCGGCGACAAAGGCGTAGAGCTGGTCGAGACCCCAGAGACTGGTTGCAAAGGTGTCGTTGACGGCAGGCAGTCCCAGGCAGGTTGAGGAACCGAGCTCGGTCAGTCGGTAGTCCAGACCGGCTGTATGGGCGGCAGTTATCGCTGGTATGAAGCCCTGGGTGGCCTGGGCGATGTTGGTGGCACGGAAGTACTTGTGCAGCTCCGGGTAGTTCGACGAGTGGGGCGCTACGCACGCGTTGTACGCGTAGTAGTGCTCGGTAGCGAGCCCCACCTGGCTGCCGTCATGACTGATCAGCGAGTCGAGCCAGCGGGTCGTCGGTGTCGCCATCTCCGGTCCGGCGAGTATCAGCCCGGGCAGGTGTCGCTTGAGCAGGTTGGCGTAGAGCGAGAAGAGCGTGTCGTAACGGATCGCGCTGAAGCGTCTGACCCAGCTTGCGACGTCCCTGGTGATGCCGTCAAAACCCGCGGCATAGAGGTTTGGCTCGTTGCCGATCGCTACGGCGCTCAGGCTGCCGCTGGGCAGCGTGCGCTGCGCGGCCTCAATGAAGTTGAGTGCCATCTGCGGGTCGTGCGCGGCGGCGTTGACGTTCAGGATCACCTTGCTCCCGGTCGCCGCAGCGACACCGGCGACCGACCTCAACCAGGCGTCGTTGAGCGTCACCTGATCAGCTGGAGGGGCCACGTACTGCGGCATGATCTGTGAGGTCTCGCCATTCCAGTAGGCCGTGTCGGCGTAGGTGCCTCCGAGGCGCAGCACAAACGGCCCGTCACCACTGGGGGTGATCAGCTTGATGAACTGCGGAAAAGCCGGCTGGCTTGTGAAATCAAGCGTCTCCTCAACGTTGATCGACAGGCCCAGGAAGGAGTTCGGGATCCCGTGCAACGGAGTGTTCGTGACGGTGACGCGCGCGGTCGGGACATATTGGCTTGCGTGAGGCTGGCGCGCCTGTGAAGGCGTGCCCTGCCAGATGCAGACGGCGGCCAGCAGCACTGCTCCAAAGCGAAACATTCGCGGCGTTGAGGGGTTCGGGAGGTGGTGACGGACCTTCATAAATTGTTTCCGCGGACGATTATCGGGTGGACGTTTGGTCGGCGCCTTGCGGGCTATCCCAAGCGCGCTGCCAGGATTGCCTGACCTCATGATGCGGCTCATACGACGAACAAGGCTCACACACTTGAAGTTGCGGTCGGCGCTTACGCTATTGGTCGCCGTTGCGGGGCTCTGCGCACCGGCCGCTGCCGAAGCGCAGATCTCGGTCGCCGCATTTCCGGTGTCGACCACGCTGGCCACACCGGTGTCCGGCGGGACCACCGTGGTCGAGCCGGCGCTGAGTCCGGCTCCGGACGGCTCCAACGCGGAGTGGTTCGTGGTTGTTGGTCGTAACCAGAATGTGCTCTCCATCACGCCGGCCGGACAGCAGCGCTCGGTGGTTCGAGGGCTCGCATCGGACGCCGGCAACTCCGTGAACTTCGCGAGTGTGTCAGCAGACGGATACGACTGGGTGCTGGACAACGACCAGGGCCCGGGCAACGTGCTCTACGCGATCGGCGCACCCGGATCATCCAGCCCAGGGCTCAACCAGGTGGCCAGGTTTGGTGACTACGGCCAGGACATGACGCTGGGCCCCGACGGCGCCCTGTATGTGTCCGACAACGCGGGGATCTTCCGTTGCCAGATCAGCGCTGCCCCGTCCGCGAGTTGCTCGGTTGTTGCGGTGCCGCCTCCGTTCTACACAGGTGCCGGTGCCTTCGCGCTCGGCAGCGGTGGCAATGCGGTCTGGTTCACCGATGGCAGCGGTCAGCTGGGTGCGTATGGCCCAAACGGGATCAGCGGCCCCTATCCAGCCGCCGGCAGCGCCGTCGGCAGCACGGATGTGGGCACGCTCGCGGCCGCGTCCAACGGCTACATCTATGTGGCAAGCGGCGCCGCTGGTGGCATGGGTGTGAACACCACGATCCTCGCATTCAGCCCCGGTGATCCCCAGGCGTTCCAGGTGGCCGCCTCCGGCCTGGGCAACGTGGTCGCGATGGCCACCGGACCCGACGGGAACATCTGGTTCCTGGACGACAGCGGTCCCGGGTCGATCGGTGAGTTGAACACGAGCACAGGTCAGGTGACGACCTACCCGATTCCCGCCGGCTTCTGGCTGCCGTCCACGGGCTGGCGAATCGCGAGCGGTCCGAACATCCCGGGAGCAACCGGTACCGGTGAGCTCTTCTTCACCGCCAGCACTGCGGGCAACGGCAGCGGGAACGCCGCCATCGGGGTGGTTTCCGGCATACCGTTGCCAACTGTCGCGGGAACGCTCGCGTTCAAGACAGCCGTGAACGTGTCACGCCGGCACCGGGCCGTCCTGACGCTCACCTGCACCGGGGAGGCCAATGCGGCGTGCGCGGGAAGCCTGAACCTCAGGGTGCGCGCGAGGGTTCGCGTCAGAGTCCAGATCAGGAGCGCGCGCAAGGGCGGTCGCGCCCGCTTCCGCACGGTCCTGCGGACGCGGAAGATCCTGCTTGGGAGCATCACTTACACAGCCACCGGAGGACAGTCACTGCGCGAGACGATCAAGCTCTCAAGGCGCGCTTACCGGTTGCTCGAGGCCAGTGCCGCGCACACCTGGACGGCAGCCGTCTCCAGTACCGCGACCCAGGGCTCGGTGAGCGGCACGGTGCTGACCATGATCGGGCCCGCGCCGCGCACCAGGAGCACCGGCAAGCGGCGGCGGTGAGATGGTGGCGGGATCGTGGCGCACCGTATCCTGCCGGCTGTGGAGCAGCAGAAACTGGACGATCTGGTAAGAGCCGCACTTGCAGAGGACATCGGCAGCGGCGATGTGACAACGGCGGCGACCGTTGCTGCCGGCACGCAGGCAACCGCTCGGATCACGCAGAAGGCACCAGGTGTCGTCTACGGCCTGGACGTGGCTGCCGCGGTATTCCACGCAGTTGAGGACAACGTGGTGATTGAGCGCACTGGCCCGGAGGGCGTATGGCGTGAGGAGGGCCCGGTCCTTGAGATCCGAGGCTCAGCAGCGGGTCTGCTTGCAGCCGAGCGCACGGCGCTCAACTTTCTGCAGCAGCTCTCCGGCGTGGCGACCCTGACCGCGCGGTGCGTGCAGGCGGTTGCCGGGACCGGAGTGACGATCCTCGACACTCGCAAGACCGTGCCCGGATTGCGTGAGTTGCAGAAACAGGCGGTGCTGGCCGGGGGCGGGCAGAATCATCGGTTCGGGCTCTATGACGCGATCCTGATCAAGGAGAACCACGCGGCAATGGCCGGTGGGGTTGGGATCGCGATACGACTTGCCCACCGTCACGCGCCAGCGCTGCCGCTGGAGGTGGAGTGCGGGACGCTGGATGAGGTTGCAGCGGCGCTCGCTGCTGCCAGCGAGCTGGACCTGGGAGACGACTTCCGCATCCTGCTTGACAATATGAACGCAGAGGAGCTGAGGGCGGCGGTGGGCTTGACTGCAGGCCGCGCGTCGCTTGAGGCAAGCGGCGGCTTCACGCTCGAAACGATCAGAGAAGTCGCCGAGACCGGCGTAAACTTCATCTCGGTCGGCGCGCTCACGCACAGTCCCACCGCACTGGACCTTTCGCTCCTACTGGAACCGCTGTCATGAACCTGCCGATGCTCGATCAGGCCGCCACGTCGGCGCCCCTCCTGCTCGAGAACATTCCAGCCCTCCAAGCGGAGGTCCGGGCACTGGCGCGGGAGCGCGATGCCGTCATCCTCGCGCACAACTACCAGCTACCGGAGATCCAGGACGTTGCCGACTACGTGGGTGACTCACTCGGCCTCAGCCGCCAGGCGGCCTCCGCCGATGCAAGAACCATCGTTTTCTGCGGAGTGCACTTCATGGCTGAGACGGCATCGATTCTCTCTCCCGACAAACGGGTGTTGCTTCCGGATCCGGATGCCGGCTGCTCGCTTGCTGACTCGATCACGGCGCAGCAGCTTCGCTCCTGGAAGCGTCAGCATCCTGATGCCGTCGTTGTGATGTACGTCAACACGACGGCTGAGGTGAAGGCGGAGACCGACTACTGCGTGACATCAGCCAACGCCGTTGACGTGGTCGCACACATCCTGCGCGAGCACGGGGAGGACACGGAAATCCTGTTCGGCCCTGACATGTTCCTCGGTGCCTACGTCGAGAAGACGCTCGGATGCAAGCTGACGGTGTGGAACGGAGAGTGCCACGTGCACGCTGGGATCCGCCCGGACCACATCAATGCGGTGCGCTCGGCCCACCCGGACGCGGACTTCCTGATCCATCCGGAGTGCGGTTGCTCAACCAGCGTGATGGAGTACGTGGCCTCCGGAGACGTTGAGTCCGCGGGCGTCTACATGCTCTCCACAGGCGGGATGTTGGATTACGCGGAGACTCATGGCGGTGAGCGCCGCAGCGCGATCGTTGCGACTGAGGTCGGGATGCTGCATCCGTTGCGCGAAGCGGCGCCTGGGATCGACTTCATTGCGGCAAACGAGGCCGCAGCCTGCCGCTTCATGAAGATGATCACGCTGCCGAAACTGCTCGACTGCCTGCGTGAGCTGCGCCACGAGGTCAAGGTTGACGCGAGCGTTGCAGACCGGGCGCGTCTGCCGATCGAGCGGATGATCGGCATCGGCTGACCGGGATGTTCTCTGGCCTGGCGTGGGGAGGACGGCTGGCCCTCACCACCGCATTGGCTGTCTCGGCTGTGGCTGCACCGTCTGCTGCTGCCACACGCCTGAAGATCCCGAGACCAACCAGGCAACTGGTCGTGGTGTCAAGCCCCACGGCGACACCGGCAGGGCCACAGGCGATAGCGGAGCTGCGCGGGTACTCGCGTCCGCACGCAGGAGGCCGCTGGCGACCGGCATTTGGTCCCTGGCCCGTGGAGACCGGGAGCGGGCATCTGGTCCCGGCGGCAAGACGACGCGAGGGAGATCACGCAACGCCGACGGGAGTGTTCAGCTTCGGTAGGACGCTTTACGGCAACCAGCCCAATCCTGGAGGGCTGCACTACAGATACCACCATTTGGTCTGTGGGGACTGGTGGGATGAAGACCCGTCCAGCCCCAACTACAACCAGTTTGTGCACGTCCCCTGCGGAATGAAGCCCGTGTTCGGCGGCCGATCAGAAGCACTTTGGACGGAGCGGCTGGCATATCCGTACTTTGCGGTCGTCAACTTCAACACCGATCCGGTGCGGGGCGGCTCAGGTGCGCCGGGTTCCGGCATCTTCGTGCACAGCTGGGTCGGTGCGGCCACCGCCGGCTGCATCGCGATCCAGCCAGCACGGCTGTTGCGCCTGCTCCGCTGGTTGCGCCCGGCCCTGCGGCCGATGATCGAGATCGGGGTGACGGCTCAGCTCGCCAAGCTGAGTGGCTAGATGAATACCAGCAGGTCGAGTCCGTGCCAGACCGCATCGCGCACGGCTGTTGTCGAATCGCGCTTGCGCTCGAACTCGGCAAGCGTGTAGCAGTGGGCCTCCACGGGCGCGCCCATTTCGAGCGCATCCCAGAGTGAGGTCGCCACGTATACGCGCTCGAGCCAGGGAATCTCGTCGAAGGCATCCGACACAAGCACGATCGTGAATTCGGCGGCTGGCTCGCCCAGCGCCTGTTCGCCCGTGCCCCCGGTGATGGCGGCCCCGCCCAGGTAGGCTCCCTCGAGCCGCCAGCGATCTCCAATCCGTTCTATGTAACGGCGGAGTTCCAGCCGGTTCAGAGACAGGGTTGCTTGCACAGCGCGATTGTCCACCCGTACGTGCCAATGGCGCAAGGGGCTGAGTCCGTATCCAACATGCCCCTAACGCTGGTCAATCGGCGCAAAACGCCGCGTCCAACCCGCGCCAAAGCCACGCGCAACTTGCGGACTCCGCACGCTCGCTCCAAAGACCTTCTAAGCCGGCTGGAACTCCTCAACGCTGTGCGGACCCACGCACGCCACCGCGTAGTCGGCTGAGATGCCCGCCGCAACCGCGCGCACGTCGTCGAACGTGACGGCATCCAGGGCGCCGATCGCGGCGTCCGGGTCCACATCCTGGTTGAACACGATCGCCTGAGTGGCTGCTGTTCTGGCAATGGCGCCGGTGTTCTCAAACGCGATTGCCCGGGCTCCTGCAGCGAACGCTCTGGCTCGCTCCACCTCGGCCTCCGTGGGGCCGTCCGCCCGCAACTCATCAACGATTTCAGCCATCCGGCGGAACGCCTCAACGCATTTTCCGCTCTCGAGTCCCGAACTGAGCTGCAGGACGGGGACGTCGGCGTATGCGTGCGGGTAGGAGCTCACCGAGTAACAGAGGCCACGCTGCTCACGGATCTCATCAAATAGACGCGAGCCCATGGAGCCGCCCAACAGGGTCGAATAGATCGTCAGCGCGGCCCGCTGAGCTGGATCGGTGACATCGATCGCAGGCCGGTAGGACATGCGCAGGTGAGACTGGTTGGAGTCGCGCTCGGTGACCAGTACGCGAGCTGAGTGTGCAGGCGCCAGCTCGTACGGGCCTGGTTCCGGAATCGCCTCAAACCGCGCAAACAGCTCCTCCAGTCCGGAATCTGGCCCCAACGCCTCGAGGTTGCCCACCGCGAGCGCGGCTCCACGCGCGGGTGCCCACTGACGGTTGCGGAAGGCGATGATCCCGTCTCGAGTGAAGGTTTCGGCAAGGTGCTCGGCGGGGCCCAGCACGGTGCGGCCCAGGGGGTGGTCGCCAAATACCGCCTCGTCAATCAGGTGCTCGGCAACCGCGGAGGGCTGATCGTTGTAGCGAGCGATCTCTTGAACGACGACTCCCCGCTCCTTGTCCAGCTCGACTGGATCCAGGCCCGGTCGGGCCACAAAGTCGGTCAGCAGATCGGCCGCCTCAAGCCCCTTGGTTGAACGGGCGGTGATGTGGAAGGCGACGAGATCATGGCTCGTGTAGGCGTTCAGGACCGCGCCGTTGCGCTCCGCCGCCTCGTTCACGTCCCGGTAGGTCCGGTACTTCTCCCCGCCCTTGAACACCAGGTGCTCCAGGAAGTGGGCCATCCCATTTTCCTCGGGGCGCTCGGTGCGAGCTCCCGCATCAAATGCGACCATCAGCGTGACTGCGCGGGTGCCGTCCATGGCAATGCGGTGCAGCGGCAGCCCGTTCGGCAGGACGGTGGAAGTGATCTTCGCCATGCAGAGAAGGTAGCGGTACAGCCGTGCCGGCGGCCTGGTCACCGTCAGCACAGGGCGGACGGTCCAGGGTGGGTCAGGTGATCCTGACCGTTCCGGACGCGGTGCGGATGCGGCCACCACGTCTGACGCTGAGCTTCAGCCGGTAGCTCCCGTGTGAGAGCGCCCTGTGGACCCGTAGCGCCAGGCGGGTTCCGTGCGCGTCAGAGCTGATCCCGACGCCGTAGGACCGGCCGCCCCTGGTCAGGGTGGCGCCGACCTCAGTGCTGGTGGTGTGAAGCACGCCGCTGACCAGGTGCGCCCTGCACCGTCCGGCGCGGCAGGAGAGCAGTTCGATGTGCTGGGTGGCTGCTCCCAGAGCGACCCTGCGAGCCGGACCCGCAAGCAGATTCGGTCCGCCGAGCGCTGTCACGGAGGCTGAGAGGCGGTCACCCGCCAGGACCTGTGTGATCACCAGGTGCCGAGTCTCGGCAGGCAGCACGACATTCATGAGACGCCCGTCACTGCCACGCACGACAACGCGATATTCGCGTGCACGAGCCGCCCTCATCCAGGCGAGCGTCGCGCCGGAGGTTCCTGTCCTGAGGAACCTGACGGCCGCGATGCGGCCCCCGCGCAGAGCGGGCGGAGCCGTGTAGTGGCCCGCGATCATCGTGCGTGTGGCAACGCCGTCGACGTTGATGAGAGTGGCGTAGATCGTTCGCCTGCGGCCGAGCGCGTCCTGAGGCCTGAAGCTGATAGCGCCCACCGCCCGCCGCACCGTGCCCAGCAAGTGCGTGCTGTCCTTACCGCGCTCCACGAACTGCACCTGAGAGCCCGTAACGAAGTTCCGGATCCTGTAGGTCAGTCTGTAGCGGCCATGATGATCGCGTGTCGCCGCGGCGCGGATGAGCGCTGGTGCAACCTCCGCCGAGTTCTGGACGTTGGTGACCGCCGGTGATCCAGGGACCGGTTCGATCGCCCACGTACCTGCGGCCGGATGCTCGAGCAACACGACCACCTGGTGTGGCACGGGAGCGAGCACGGCGATGTAGTGTCCGGTGCGACCGCTCAGCTGGTCTGGCTGAGCGGGAGTTGTGAAGGCGACGCCGCCAGGACCGTGGATCGTGACAACCGGCGTGCCGGCAGCGGAGCTGATCCGAAGCTCCTCGCCCAGTTGGCCGGCGGGCAGTCTGATCGTCGCAAAGCCTCCGGCTGCTGCCAGCACGTGAGGGTTCCTGCTCGCACCCGTCACAACAATTGAGGAGCGGCCCCGGGTGTTTCCGCTCACATAGCCGCCGCTGTGCTGTGTTGTCGGCGTCTCCTTATAGCCCTTGAGCTGGTCCTTGCAGTTCCCAGTGGTGCCGTAATCCAGGTGGCCGTCCGACCAACGGTAGGCGGCGTACCCGCCGACCGCCAACGGCCCGAGCTGCACCTGACCGCAGCCGGATATCCAGTTGTTGTTGACGAGCGCATCGACCTCGGCGCTGAGGATCCAGACGCTCACGTTCAGGCTGCCCGTCACCTGCCAGCGGCCGCTGGAGGGCTCGTCCCAGAACCCGGCACTGCCGCTGACCTGGATGATCGGGTTGTCCTGGGGCACCTTGATGCCAACCGAGACCGATGCATCCACGTAACCATCTGAGTAGACATCGCCTGCCAACTGCGCGATCTGCTGGCCGGCGAGCTTGACCGTTCCCTGACCGCCGAAGAAGCCGAGCGCCGTGGACGTGGCGTCCTGATACTTGAACGAGAGCTCGATCGCCAGACCGTCGCTGCCTCCGAAACCCGCGCCGATCGTGCCGGTGATGGTTGTGGGATTCACTCCAACCCCAGCGCCGAATTCAGTCAGAAAGACCCCTGGATAGACGGGCACACCGGGCGGTGGGAGGGTGATGGTGGCCGAGGCGTAGTGAAACTGTCCCTTGACGAAGTCCAGCTCGCCGCCGATGGCGGGCTGCCCGAGCGGACCGAAGGTGAGGGTCGCCTGCGCCTGCCAGCTGTCGGCCTTGGAGGTGTCGGGGTAGCTCGGGAAGTAGTAGGTGAACTTGGCGTCCTTAACCTGGAAGACCTGCGCCAGACCGGCCTGCGGGATCGTGAACGCAAGCGAGTTGAGGTCGATCCCGGTTTGGAGCCCGGTCTGGATCTCGAGCGAGCCGGTGGCCTGGAAGTCGGGCACGTTGACGTTAACCTGGACGTCGATCAGCAACTGCCCGCTGAGGTTTGTGTAGACCGCGACCTGGCCGCCGATCGGGAAGTTCCCCGGCAGTTGTGCGCACGAGACGCCCGGTCCGGAGGGGCAGCAGGTGGTTCCCTTGGCTCCCTTGTCGCACTGCTGGCCGGCGGCGAACTCAAAGAGCAGAACCTTGCCGCCGGAGCCGGCCGCGCGCGCGACCGGAACGCCCGGCGGAGGCGCCACCCGAGCGCCACCCAGAACCTGTGGCTTGAGGACGCCGAACTGCGTCCGGGGCGGTATGAAGGCGTGGTCGGATAGGTGGATCGGGCTTGTGCTCAGGTCCAGGCCCCCAAGCACGACCGTCCCGACAGGGGTGTTGGGAAGCTCAACGCTCACGGGAGCACCGCTCAGCTGCCAGCCGTAGTCGATCCCGAGGTTGTTGAACTGTCTGATGTGGAAGATCTCCTGAGCCCCCGAGCGGGTCGCGAGGATGGTGCCGTTGATGCTCATCTCACCGGTGCTGACAACGTAACCTCCGCCAGGATCGGTCTGGATGCAGTAGGCCAGGACGGTGACGCTCTCGATCGTGACGCTCGACCGACAGCTGCCGGTCCCTCCGTCCGGTATGGGCGGCGCCTGCAGTCCCGTATTGGTCACCGTCACGGGCAGTGTGGTGGTCGAGGTTTGACCGGTTGACGTGGTCACTGTCAGCCTGACGTTGTGCAGGCCTGCCGGCAGGAGCAGCGTCGCGTTAGGGTTGGTGCCGGTGCTCGTGTCCGTCTGACCGTCGCCATTGAAGTCCCAGTCGTAGGAGATGATGTGCCCGCTGCCCGGTGTCGAGCCCGCACCGCTGAGCGTGATCGGCTGGCCGGCTGTCGGGTTGGCGGTCGTGACCTGCAGACTGGCCTGGGGATTGCTCGCGCCGCCCGAGCCGCCGGTGCCGCCACCCGTGCCGCCCCCCGTGCCGCCCCCTGAACCGCCGCCGCCGGTACCGCCGCCGCCGGTGCTCGTGGCGCCGAACTGGAGGTTGTCGATCACGACTCCCAGCGAGCTGTTGGTGCTCGCCGCGCTTGTGATCTCAAAGTAGGCGATGGCCGGGCTGCCACTGGCCTGGGTGGCGGCCAACAACGTCCAGGCGCCGCTGGTGGCCGTCGCTGTGCCGCTCGCCACGACCATCCCCGAGGTGTCGTAACCGTGCAAGGTCATGGCTACGCTCCCAGTCGCGGGCGTTGCCTGGACCTCGACCCCAACCCGGCTTTGCGGGGACGTGAAGGCGCCAAAGGTGCCGCTGAAGTACTCGGGGATGCCCGCCGCCGGGCCTGAGCAGGTGGTCAATTGGGCGTAGTTGGGCGCCGAGTAGGCGGTGATGACGCGATTCCCGATCACCGGCGCCCCGCAGTCACCTCCACCCGGCGAGGCCTGTCCAAAGCCAGCGGCATAGCCAAGCTGCACTCCCTGCCCCGCATACTGATTGGTGATGGTTGTCCCGACGCTCTGATCGTCAAAATTGACGGTCGTGTCGGCGCGAGCGCTGGCGGTCGACAGCGCCAGGATGATAAGCGCGCCGGTCACCAGTCGCCCACCATGTTCCAGAGCCGCTCGCAGTGCGGCCGGCTTCAGGCGGGCTGAGGAGCTTGCCATGGCCGCAAGCTACGGCTTTAACCGCAACCTCTGAAAGAGGGGAAACCCTACGCCTTCAGGGCACGGGCCAGCCCAACCCGCGAGCGCACTCCGAGCTTTCTGTAAACGCGCGTGAGGTTCGCCTCCACAGTCTTGACCGAGACGAACGCACGGTCGGCAATCTCGCGATTGGAGAGGCCGGCCGCTGCCAGTTCAGCGATTCGGCGCTCCCCGACGCTGAGGAGGTCTGGGTCGGCATTGCGGCGTCCGACTCGGCCGAGCTCATGGCAGGCCCGCTCCGCCCATCCGCTGGCGCCCAGGGTGGCAAAGGCTGTCTCCGCCTCACGCAGCATCTCGACTGCCGCTCCGCGCTGCTTGGCGCGACGCAGACAGCTACCGGCGGTGAGCAGCGTCCGCGCGCGCTCGAATGGGATCGGGCAGCGTTCATGGGCTGCGAGCGCGGCCGTGAAGGCCGCGCTCGCAGCCTCGAGGTCTCCAGCGCGCATGGCCAACTCTCCGCGGCAGCGCGCCGCCAGCGCGATGGCCCAATCGGCGCTGAGCGCTTCCGACCGAGCCTGGAACCAATCGAGCAGCCGCTCAGCTTCCTGCTCGCGGCCGAGCGCTGCCAGCGCGTGCACCTCGTCCGGGACGAAGAGGCCCACGATTGGATCGCCCGCGCCCATTGCGGCCAGCTGCTCGGCGGGAGCGTGCAGCGTGGCGTCCACCAATTCGACATCACCCGAGGCAAGTGCCGCGAGCCCCAGCGCCCAGCTGGGCCAGATCACGGCCGAACCCCACTGCAGCTGCATGAACTGGGTGATCGCCGACTCCGCCTCGGTACGGGCGAGCTCGAGCTGGCCTGTATGGGCGTGCACCAGGGCGTTGGCTGTGAGTGCGCCCGCGGCGTTACCTGGATCGTCAAGCAGCGTTGCGGCTGCCGTGGCTGCCGCAGCGACCCGCGTCGCCGCGGCGAAATCTCCGTGCCACAGATGCGCCCAGACAACGAAGACCGACGCGATTGGCGCAGCGCCCTCCAGTCCATGCTCGACCATTTGCGCGCAGAGGCGCGCGAGGCTGTCGGCAGCGCTGGCGGCCTGGCCCCGGTAGAGGTCGAGCAGAGCTGAGATGAAGGTCGGTCGCATCATCACGGCATCCAGCGATGCCCGGTCCTCCAGCTCGAGTGATCGCCGCAGCGGCTCCGGATCGACACCCATGCCGACCAGGAATCTGACCATGGTGAGGACGGCCAGTGCGGCCGCCTCAACTCCAGCCTGAGCCTCCTGCGCGGCATGCTCGGCGGCCGCTTGGGCGTGGACCAGAGCCGCCTGGAAGTCGCCGACACTGACGCACGCAAAGGCCAGATCGCACTCGATTCTCGCCTTCAGCGCCGGGTGTCCCGCGGCCAGGGCCAGGGCCGCCAGGCCTCGATCGACCGCCGCTGGCCAGTTGTGCCGACGCCCGGCGAGCTGCCCCGAGACCTGGAGCGCGCGTGCGCGCACGGGATCGCTCGCCTCAGTGTCGCGGGACTGGCTCAGCAGGCGCTCGGCCCGAGCCACGTCACCGGCGCTGAGCAGCAGTTCGGCCGCGTGAACGGTGCGCGCGACGCGTTCATCGATTGCTGCGGGCGGGGTGAGCGCCGCCGCCAGTTCCGCCAGCTCCGCGGCCGCCACCGGCGCACCCCGCAGTTGCGCCTGGTGCGCGGATTCATCAAGGTCGGCCGCTACGCCGGCATCCGGCCCCGCTGCAGCGAGTGCCAGATGGCGAGCGCGCTGCTCTGGTTCGGTCGCCAGGTACGCGGCCCGCGCGTGCACGCTGCGCAACTGCGCCGGGGAGAGCCCGCTCAGCACCGCGGTTGCGAGCAGTGGATGGTTGAAGCGGACATGACCACCCGGCTCAACTGTGACCACGTCTGCATCCTCAGCGCGTGCGATCGCGGTCTGTCCTACGGCCGCCGCGGTTGGCCGAGCCAGCACCGCGACAAGTGAGAGTGCCTCACGGCTTGCCTTTGGCAGCCGGCCGATGCGCGCCAGTATCAATTCACGCAGATTCTCGGGAACCGGCAGGGAACTGCCCGGCGGCAGCTCAGACTCAAGTTCGACCAGAGCCCGAGCCAACTCCAGGGCGTGAAATGGGTTGCCTGCGGTGGCGTCTGAGATACGTACGAGCAGTGGTCTGGAGAGCGACACGCCGAGCCGATCGGAGATCAAACTGGCGATCGAGTGCACCTGCAATCCCTTGAGTTGGAGGCGTGTCAGCCTTTCGTCCGGGATCAGACCGGTCAGTCCCGTCGTGGCTGCGGGAGTCCGCAGCGCGTAGACGATGCCGACACGCTCATGCTCAAGACGCCGGACGGTGAACTCCAGCGCGTCCCGCGACGGGCGATCCAGCCAGATCCAGTCATCGATCGCAATCAGCAATGGCGCCGCGTCCGCCAGGACGCGCACGAGACCCAGCAGCCCCGCGGCGACCGCGCGGCTAGGCGCCTGCTGATGCGGAGCGGAGCGTCGCAGGAGTGCCACCTCCAGCGCCTCGCGCTGTGGTTCGGGTAGCTGCTCCAGCAGACCCGGGTCGACCGGGAACAGCAGATCCGCGATGGCTCCAAAGGCGCTGTTCGCTGATGCCTCAGTCGGGCGTGCCCACAGCACCGTGCAGCCGAGCGCTTCAGCCCGTCGTCGAGCCTGCGCCCAAAGCGACGTCTTGCCGATACCGGGCCCGCCGGCCAGTTCAAGCACGGCAAGACCGCCGCTCAAACCGTCGAGCAGCGCGTCGATGTTCGCCAGCTCATCGGCGCGGTCGATCAGATCGGTCCCGACCATTGCTTAATCTGCGCCAAAGGTACCGTCCGAATCGGGCGCTCTGCAAACGCGGTTGCATGAGTGTCCTACGCTTCTGTGCCGGGATGCTGTACCGCTACTCTGAGCCGACGTCATGGCGAACACAGAACCCGGATCCCGCAGCAGACTTCGCTCCCGACCGGAGGCTGGGCTGAAGATGCTTAGAAAGCCGGACCCCGCCAAGGCGGGTCAGGGCGCCACCCCCGGTGCCATCATCGAGTTCCGCGGTGTCGGCATGCGCTACGCCAACGGCACACAGGGACTCGACCAGGCCACCTTCTCGGTCGACCGTGAGGATTTTGTCTTCCTGATCGGCTCCACGGGATCTGGGAAGTCGACCGTCATGCGTCTGCTGATCAAGGAGCTTGAGCCGACCGCCGGCACGATCCGGGTCGCCGGGCGTGACCTGGCGAGCGTCGGTCGCAAGCAGATCCCGTTCTACCGACGCAACATCGGCGTGGTGTTTCAGGACTTCAAGCTGCTGCCGAACCGCACCGTGTACGACAACGTCGCCTATGCGCTGCAGGTGACCGGCCACTCACGCAAGGAGATCCGCGCCAAGGTGCCGGACATCCTGCGTCTCACGGGCCTCTCAACGAAGCTGCACAACTATCCGGACCAGCTCTCCGGCGGTGAGCAGCAGCGTGTATCGGTGGCGCGGGCATTTGTGAACCACCCGCCGTTGCTGCTGGCTGACGAGCCGACCGGCAACCTGGATCCGGAGACCAGCATTGACATCATGCGCCTGCTCTACCGGATCAATCGAACCGGCACGACCGTGCTGGTTGCGACCCACGACCACGCGATGGTGGACAAGATGCGCCGTAGGGTGCTGGAGCTGTCCCGCGGCCGGGTGGTCCGGGACGAAGCGACCGGACTCTACGCGCGGGATGAATCGACGCGCGAGTTCGCGCAGCGGTTGCGCGGGCCCAACGAGGCGCCCCAGATCCTCTGAGCGACCATGAAGTTCAGCCTCGGTTTCTTTGTCAGGGAGTCACTGCGCGCGATGCGGCGCAACGCCGCTCCAAGCTTCGCCGCCCTTGCCACGATCACCGTCACGTTGATCGTCGTGGGTGTCTTCATCCCGATCGTCCAGGCCACGCGCGGCGCGGCGGACAGCGCTCAGAACCAGGTGCTGGTGGATGTCTACATGAAGCTCAACGCGACCAACGCCCAAGACCGTCGGGTGATGGGCGAGCTGCGGCAGATTCCGAACGTGAAGCATGTCGGATTCGAGTCAAAGGCGCAGGTGCTGGCGCAGCAGAAGAAGCAGAATCCGGTCGCCTACCAGGTGCTGGGCAACGTGAACCCGCTGCCCGCCACCTTCCATGTCTCGCCCAAAAGCCCTTCCGACGTGCTGGCGATCCGCGCTGCGATCATGAATGCCGGTGGCAGTGGACACCTGCTGGATCCCGCCATCGGCAAGGTCTCCAATCACACGCAGGACACCAAGAAGCTGCTGACCGTCACCCGCTTTGTCACCATCACGGCCGCAGTGCTGGCGGCGCTCCTGGTGGCCGCGTCCGTCCTGCTGATCGGTAACACGATCAGGCTCTCGCTCTATGCACGCCGGCGCGAGGTCGAGGTGATGAAGCTGGTCGGAGCGACGGACTGGTTCATCCGCTGGCCATTTGTGATCGAGGGGACGATCGTGGGCGCGTTTGGGGCTCTGCTGGCGATTGCGATCCTGGGTGTGACCAAGCTCGCGGTGTTGGATCCGCTGGCAAAGAACTTTGTGCTCATCAACGCCCCGCGAACAATTGGGTTCCCGGCCCTGATCATCGTTCTGGTAGCCGCCGGCGTCGCCGTATCGGCGTTGGGTTCCGGCCTCTCCCTGCGGCGGTTCCTGCGGGTGTGACGTGCTGCGGCTCCGCTGAGCCGCAGCCATCTCATCCTTGAGCCTGTTCCCTGGCTACGCTGCCAGAGTGTTCACGCAGCCTCCACGATCAATCCTGCGTCGCTGGCTCGCCGGGTTCGGTGTGCTGATCGTGCTGCTCGTGGGTGTCTGGTTCGGCGGCCACCCGAGCTGGCTGCCACCCGCCGTCCGCAGCGTATTTGTTTCAAAGACCGCCGACGAGCGCTTGGTGCAGACCGCCCTTGACCTGATCTCCAAGGAGTACTACCGACCGGTCAACACCGCCAACCTGCTCGACAAGGGGCTCGTGGCCGCCGTGGCGAGCCTGAACGATCCCTACTCCCACTACTACCCGCCGGACCTCTACCGATCCTTCCAGCAGATGACCAACCCGCAGGTTGCGGGAATCGGGGTTGAGGTCGCAGCACAGCCGGTCGACAACGGCATCCAGATCGTCGAGGTGATCGCAGGTTCGCCGGCCGCCCGGGCGGGCCTCCAGCACGACGACGTGATCACCGGCGTGAACGGGATGTCACTTGCGGGTAAGAGCGTAAGCGCCGGCTCGCGCCTGATTCGGGGTGCGCCCGGCACCCGCGTGCGTCTGATCATCTCCCGCCACGGCAAACGGCTCGCTGTGACGATCACACGCGCCAATGTGACGGTCCCGGTGGCGGCCTCAAAGCTTCTGCACTTCCGGGGCAAGCGGATCGGCTACCTCTCGTTCACCCAGTTCACTCAGGGCTCGGCGCTGCAATTGCGCCACCAGCTCCAGAGGGTCCTGAGCGAGCATGCACAGGGGCTGATCCTGGATCTGCGCAACAATCCCGGCGGCCTGCTCGAGCAGGCCGTGGGGGTCGCCAGTCTGTTCATCAGGCGTGGCGTGATTGTCACGACCCGTGGTCGCAGCCAGCCCACCACCGTCTATCCGGCCCTTGGCGATGCGCTGGCACCGAAGCTGCCGATGGTGGTGCTGGTGGATCGCGGTACCGCCTCCTCCGCTGAGATCGTCACGGGCGCTCTCAAGGACCACGGACGCGCAAAGGTGGTGGGCACCCACACCTATGGCAAGGGTGTGTTCCAGGAGTTGCTGCCGCTTCCCGGCGGATCTGCGCTCGACATCACGGTCGGGGAGTACTTCACGCCCAATGGCCACAACCTCGCCGCCGGTGGTGTCAAGGGCGGGGTCAAGGAGGGCCGCGGGATCGCCCCGAACGTCTACGTCTACGACAACCCGAATGCCCCGAGCGCGCACGCACTCAAGGTCGCGGAACGCACCGTCGCCGCCGAAATCCGCTGAAACCGGCGGTCGTGGGCTGGTCGCGACCGTCGAGCGACGCGGCAAGTTCATGGTGGCGGAGCCGTTCTTCGGTCCCGGACCGCGGCTCGCGGTCAGCCGCGACTCGCGCTATGACGTCGGTGATCTGGTGTTGGTGGCGCCCGGCGTCTCCGGCCGCCACGGCAAGGGCTCGCGTGCGCGGGTGCTGCGTCGCATCGGTCGCCCGCACGTAGCCCGCGATGTGATCGAGGCGCTGATGCTCGATCGTGGGTTGAGCCGTGAGTTCGACGCACCCGTGCGGCGCGCGGCAACAGAGGCCGCGGCCGCCCCTGTCTCGGTCGGGCCTGATCGCCGAGACCTACGTCACCTGCCTACGTTCACGATTGATCCCAGCACGGCGAGGGACTTTGACGACGCGATCTCATGTCGACCGGCGGAGGGCGGCGGTTGGGCGGTGTGGGTCCACATAGCCGACGTCAGCGCCTACGTGCCGCCGCGCTCCGCTGTTGATCGTGAGGCCTACAGGCGTGCCACCAGCGTCTACGTTCCCGGCGCCGTTGAGCCGATGCTGCCGCAGGAGCTCTCAAATGGCGCCTGCTCGCTGGTTCCCGGCCAGGATCGCTTGGCGGTCACCACGGAACTCGTGATCCGCGGCTCCGATGTTGTCAGCGCCGCCTTCTACCGGTCGGTGATCCGCTCTGACATGCGTCTGACCTACGAGCAGGTGGACCGCATCTTCGCCGGTAGCGAGCGGGCGGAGGGGGAGTGGGGAGAGGGTCTTGCCAGCGCCCGTGCAGCGGCACGGGCGCTGGAGGAGCGACGCTCCGCCAAAGCAGCCCTGGTGCTTGAGTCCTCGGAGCCGGAGTTCTTCTTTGACCGCAAGGGAAACGTCGCCGGGCTGGCGCCCGTCCTGCAGACTGAGTCGCACAGGCTGATCGAATACCTGATGATCGCGGCCAATGAGCAGGTCGCCAGGTTCCTGGAGGCGCGGAGGTTGCCGGCGCTCTACCGGGTCCACGAACGGCCGGAGGCGATGGCGGTGGAGCGGATGCTCGACCAACTTGCGTCGCTTGGCGTCCCGACCCCGGCGATGCCAGGTGGCCCGCTGACACAGCAGCAGGCGGCGGACGTGGCAGGCGAGGCCTCGCGCATGGTGTCTGAGTGGGTGGTGGCCCAGGGAGGGCGCGGTGCACGCGCGCTCAACCGGATCGTTCTGCGGTCGCTCAAGCAGGCCTACTACGACGAGGTAAACCGCGGACATTCGGGGTTGCAGCTCGCCAGCTACTGCCACTTCACGTCTCCGATCCGTCGCTACCCGGACATCATCTGCCACCGCTCGCTCCTGTCGGCTATCACCGGCGAGGAGCCGGTGCCTGAGAGCGGCTGGGTCGCGCAGGCCGGTCCATGGACTTCCGAACGAGAGCGCGTCGCCATGACGATTGAGCGCGACGCCGACGACATCGCTCGCTGTTTCCTGTTGGAATCGCAGCTGGCAGAGGAACCCCGTGGCGGAATCGGAAAGGTGTTTGAGGGGGAGATCGTCGGTGTGATCGGCGCTGGTGCGTTTGTCTCCTTCGGTGCCGACGGAGAGTTTGAGGGGATGCTGTCGGTCCGGCGCATGCGAGACGACTGGTGGGAGCTCAACGAGCAGGGGACCGCGCTGATCGGTACGCGACACGGTCGTGCGCTGCGGCTCGGGGACACCGTCACGGTCACCATCGGAGGTGTCGATGCGCCGCGAGGTAGGGTGGACCTGTTAGCAGTGGAGGGGGAGTCGTCGATGGAACGCGGTCAGATGGAGAACGGTCATGGCAAAGGGCGGTAAACGCAAGGCGGCATCCGGGGATGTCGCAACCAACCGTCAGGCGTCGTTCAAGTACAACCTGATTGAGCGCTTTGAGTGCGGGATCATGCTGACCGGAACCGAGGTCAAGTCCCTGCGCGACGGGAACGCGCAGCTCAAGGACTCATACGCGACCATCAAGGACGGGGAGGTGTGGCTGATCGGCGCCTACATCGCTCCCTATCCGGCCGCATCCAGGGAGAACCACGATCCCGAGAGGACGCGCAAGCTGCTGCTCCACCGTGGCGAGATCGAGCGGCTGACCAGCCGTCTGAATGAACGCGGCTTCACCCTGGTACCGACCCGGATCTACTTTTCCGGAGAGCGGTCGCGCGCCAAGGTCGAGCTTGCGCTCGCTCGGGGCAAAGATCTCTATGACAAGCGCGAGACGATCAAGAAGCGCGATATGGCGCGAGATGTGCAGCGCGAGCTCCGGGACGCTGCGCGCTGAGGTCCGTCGCCGCCTGATCAGCGAGCATCAGGCCAGCAGGCTGGTGTACCGCTGCGGGCCGTCTGGCGGCGTCGACTCGTAAGCCCGCACGTGCTCACCCCGGACGGCCGGGGGGAGGGGTTGCCGGAGGTGTTGAACTGGGGCACGGCCAAGAGCCACGCATGCACCGGCCTGCGCGGGGGCATTACCCAACCGTGTGGAAGATGTGGGCCGGAGCGCGCCCGTCATGGACATAGGCCGTTCAGCTGAAGCTGAGAGTTGGCGTCGCTGATGCCGACGTCGCGCTCCACGCAGATAGAGGCGCTGGTCGTGCGCGTGGTCTCTGGGAGTGATCCCGCGGGCCAGCTCGAGGCGCTACGTGAGCTGCGCCGGGAGCTTGACGCCATGGAGTCCGAGCTCGCGGCTGATGCCGTGCGTGCGGGCATGTCCTGGCGGGAGATCGGCGCCGCCATTGGTGTCTCCAAGCAGGCCGCGCATCGCCGCCACAGGGACAGCGTTGCGCGGTTGGTCAGAGACGCCGAGACGGCCGAGTCCAATGAGGGCGGGGGCGTGAACGTCTCAGTCTCCGCACGGCGTGCGGTCCGGTTGGCGCGGCAGGAGGCGGCGAACCTAGGCAGTAACGAGGTGGGAACCGAGCATCTGCTGTTGGGCATCCTGCAGTGCGGGGACGAGCAGAGCGGTGCGCTGCTCGCTCGTCTCGGGGTCACGCTGGAAGCCGCACGGGACGCGATCCAGCCAACTGCGGAGCTGACGCTTGAGGCAGCTCGTCGAGCCTACGCTCGCAGCGAGCGGGCGGGTGCCGCCAGCCTCGTCTCGCCGGTCGCGCGCCGGGTTCTGGAGCGGGCGCTCACGCAGGCTGCGGCACGGAACCTGACTGAACTCACAGCCCTGGACATGTTGCGCAGCCTGGTGATGCACGACGATTCAGGGGCCTCAAGGACGCTCGCGCACGTTGGGGTCGACACCAATCACCTGCGTGCTGAGATCGCACAGATTCAGGAGGCCAGGAACTGGCCGCGAGTCTGAAGGGTCCGCGTGGTCACCGCAGGAACGTCGCTGCCTTCCGCGCATCCGCTGGGCGGTGTTGAGGGTGACGTGCTGTGAGCGACGAGATCAGCGCTGCGATCGCAGGGGGATTGTCGCCTCGGCCGGCTGTTCGCAGCAGAACGCCCAGGGCATAGAGGTCGCTCTGTCGCGTGGGTGGTCTGCCGGCGATGAGTTCGGGAGCCAGGAAACGCAGAGTCCCCGCCACCTCAGAGAGCTGCTGTTCATCTGTCACACCCTCTGGGACCGCCAGCCCAAAATCCGCCAGCCGGGAGCGGCCACCGACATCGATCAGGACGTTTGAGGGTTTGATGTCACGGTGCAGCAGTCCGTGGTCGTGGACGCAGGCCACCGCTGCCAGCAGCTCGCTGGCAAGGCGCAGCAGCCTGGTTTCAGTGAGCGGCTCGCCACCGAGCCGCTCACTGAGGGGCGACCCGTCCACCCATTCCATCACCAGCAGCTGAGTGAGGCTGCGGTCGTCGAACTCCAGGACTCGCACCACGTTCGGGTGCTCCACGGCTGTGAGTAGGGACACAACGTGCCGCGCTTGAGCACGCTCGGCGGGTGCCGCTGCGCGTGCCGTCTGCAGCAACCGGAGTGCGACGGTGCGGTCCTGGTGCTGATCAAAGGCTCGCCACACCTCGGCGGTAGCGCCCCTCCCAGCGAGCCGCTCCAGCCGGTAGCGGCCGTGCAGCAGCGCCCCGGGATTGAGTCCAAGTGACGATGGCGGTGGCGGCATCGGTTAGACGTAACCCTCCGCCACCGGACTCAAACGCAGATCCGCTCGTGACCGGCAGGCGCTAGACTCAAATGAGACATACCCCCGGGGACGACAGGCTTCGACGTGGTCGGATCGTGGGGGTGGTTGCGAGTCGAGGTTCCCGGGAGGCCTCGTAAAAAACCTGGGAAACAATAAGTGCGGACACGCACAACTTTGATCTTGGCCTCGCTGCCTAATTTAGGCTAAGCCAAGACTCATCTCGCCCCCCGTTCGCCCACGGCGGAGGATCCGGGATCAATAGTGGGCTCGCTCAGTGAGGATTTGCTCCCTCTGATCTGAGGACAACCCAGGGAGCTGGCACCCCACAACCCGGCCGGCGAGGCTAGTGGGGAGCGAGATCAGAGCGCCGGCTACGCTCGTAGACGCCATCTCTTACGCGACCGCGGACGGGGGTTCAATTCCCCCCGTCTCCACTATCTGATGAGGAACTGGCACAGGGGCGGTTTAGCCGGCCCTGAACCGCGCTCCGGCCGCCTCGAAACGCCACGACTGCCGTTGAAGCTGTGGTTTGGCGTTCCGGGGCGGTAGAGCCGCCTCGAAACGCCACGACCGCCGTCGCTTGCGTGGTTTGGCCGGCCGGGGCAGTACAGCCG
>JAKAED010000184.1 GCA_021820105.1 Actinomycetes bacterium | reverse complement strand
AAGCTCTCCGGTGACCGTCGCGGCTGTTTCAGAGCCGCAGCCCTTGGAGGTGGACTTGACTGCCAGGGCAACCTTTCCTGAAGGCCCCTGGAGCAGTGCTTTGCCGCTGAAGAACGCGCAGGAGCCGCTGGCCGTGCCCGTTCCGTTGTGACCGGAGAGCTTGGTCAAACCGGCAGCTCCCCCGGAGCCGTTCACGCTCTTGACAGTCACTGCCGAGCCGTTGACGAGCACGGAGGCTGTCCCGGCGAACTTGCCGTTGAAGGCCTTGGACTTGGCCGATGCCGACGGCACCAGCGTCAGTGCCGCAGCGGCCACGGCCACCGCGGTAGCAAGCCTTTGGTTATGAGCTGACATCTAGGACCTCCTCGTTAAGGGTGCTGCCGTTTGCGACCAGTTATACGCAGTTATCAACCGCCTGTGTGGCGAATCTGGCCATAACTCAGAGATTGGAGTAGCTATCCGTTTCCAGGGTGCGGGATCTCCGCATCCACATCGGTTTTTGCCGATATTTGTAGGTACTTTCTGCGGACTTTAGGTTCGCGCTGACCGAGCCCTGGGTTGTCGACACCATCAGAACCTGAGGTTCTTGCTGCCACGCTTACAAGCTTGTAGGCTCCCCCGCGAATATGGCTCTGCAGCAACAAGCCCGGGTGGCCCAGTGAGCCTGAGAACATAACCGCCAGCTATGCTCACCGAATGAAGCAACTTGCGCGAGATCCCGAGCTGGGTGAGCTCCGAGCGCTCTGCAGCGCGGTGGAACTCGGAAGCCTCGGCCGTGCTGCCCGAGCGCTGCAGATCAGCCAGCCTGCCCTCTCAAAGCGACTGCGACTCCTGGAGGAGCTTGCGGGCGCGCAGCTGTTGGTTCGCTCCCACGCCGGCGTCACCCCGACCCCGCAGGGGCGCAGTCTCTATGTCGCGGCTCGCCGCGTGCTGGCTGAGACCGACACCGTGGTGGAGGTCCTCTCCAACCTAGACAGCGAAAACAGTCCAGCCCGCCTGGCAGTGAGTCCGACCATGGCGGAGTCGATGCTGCCCAGCCTGCTGGTCGAATTTGAGGCACGTCACGTGCACCACCTCTCAGTGGAGCTGACGATCGTGGTGTCGGCATCCGTCTGGCGGCTGGTCGCGGACGGCTGGGCCGACCTTGGCCTGGCAGCGCTGGCAACTGGCGAAGCGCACGCCGACCTCTCCTGGTCGCCCTTCTGTGAGGACGAGGTGGTGGTCGTCGTCCCCGAGCAACATCCGTGGGCGCTGCTGGATGAGATACCCAGAGAGCAGTTCGCCGCCACGGAACTGATCACACGTGAGCCGGGAGCCGACAGCAGGCGGTTGGTCGACCAGATGCTCGCCGAGGTGGGGCTCGAACTGACGCCACCGGTGGCAGAGATCGGAAGTAACGCCGCAGCCAAGGCGGCGGTGGTCTCGGAGGGGGTTCCGGCGCTGCTTTCGCGCCTGACGGTCGGGCCGCAGGACGAGCACCTGACCGTCCGGCATGTCAAGGGCCTGCGCTTCAGACGCAGTTTCGTGCTGATTCACGCAGCACAGGCTGAGATGCCACCGGTTGCACGCGCGCTGCTTGAGTTCATGGGCGATCGGGCGCGCGGTCAATCGCAGCACAACCCGTAGATTCCCGCAGCTCGTTCCCTCCAGCGTGATCCAACATAGACCGATACTTCCGGGCGACGCGCCAGGGGAAGGGCCGTCGGTTAGGAAGCCCATGCCATCAACCAATCCGTTCAACAGAAGCAATCCGTTCAACAGAAGGACAGACCTCCAAAGGCGCGGGTCGCTCACACTTCTGCTTGTGGTCTCGGTTGCCGCTGCGGCGCTGCTCCTGAGCAGCCGCAGCTCAGCGCCGGCCGCCGCCGCAACCGCCCGGGTCGGGGCATCCAGCGCTCATCAGCGTGCTGCGGTCTACAACGCTGAGGTGACCCGCAGTGCCGGCGCACCGATCAAGGTGCCTCGCTCCTTCCTTGGCATCTCGGCCGAGTACTGGACGATCCCCACCTGGGGCCGGGAGGTTCGGATCCTGCATCGGGTGGTCTCGATGCTCTCCCCATACGGTCTGCTCAGACTGAGGATCGGCGGCGATTCGGCTGACCGCGTGCAGTGGTCCCCGACCAAGGAGCTGCCGGAGTGGGTGTTCGAGCTGACGCCGTCATGGCTGCAGCGGGTCCGCGGGATCGTGACCGGCACCGGCGCCAGCGTGATCCTCGATATCAACATCCTGACCTCCACGCCCAAGGTGGCGGCACACTGGGCCCAGACCGCCCTGCGCGTCTTGCCCAAGGGGAGCATCAGCGCCTTTGAGATCGGCAACGAGCCCGATATCTACAACCAGGGCGCCTGGCTGCATATGACCGCGGGACCTGGCGCGCCGCCGCTGCCCAACCGGATCACGTCCGCCGGCTATGCGCACTCATTCGCTGTCTACGCGCGGGCCATCAGTCGGGTTGCTCCGGGCATCCCACTGCTGGGGCCGGCACTCGCGGAGCCGCAGAAGAACTCGGACTGGGTGCGCAAGCTGCTGCAGGTCCCGCATCCGAAGCTGGCCGGAATCACAGTGCATCGGTACCCGTACTCGGCCTGTGCGCGGCAGACGGCCCCTACGTGGCCGACGATCCCGCGCGTGCTCAGCCAGAACGCGACCGCCGGTATGGGTCAGCTCGCGCTCAAGCTCGAACACATCACCGACCGGGCGAAGCTGCCGCTGTGGTTCACGGAGATCGACTCTGTGACCTGCGGCGGTGTCCGCGGCGTGAGCAACACATTCGCGACCGCCCTGTGGGCCCCAGACGCGCTGTTTGAACTGCTCCGCTCAGGCGTCGAGGCGGCGTTTGTGCACGTACGCCCGCCACTCATAAACAAGGCCTTCTCGCTCACCAGCAGGGGCCTCACCTCCTATCCCCTGCTGTACGGGATGGTCGTCTTCTCGAAGATGCTCGGCCCGCAGGCGAAACTTGTTCGCCTCAGGCTGACTGCGGCGAGCGGGCTCCGGCTCAAGGCGTGGGGTGTCGAGGTGAGGGGCGGCGTCCTCCATGTCCTGCTGATCAACAAGGGTGGGCGCTCCGCAAGCGTGAGGCTGAAGGTGCCCTATCGAGGCCCGGCGACGGTGGAGAGACTGCGCGCACCCAGAGTCACATCGAGTGGTCACGTGACCTTCGCCAACCAGCGCCTTACCCGTTACGGCACCTGGGCCGGCAGACGCCGTGTTGAAACCGTGAAATCGATCGCCGGACGGACGGTGATCAGGGTTCCGGCCTACAGCGAGGCGCTCATCACCGTGCAGCTGCGCCATCCCTGAACCGACAGGGTCGGCGTCGAGCTCAGGCGGCGCAGCTCCGGCACAGTCCGGAGAGAACGACCTCAGCTCGGTCCACACGGAAACCGTGCTGCTCGGCAGCACCGATCAGCGACACCACCTCAAACGGCTCGTCAAGATCCTCCACCAGCCCGCAGCGGCGGCACACGGTGTGCTGGTGCGGCTCCGTTCGGCCGTCAAACAGGGACACCCCAGTACCTACATCGATCTTGCGAGCCAGTCCGAGTTCGACGAGTAGTTCGAGCGTCGCGTATATCGTCGGCGCCGAAATGCCAGGCAGGTCCGAAGACACCGCCGCCAGCACCTGATCCGCGCTCGCATGCCGCCCGCGTCGGCGCAGCTCTCGCAGGATCACAAGCCGTTGCGAGGTCACCCGCTGGCCGCGCGCCCGCAACAGCTCGATCAATTCCTGATCAGAGGAGCGCTCTTGGTCTGTGTGGCTCAGAGTCATTAGGCTGCCCTAACTATAGCAGCCCTTCCGTTATTGCAACTCAGTTGCTATTGTGCCGTCCCATGGCTGAACTGATCGCGCATCTACGCGGAATTGACGAACGTGCCCTGGTGCTGCGGTACGTGCAGCCCGGACTGGTGGGTTTGATCGACGGCACGCTCTCGACGCTCGCGCCGATCTTTGCGGCGGCCCTGCTCTCCGGGTCCCACGCGGCACTCTTCGTCGGTTTGGCCACGGCGGTGGGGGCCGGCATCAGCATGGCCTTCTCCGAGGGGCTCTCAGACACGGGCGAGGAAACGGGACGGGGAACCGCGATCGCCCGGGGTGCGGTTACCGGGGTAATGACAACCATCGGCGGCGTCTTCCACTCGCTGCCATTCATCATCGGGGACGTTCACACCGCCCTGATCGTGGCCGGCGCTGTCGTTGCCTGCGAGCTCACGATCATCTCCCTGATCCGGAAGCGCTTCCTGGACGTTGCCCTGCGGATGAGCTTCCTGCAGGTCGCCTTTGGGGGAGCCCTGATAGTCGCGGCCGGAGTGACGCTCGGTAGCGCCTGATCTGCGCCCGGTTGGTCGATCGGAAGGGCAGACAAGCCCAGCCTCGTGCGCGACACCGGAACCCCAGCCGCGAACGCACGAGGGCGCGGCCAGGATTGCTGGTCGTGTGACTCACGCCAGTTGCTCGCCCCGTGGGGTCGGTCCTGACATGATCCATGTGATGCGTGTTGCGAGGCCGGTGCAGGCCATCCTGATCGTTCTGGTCGCTGCCATCTACGGCGCGGCGGACCAATATCTCGGCAGTCGCATTCAGCTTGGCGAGTGGACGGTGGCCGTCAGCCAGATGTCGGCGCCATGGCTTGCCATCGCGTTTGTCACCGGCGCGTGGCCAGTGCGTCGTGGTCACGCCGTGGTCATCGGGACAGCGGTCACGTTCGCGGCAGTAGCGGGCTACATGGTGATGATGCTGAGCCCAGTCGAGGGCGTGACGCTCAGTGCCATCAATTGGCCGGCGGAGCTTCGATCGCAGCTCCATGTGATCCTGCCCGCCTGTCTCACGGGTCCACTGTTTGGCTGGCTGGGCTGGCGCTGGAGACGCGAGCAGTCGGTCGCGCCGGCCCTGCTCATCGCTGCGCTGTTCGCCTTTGAGCCAGTGGTGCGCGCTGTTGCCGGCATGCAGATCGAGTCGCGCTCAGTCGTGTGGCTGATCGAGGCCGGCAGCGGCGTACTGGCTGGCGTAGCCGTCGCCCTCAGGCGAGCGGCCGCATCGCAAGCCTGATTCGCAGGCGGCGACCACGGTCCTTGACTCTCACGCTGCGTGATGCCCTAGCGTGGCCGCCATGAAAACTGTGGGTGAGGTCAGCGAGTTGTCGGGCGTAACCGTAAGAGCGCTCCACCACTACGACGAGATTGGACTCTTGAGCCCGAGTGAGCGGTCTGAGGCGGGCTACCGGTTGTATTCGCGGTCGGACCTGGAGCGGCTGCAGGAGATCCTGGGTTGGCGGGCGCTCGGGTTCGAACTGGCGGAGATCAGGGAGCTGCTCAGCGATCCGAGCCACGACCGGACCGGCGCGCTTCGCGCGCAGCGTGAGCTCGTCACCGCGGAGCGCGCCCGGCTGGCCGCCGTCGCAGCGATGCTCGACGACGCCCTGAATGCCCACGACACCGGCACTGTGATCAAGGAGGCAGCAATGTTCAAGGGCTTGCACGACGCCCATCAGCGGGAGACGCACGAGCGCTGGGGCCACACCGACGCCTACAAGGAGTCGCAGCGTCGGACCGCCCGCTACGGCAAAGCTGAGTGGCGCGAGATCCACGCCCAGGCGCGGATCAATGAGACACGGCTCGTCGACCTGATGCGGACCGGAGAACCGGCCGACGGGCAGGCCGCGCAGGCGGCTGCTGAGGCGCTTCGGCTGCACATCGACCGCTGGTTCTACCCGTGCTCCCGCGTGATGCACCGCAGCCTCGCCGAGATGTACGTCAACGACCACCGGTTCCGTGCGCATTACGAGGCGCGGGAGCCGGGTCTCGCGCAGTACGTTCACGACGCCATCGTCGCGAACGCCGAGACGACCGGCTGACCGATCCGTGCGCGCGGCGCGGCGCGGGCTGCTGGCTCGCAGGCAAGCGGACTGCGTCGACTATGGGTTGGCCGCCCATGGGTTGACCGCCCATGGGTTGACCGCCCATGGGTTGACCGCCCATGGGTTGACCGCCATGGGCTGGCCGGCCATGGGCTGGTGTCCGCCTCGGACTCGTCCGCGGTGGGACAGATCCGACAACTTTGCGGATCGTCCGCGAAGTTGTCAGTTTTGGGTCGCTCAGCGGGACGAATCTGGAAAGAACGCCGCGGTGCCCCGAAGTTGTCGGTTTCGGCCCACGGCCACGTCG
>JAKAED010000031.1 GCA_021820105.1 Actinomycetes bacterium | reverse complement strand
CATTCCTCTCGGCACGCGATCCTAGAGTTGATCATTACAAAAGGGAAATGATCATTTGGTATGTATTAGTGCCTCTGACGCATTAGTCTGATAGCTTCGAAAAGATGAGCCTCACGCTCGCGCAGTTGCGGCTTGTGATCGATGTGGCTGAGACCTCGTCTTTCAAGGAGGCTGCTCGGCTTGCCAATCTGACCCAGCCTGCCGTCAGCCGGTCGATCAAACAAGCCGAGATGACGCTCGGCACGCGGCTCTTCCAGCGCACCACGCGGCAGGTGCTCCTAACCAATGATGGCCAGGAATTCCTCCAAGTCGCCAAGCGAATCGTCACAGAGTTCGACGCCGGCATGGGCCGGTTCGACGCCTACCGTGTGGGACAGCGCGGTACCTTGACAATCGCGGCGCTCCCCTCGCTTGCGGCCGGCGCACTCGCACCAGCCATCGCCGAGTATGCCCGCATGCGACCGCAGTTGGAGCTCTCTATAACAACCGGGAACTCAAGCCACCTCTTGGACGCGATTCGGAGCGGAAACGCCGATCTTGCCGTGACCGACGACCCCGGTGACGCGACCGGTCTTCAGGTGCATCGTCTGTTTGAGGATGAGATGATCATCCTGGTTTCGAGCAGGCACGAGTTTGCCGTCAGGGAGCACGTGACATGGCGAGACCTGACCGACACCGCATTTGTGCTGCTGGGAGAGGGCACCAGCGTGCGCGGCCTGACCGACAAGGGCTTCGCCATCAGCGACGCGCTGCCAACCAGAGTCATCAGGGCAGACTCAATACCCTCGGCCGCGGCACTGGTGTCACAGGGTCTGGGGGTCACCGCGGTCCCGCGGTCGGTCCTGTCGCTGATCGTGAATGGAGGAGCGCTTAGCGTGCGTCCTCTACTGCAGCCTGTGATCTCTCGCACGATCGCAATCACGGCCCCTACTGAACCGCGTCGCTCGCCCGCCGCGGAAAGTTTCACCAAACTGCTGACGGACTACTTCCGCGAGCGCCAAGTGCCGCCTATTCTGGCGTCTTCGGCACGTGGCAACGAGTTCGGCGCTTTCCGCCCGTGAACTCGACGATCGCGCCAGGCCGGAAGCCATTCTCCCGACCGCCTTGGGGCCCCGGTGGATGAGCAGATCCGCGTCGGGTGAGGTGAGCCGCCTCCGGCTCGCCCGATCGTCGTTCTCGCGGCGCAGCCGGTGATGTCTCTGCGACCTGCGTTCGCGTGCGTCTGAGTTGGACACTCTCGGCCTCGCACACCTGAACCTTGGCGCACGCGCCAGCCTGAGTCTGAGCGACTAGCAACTCGTCCATCTCCCCTCCCCTGGGACTGTCGCCGCAACGCGACGTCGGCTCCCAGCGGATCGGTGTGACCGGCCCAGTCCAGGCCCGCATCCAATCAAGCAACAGCAACGATGACGCGACGCTCAGCGCTACTGGATGCCCAGACTCCTCCGCGCTCCTTCCTAACGTACTCCAAGCGGGTTCGTGTCGCTGTCGCCGTCTGCTCGCGATGTGACCGCCGCGAGCGCAGGCCCACAACGAGGATCAGCACCGCCATCGGCGTCTAGCCCGTCGCGCGGGTAACCCCCTGCTCGTTGTCGTTGCACCAAGAAAGGCGCCGAGCGTGTCGACGACGATCGCGCTCACCGAGGCTCGAAGCTTCAGTTCCGGATGGAAGCGGGTCGCCCACCCGTAGGTGCGAGCCGGTTACAATTCGGACCTCCGCTGAGGTGCGCAGCAACTGATACGCCAGAGCGAAGAGGTCGTCCGGGTATCCGACAAAGTCGTTGTCGACAATGACCCGGCAGAGTGGCGTCTCACGACGCTCAGCGCTCCAGGAGAAACGTCTCGAGATCGGCCTCCGTGAACGAGATCCCTGGGAAACGTGCCAGCCTTCGGACGGGAACGGTCAGCAACATCCGCCCGAGCTCGGTACCGACCAGACGCTCACCAAACGGGCTTCCCTCGAGCTGAGCGGTCAGCCAGTCGGCCGCCTCGGGAACTGCCTGGAACTCCCCGAAGGTGGAGTCGATGTGCAATGGCACACGTGCGTCTGAGCCCGCCAGGATGACGGATGCCGTCAGACGGATGTGACGGCTGGAGGCACCCACAAGCACCTGGAACTCACCCCCCTCGACAACCCACCCACTCACGCCCGGATGCCAATAGGCAAACGCGCGATCGTCGAGCTCCAGCTCCACGCGGCGGGTCTCACCCGGCTCGAGCATCACCTTGGCGAAGGCTCGAAGCTCCTGCGTCGGTCGGTGCACGCTCGCCACCGGGTCGCTCACGTACACCTGTACCACCTCAGCGCCGGCGCGCGCACCCGTGTTGGTGACCGTCAACGATACTGCCACCCGTGGCTCGGGCCCATCCTCCACCACGTCAACCGTAAGGTCGGCATAGTCAAACGACGTGTATGAGAG
The DNA here is from genome assembly GCA_021820105.1 of Actinomycetes bacterium. GTDB lineage: Bacteria > Actinomycetota > Thermoleophilia > Solirubrobacterales > Solirubrobacteraceae > Palsa-465. The sequence goes on along the minus strand of JAKAED010000031.1, from coordinate 27,681 downwards.
CCCATGCCCGAACGGGTAGGAGACGGGGAGCTGACGTGCGTCATACCAGCGATAGCCGATCAGCAGGCCCTCACCGTAGTAGACCTTCTGATTGTCGCCGGGAAAGTTGCCAAGCGCCGGATTGTGCTCGTATGCAACGGGGATCGTCTCGGCGAGCCTACCGGCTGGCGAGACCTTGCCGAGCAGCACGTCGACCAGCCCTGCGCCTCCCGCCTGTCCTCCCAGCCAGCCCTCAACGAGCGCGCGCGCCTGATGCTCCCAGCCGGAGACAAGCACGGCTGAGCCGTTGGCGAGAACGACCACCACGTTGGGATTCGCGGCTGCAACCTTCGCGAGCAGGTCGAGCTGAGCTGCCGGCAGGTTCATGTGCTCGCGGTCCCAACCCTCGGACTCGTAGGAAGCCGGCAGCCCAAGAAAGACCAACGCCACATCAGCCGCGGCGGCGACGCGAATCGCCTCCGCGACCAGGGCTGGATCGGACTGGTCGCCGTCGAGCTCGAACCCTGCCGCGAAGCTGACCTGTCGCTTGCCATCCAGCTCCGCGCGCAGACAGTCAAGCGCGCTCTCAACCCTCGTGGGGTTCACCTGGGAGGAACCTGCCCCCTGATAACGGGGAGTGCGGGCGAACTCTCCGATCACGGCCACCGTTCCGCCCTGCTCTGTGTCGAGCGGCAGGATGCCATCGTCGTTGCGCAGCAGCACGACGCTTGCTGCCGCCGCCTCCCGTGCGAGCGCATGGTGCGCGGCGGTATCAAAGGCTTCCAGAGGCTGGCGCTTGGTGGACTGCGCGATCAGTGACAGGACGCGGCCGGCCGCCCGATCCACGTCGGTCTCGCTGAGCGTTCCGGCTGCAACGGCCTCGAGGATCAGTTTCGTGCCGGCCCCACCGGATGAGGGCATCTCCAGATCAAGACCGGCGGCAACACCGACGTCGCGTCGGTTGACCGCGCCCCAATCCGACACCACCAGGCCCTGGAAGCCCCACTCGCCGCGCAACACCTCCGTCAGCAGCCAGCGATCCTCGGACGCGTAGGTGCCATTGATCCGGTTGTAGGAGCACATCACCGTCCACGGCTGCGCCTCCTTGACAACGCGCTCAAACGCCGCAAGATAGATCTCACGCAGCGTGCGCTCGTCAACCTCAGCCGAGACCCGCAGCCGGTCATCCTCCTGGTTGTTGGCCGCAAAGTGCTTGAGCGAGGTCCCGACCTGTCGGCTCTGCACACCGTTGACCACGGCCGCCGCCATCACGCCGGCAAGCAGCGGATCCTCTGAGAAGTACTCAAAGTTGCGCCCGCAGAGCGGCGAGCGCTTCATGTTCACGCCGGGCCCAAGCAGGACCGCCACGTCGTTGGCACGACACTCGTCACCCAGCGCCTGCCCGATACGTTGAGCGAGCGCCGGATCCCATGAGGACGCCAGTCCGGCCGCCGGCGGGAAGCAGGTTGCCGGCACAGAGTTGCCCAGGCCCACGTGATCGGCCTCATCGGCCTGCTTGCGCAGACCGTGAGGACCGTCGGTGACCATCACCGACGGCACACCCAGGCGCTCGATCCCCTGCAGATGCCAGAAGTCGGAGCCGTCAAGCAGCGATGCCTTCTCCTCCAAGGTGAGGGCAGCAAGGATCGCCCGCTCGTCCAAGTCAACGTAGGTATCGGTCATGACGCTCCGTTCTGTTATTGCGCTTCAGCGAAATGAGTGAGGCCGCGCGCGGACCGCCGCGGGCGAGCACCTGCTGCTGGTTTCTTGCGTTCGCCTGCCAACTGCGGGCTTACCACGAGATCTCGCCGATCTCCCGAGCGGCGATGATCGCGCGCGGGTCAGCCCCTCCGGGGAACGGTCCACGGGCGATCGTGTAAGCAAAGGCCACCGCCGTGTCGGGATCGGCACAGGCCACGGCGCCACGGGCGCCGTCATGGCCGAAGCTACGGGGCCCGCCCCAGCTGAAAACCTTGCTGGGTTTCTGGAACACGATCGAGTGGGCGCGGTCGTTCTGACCAAGCACCTCGTCATAACCACGAACCTGCTGCTGCGAGATGATCGTGACCGTCTCCTGGGAGAGCATCGCCGGACGGTCGCCGAGTCCTGTGACCGTGGCGGCAAGAACCTGCGCGATGCCACGCGCACTGGCGGTCGACGCATGCGCCGGATGCCCGGAGCGCCACGTACGCGGGTCGTTGGCCTCATCCTGCGGCGCACCCTCATGCGGCCCGAACACCCAGCTCGCGTATGGGGTCGGGGTCCAACTCGGCCGCTCCGCCAGCGGCGGGATCATCTCAAGCACGTCCACCCGCCGGGACTCGAGCTCCGGCGGGAGCCCCAGGTAGAAATCCGCACCGATATGGCTGCGAATCTCGCGCTCATAGAACTCCTGCAGTGTGGCACCGGTGATGCGGTAGACGAGCTCGGAGGCGAGGTTGCCGATCGTCAGGCCGTGATAGCCAAAGGCCGAGCCGGGGTGCCAGAAGGGACGGGTGGCGGCGAGCTTCGCGGCGCCCGCGTGCGGATCAAGCAGCTCCTTCCAGGTCAGCCGCGGGCTCGCGGTGGGCAGGCCCGCCTGGTGGGACAGCAACTGCCTGACGGTGACGGCCGACTTGCCGGCGGCGCTGAACTCCGGCCAGTATTCGGCGACGGGCGTGTCGAGGTCGATCTGACCTCGATCGACCAGGAGGGCAACGCTGAGCCCAATCGTGTTCTTGGACACGGAAAACGGGACCATCAGCGAGTGCTCACCCAGGTGCGGCCCGCCCCAGACATCGAGCACTGGCCTGCCGCCGACATACGCGGCCATCTGGAACGAGAGGTCGGGATCCACCTCGAGGAATCCCGAGAACCGCTCGACGATGAGCTCGAGCTTGGCGTCAGCGCGGCCGTGCAGCGGCCCTGTCAATTCTTGCATCGCGTTCTCAGTTCCCTCGTTTGCTGTTGCGTGAGTGTTCAGCTCAGGCCGCTGCCAACAGCCATGAGCCGCAGTGCCATGTACTGGCGCGCGGGCAGCTCGACGCTGAAGGTGCCCGCGAACTCGCCGTCAAGGCGTGTGATCGTCATATCCCAGGTGTCGATCACGTCCACGGTGTACCTGCGTCCCGCGGGAGCGTGGATATTGCGGAACCGTGGGCGGTTGAAGCCGAAGTAGGCGATCCGGTAGTCGTCCCCGTCCCCGCCCCACGGCAGATCCCAATCCCCTGCGAGCGGCTCCAGCAGCTGACGCGGGGCGGCCTCGATGAAGTCCCTGAGGAACCCGAGCCGCGCTGGCGAGTCACCGACTAGGACCCCGCCCTTGGACCACCAGAGCTCCTCGCGATCATTCAGGTAGGTCTCCCCATGTGCCGAATGCGGGCTCAATGCGGTTGTCGGCAAAGCCGGCTCCAGTTCCGATGCGTACCGTCGCAGCCATTCCTCTCGGCACGAGATCCTAGAGTTGATCATTACAAAAGGGAAATGATCATTTGGTATGTATTAGTGCCGCTGACGCATTAGTCTGATAGCTTCGAAAAGATGAGCCTCACGTGACCCACGCCGTCGCTTGAGCGCCGACACGCAACTAGAACGCCTTGATATCGGAGCCATGCCCGGTCCCCACAACACCCGCTTACCGGACCCCGCGAGCAACACCCCAGCGTCCACCCCAGGGTTCAGGGCAGGGTGAAGCTCTGCCGCCAACCGGGGGTTGGTGGCTTCAAGGGACCGTGTTGGCGCCCGCTCGCGGGAGCGCCGCTCATGCATCAGCTGTGCGTGCAGGCGCGCTCTCCCTAAAACACCGCGGGCAGCCGGTGCCGGAGGACGCGCGGCTTGACACGCTCGCCTGCCACTCATGACCACACACCGAACAACACCACCACACCACCACCCGTGAGGTGACCCCGAGCGTGTTCGGGTCAATCCCGGGGTTGCGGGCCGGGTGCCACTCCTCCCCAAGCCCTGGCCTCAAGCTCAGAAACGGTTTCCTGGCCGTGTGACGGACCTGCACGGCGGCGGCGGTACGCGCGCCCACCCTCGCGGAGACGGGATCCCGGGCGAACCGCCCGACCATCCCCGCAAGCTCACCACCCACCGCAAGCCGCGTGAGTGTCTGCTCACGCCGCAGGTTGCTGACCCCCACCCCACACGTAGGGACCCGTGCCGGAATCCGGAACATCAGCCGGTACTCCCTGATCGTGACCCCGTGCGCGCGCAACAGATGGCTGCCACCGACCTGCCGGAACCACCCACCACACAGATGGCACTGCACCCGGTCCTCCACCGGGTCATAGCGCAGCTCACCGACCCGGCCGTAAAACGGGGTGCCGTCCGGGAGCCGGCTGGTGGGATCAGCACTCGCGGCTGACATCTGAATCACCAGATTACGGGCGCGACCACAGAAATAGAGCGCTGCGTTCAGGTCACCAGCCAACGGCTATGTATCCGTCGATCACACCTTGCGCTCGACGACTCGAACGGCTGGACGCATCGAAGACAGCTGTGGACTGCGCCCCGCCGGCTCCCCGCGTCCTCGCGCTCGGCGGGAGCCGTCGCGATGCCAAGCAGACGACTTTCGCGCGAATGGAACCTGTAGACGGCCAGCAACGCACAAGCCCTCTTCATTTGGTACCCAAACGTGGTACCCAAGCGGCATGAATCATCAAGAACTACTGGCCAAGAAAACGAAGAAAGCCCCGCATTTGCAGGGCTTACGAAAGTGGGCCGTGCAGGAATCGAACCTGCAACCTTGGGATTAAGAGTCCCCTGCTCTGCCAATTGAGCTAACGGCCCGCAACGGAAGGATCGATGTTAGCGGTGAGACGACGAACAAGGCGTGCCGGCGAGCCCGCAGCGCCGAACCGCGCGCAGCGTGCGCGCGGCGGCGTGGCTCAGCAATCCTGGTTGAGCAGCTGCTGGGCCGTGGTGGCAGATGACTTCGCGCTGTTCAACGACGACTTGTAGGTGAGCCGCTGGAGCTTGGGCGCGAGTTTGATCGCCTTGGCGGCCGCCAGGTCGCCCTTGGTGGTCTGGCTGGCTGCGTAGGAGGAGAGGGCGAGGCACAGGTAGGGCGTCAATGCCTGCTGGGAGTTCGCCTCAATCTGCGCCGCGTAGTTCCAAGCCTCGGCTTCACCGGACCACTGACCAAGGCCCTGGTAGATGCCGGCGGCAAGCTGGGCATAGCCAATGTTGGTCGGACTGCCACCGGTCAGCTTCAGGTACTGCTGCCAGGCCGTGGCAGCCTTCCGGAGCTGGGATTTGCCGTTTGCGCTGTACGTGCCCGTGGTGCTGTCGTAGTTGCTGCCGCTATCAGCGGCGCTCCACCGCGCCTGCATCAGCGACGCCCATTTGGCCGCGGAATTCGGGTCCTTCTTGGTGGCCTTGATCGCCTTCTGCAGCTGCTGGTCGGCAAGCTGGCTGCCGCCTCCGTTGGAGCCGTTGTTGGTGAAGGCGTTCAGCAGGCCGCCGCTCGAGCCGGTACCGACCCCGACCAGCACCAGGCCGGCGACCATGACGATCGCCAGGAACACGTAAATGACCTTGACGGCGGTGCGACGCCTACGGCTGCGGAGATCAAAGAGCATGGGTCTTAAGGATGAAGGGTGGCTTCTGGTTCAGTTCGCGCCGGACGAATCCCCGACGATCTCCACCGCTGCGGTGGCATCCGCTGCGGCCGCGCGAGCGCGACGACGATCCCGATGTTCGACCCATTTCAAAAGCACGATACTTGCAACATAGAGTGCTGCCAGAGGCAGCGTCTCCATCATCATCGTGACTGGGTCCACCCCCGGAAGCGCGGCGACAATCACCGCTATCAATACCGTAGCGTAGCGCCAGTTGAGGGTTAGCGATTTGGAGCTGATCGCTCCGACACGTTGGAGCGCGAGCGCCAGCAGCGGCACCTCAAAGGCCAAGCCGATACCCATCATCAGCATGATCTCGAATCTGTAGAACGAGCCGGCGGAGATCAACACCTGAAACTCCGAGCTGTTGTAGCCCTGGAGGAAGTGCACAGCGGGAGGCAGGACCGCAAAGTACGTGAACACCGCCCCGGCCAGGAATAGCAGCGGCGCAGCCAGCATCGTGGGCGTCGCCACGCCGCGCTCCTCCTTGGACAGCGCCGGGATCACGAACGCATAGAGCTGGTAGAGCACGACCGGAAGCGTGAACAGCAATGCGAAGTAGGCGGCGACCAGCATCGTCGTGGAGAAACTCTCGCCGACACCGGTGACAATCGGCTTCTCATGCTGCGCTGCAGCTTTCGGGTACTCGACGCTGACCTTGTGAAGGTCGCTCTGCACCGCTCGAGCGGCCGCAACCGCGCTGGGATCTACGCCCTTGCTGCTGGCAAGGCCAGCCGCCAGCGCGCCCATATCCACCGAGGCTCGCTGGAGAGTACGTCCCAGGGCCGCATCCAGATGTGGTTGGTTACCCAACCCAGACTTGGCCGCAGCGGGCAGCGGACGGTTGAGCGCGTTGAGCAGCGCGTGGTTCTGCCAGAAGCAGACCACAAACGCCAGGAGCAGCGCAGCCAGGCTGATGATCACCCGCGAGCGCAGCTCATCGAGGTGGTCGATGATGCTCAGCCGATCCTCATGGCCGATAGGCCGCAACTTCATGGATTCTGGCTCCGCGGGCTGATGAACCTAAGCGCTGGTGCGCTCGGAGGCGGCGCCCGTGGCGCCTGACTCCGCGGCACCGGTACCGGCGGAGGTCGCTGTGGCGTTGGCACCCGGCGTCAACTCGGACTGATCAGCGTCCGAGCTGTGGGCGATCCCTCCCTTGAACTCCTTGATGCTCTCCCCGATCGAGCGGCTCAGCGCTGGCAGGCGCTTGGGCCCGAAGAACAGGAGAACAACGAACAAGACGATTAGTGCATCCTTCCAGGGGCTTGCGAACATGCCTGTTTTCCCTTGCGATTGCTGGTCTCTGAAGGGTAGCGTCCGCGGGGTCGATCGCGCCAGCGTCACCCGCCAACCAGCTGCTCGACCGAGGAGCGCACAGCGCACCGCACAGTAGTTTCCTGCAATCAGACAAGGCCTTCTACGCGTCCCTTTGCGGTCGTCAACCGGACGGTCCTCAGATGGCACCTCGACGCTCAAGCACGAGCCCACTCGGGCCGATAGGTGAGCAGTCGCAGGAGTGTGGAAATGAATCACGACCGTCACGAAAACCGCGCCATTCGCCGCATCGTCCTCCCCAGCGGTCGCGCCATTGAGGTGATCCGCTTCAACAACAGAGCGGACGAGGATCGGCGCGAGCTGCAGGTCTGCCCACGCTGTGGATCAGATCTGGTGCAGCCGCTGAGCTGGTCGGAGACGGCCGACGGTCGCTGGAACCTGATGCTCGAGTGCCCCAACTGCGGCCACTGTGAGTCCGGGAGCTTTGCCCGCCGCCAGGTGGAGCGGCTCGAGGATCACCTTGACCAGGGGTTGACCGAGATGATCTCTGACCTGCAGCGACTCACCAAGGCGAACATGGCAGCAGACGTGGACCGCTTTGTCGCCGCTCTGGATTCCGGGCTGATCCTGCCGGAGGATTTCTAGCGAAGGGCGACCGACGGGTACGCCGAGCCCAAGTAGTAAACACACGCAACCCAAGCCGAGCTCAAGGTCGGCACCTCGTACACGGAGTTCCGAGGGAGTTTGCATGGAGATGGACCAGCCGAGCCCGCTGGGATTGGGCATCGGTCCGCCGAATCCGGCGGTTGACAGAGTTGAGAGCAGCAGTGCAACCGGTGGCGCCGCCAGCGCGACGCGGCACTGGATGCTGGCCGCATGGCTGACGCTGGCACTGGGTCTGATCGGGTCCTTCACCGGTGCCGCGCTCTGGCGCTCAAGCGCGCAGACCAGTGCGCACCAGGCCTTTGACACCGCGGCGGCGAACGTCTCAGCAACACTGACGACAGTCCTGCGAGGAAACATCGGCGTGGTCCAGGCACTCGGTGCGGGCTTTCGCATGGAGCCGCAGATGAGCGCGACACGCTTTGTCAGCTGGGTACACGAGCTGCGCTCGACTCAGGCCACAGCGCGCAACAGCGACTTTGAGCTGATCGAGTCCGTCAGCCCCTCACAGCTCGGCTGGTTCCTCTCGCGCCGCGACTCCGATCCCGCGTTCCTGCGACTGATCGGGGGCAGGCTCGTGCAGTTCATCCCGAGTGGACACGGCCCCTACTGCCTGCTGGCCGCGGGCGCCGCACCAACCGTGGACCTGACCTCAATGAGCCGGCTGCTCCAGCAGGACTGGTGCGACCCGTATTCCGGTATCGGCCAGATGATCGTCGGCACGATGACCCAGTCACAGGTCGAGGCCGGCAGCATGGACACCGGTTCGCTGCTGGCCTTCCGGGCAACTGGGTTGGGCCCGCAGACCGCCTTTGTGGAAGCGGCGGTGTATAGACGTGACGCCCCTCTTCGAACGATCGCGGAACGCCAGGCGGCAACGATCGGGTGGGTCACGAGCTCCTTCAACGTGCGCGCCATGATCGCGACGGCCCTGGGCCGCAACCGGCGGTTGCGGGTCGCTCTGTACCACACGGATCCGGGTCAGGCCCCAGTGCTGTTCGGTGCGGCGGGCACCGCGCGCGGGCGGCTCACTCGCACCGACAGGCTGGACATCCGTGGCCCCTGGATGATCAGGATCACGGGATCATCGATGCTCAGCGGCCCGAGCGCCGACATCACGGGCTTGATCGCCCTGCTCATCGGGATCCTGATGACGCTGCTGGTGTTCCTCGCGCTCCACACAATGGCTCGCGCGCGCGCCACAGCGCTCGGGCTGGTTGAGCAGAAGACCGGCGAGCTGCGCCACCGCGCCCTCCACGACGCGCTGACGGAACTGCCCAACCGGGTGCTGGCCCTGGACCGCGCCGAGCAGATGCTCGCCCGGGCAAGACGCTCAGGCACGCCCGTGGCCGCTCTGTATGTGGACCTTGACGGCTTCAAACACATCAACGACACCTTTGGTCATGCCGCCGGTGACGAGCTGCTGAGGATCGTGGCGCAGCGGCTTCGCAGCGTGGTGCGGGAGGGAGACACAGCCGCTCGGCTGGGCGGAGACGAGTTCTGCGTGCTGCTCGAGGGTGCCACGCTCGATGCGGGGCCGGAACTGGTGGCCGAACGGATCCTGGAGGTGCTGGGGCAGCCCTACGATCTGAGCGCCCGCATCGGCCGCCCCTACACGATCACGGCAAGCATCGGCATCGCAGAGGGTCTGCGCGACCACGCCGACGAGCTGCTGGCGGAGGCCGATGTCGCCCTCTACGAGGCGAAGGCCGCCGGCCGTAACCGCTGGGTCAGGTTCGAGGCCGCGATGCAGACGGCGGTGCGCCGGAAGCTGGCGCTCGAACTGGATCTGGGCGAGGCGTTGGAGCAGGGCCAGTTCCATCTGGTCTACCAGCCGACCTTTGATCTGCGCTCGCAGGCGGTGATCGGAGTGGAGGCACTGGTGCGCTGGGAGCATCCGCAGCGCGGCTCCGTGTCTCCGCAGGAGTTCATCCCCATCGCGGAGGAGACAGGGCTCATCGTGCCGCTGGGACGGTGGGTGCTGCACGAGGCGTGCCGCCAAGCCAAAGAGTGGCTTGACAGCGGTCATGTGTTGGGCGTGGCGGTGAACGTCTCCGCACGGCAACTGGACGACGACCTGATCGTCGGTGAAGTGCACGCAGCGCTCAGCCAGTCCGGCCTGGCGCCGGACCGGCTGACGCTCGAGATCACCGAGACGGCACTGATGCGGGATCCGGAGCTGACGGCGCAGTGCTTGAGGGGCCTCAAGGAGCTCGGCGTCAGGATCGCGATCGATGACTTCGGCACCGGTTACAGCTCGCTGGCGTACCTGCGCCAGTTCCCGGCGGACTCGCTCAAGATCGACCGTTCCTTCATCAAGGAGATCGCGACCTCACGCGAATCGGATGCACTCATCCACACGCTTGTGCAGCTGGGCAAGACACTGGACATAGAGACCCTGGCCGAGGGGATCGAGGATGAATTCCAGCTGCGCGCGCTGCAGCAGGAGGAGTGCGACTCCGGACAGGGCTTCTGGTTCTCACGACCCCTCTCCGCGCAGGACCTGGAACCGTTCCTGCAGGGCAGTGCCCTGCAGGCGGCCTATCAGGAGTAGCGCTCGACCACGCCGTCCGCAACGAGTTCCAGGGCGGCTCGTTGCGCCTCCGGCAGATCGGTCGGCAGCTCCGCCTTGGCATCCGCGACCACCGATAGTGCGTGGTAACGAGCAAACTCCAGCGCACCGCTCGCCTCGATCAGATCGCACACAGCCGCCGCCTCCTCGGCGCTCTCAACCGCCCGTAGGTCCAGCCGAGCAAGCTGCGGATCGCGCTTGCGTGCCTCGATCAAGGGCAGTGTGACCGTCCCGTCCAAGAGGTCCGCTCCACGCGGCTTACCGGTGCGCTCAGGTGGCCCGGTCACATCAAGCACGTCATCCAACAACTGGAACGCGACGCCGATCGACTCACCGAAGCGGCCGAGTGCCGAGATGGGGGCGCCGCCCGCCAGCGCGCCAAGCTCACACGCCGCCCGGAACAGCACGCCTGTCTTCAGACGGCAGCGCTCCAGGTATCGCTCCTGGGCAACATCGGCGTTCCAGGCATCGTCGCGCTGCATCAGCTCACCCGAGGCGAGCGCCGACGCAGCAGCCGAAAGGATCCGGATCGGCTCGATCTCGCCGCCGGCGGCCAGTTCGGCAAAGGCGCGCGAGAACAGCAGGTCACCGGTGGCCAACGCCATCAGCCGGCCTCCCGACGCGACGACCGTTGGGCGGCCGCGGCGCAGGTTCGCGCCGTCGATCACGTCATCGTGGACGAGCGTGGCGGCGTGCACGAGTTCGACGGCGACCGCCGCCCGGACCAGTGACTCACTCTCCGCAACTGGAACACCAGCCGCGATGCAGACCAGCAGCGGTCGCAGTCGCTTGCCACCCGCGGTGATCGTCTCTGCTCCGTGGCGCGCGAGCGATGCACCGTGACCGGAGACGAGCTCGACCATGCGCTCCTCAACGCGGGTCATCACCCGGCCCGTTCCGGCACCGCCCGCCTCAACGACGGCCTCCACTGTCTCAGCGCCCGGTGTGCTCACGTCATCACGGTGCCCACGTGGAGCGCGATGATCCCGCCGGCCGTGAGCACGTAGCGAACCTCGCCGAGACCGACGGCGGCCATGCGGCTCGCTAGCTCCTGCGGCCCGGGAAACCGACGCACCGAATTGGGCAGGTACGTGTAGGCATCGGAGTCACCGGCGACGCGACCGAGCACCGGCACCACGCGATCAAACCAGAGCTTGAAGAAGGTCGAGAGCGGCGGACGCTGCGGCGTGGTCATCTCCAGGATCACAACGCGCCCGCCCGGGCGCACGACGCGAACCAGCTCACGCAGGCCCTGGTCCAGGTCGGAGAAGTTGCGGACGCCGAAACCGACGGTGGCGGCATCAAATTCATTGGTGGCGTGTGGCAGCAGCAGCGCGTTGGCCTGCTCAAAGCGAACCCTCGCACTGCCGGAGCCGGCGGCCCCCCAATCCGCCTTGCGTCGCGCGATCTGCAGCATCTGCTCGGAGAAATCAGCTCCCACGACCACACCCTCCGGACCGATCGCCTGCGCGAGCGCAAAGGCCAGGTCCCCGGTGCCGGTGGCTACATCAAGCACTCGGCTACCCGAGCCGACCGCGGCCAACTCCACCGCCCGCTGGCGCCAGCGATGGTGCATGCCGGCGGTCATCACCGAATTGAGGCGGTCATAGATTCCCGCGATGCGGTCGAACATCGCTCGCACCTGAGGCTCGGGCAGGGTGCCGGACTCAGGACCGGACTGTGAAGGATCAGCCATTGGCCAGAGAGTACCGGCCGGGCGCGAATCTAAGCAGCGGGTGAGCCGTAGATATCCGGTGGCGCGCCCCCGACAATCTGGCGGGACGGACGAGGAAAGGAAAGGCGGCGGGTGTTGGCACCCGCCGCCACTACTTCAGATCAGAGAGGAACTGGACCAGTTCCGCGAATTTCTTGGGGGACGTCTTTGCCAGGTTGGCAAAGGACGGCATCGGCGCTGTCGGGTTCTTCAGCGTCTGCGCGATGGCAGCCGCCGCCCGCCTGGAGCCGATGTGCGTGAGCGGGGGTCCAGGCCCGTTGTTGCCGTTGGACCCGAGCTCGTGGCAACCCTCGCAGCCGGATTCGCCGACGATCACCTCGCCTGCCATGAACACAGCCCGCTGGGCCTTGTTGAGGCCGGCTGGAACAGGCAGATTGACCTGGTTGGGCGAGCCTGTGTTGGCGCCTGAGAACGTCAGGAAGGCGATGCAGGCAATGGTCGCCAATCCCGATGCGAGCGCCAGCGGCCGACGCGTGATCAGTCGCTCAGGGCTGCGGTCGTAGAGCGGCAGCAGGAAGAGGCCGATCATGCACAGCGTCGGAATGCCGATCGTCGCCATGGGCGTGAACTTCGGCACGTTGCGCATCACGCGCAGAACCTCGAACAGGAAGAAGAAATACCAATCCGGCCGCGGGACGTAGGTGGTGGTCGTGGGATTGACCTTGGGGCCGAGCTCTGCGCCGAAGAGCAGCGACAGCAGCATGATCACGATCATGACGAACACCGCCATGATCGAGTCCTTTGCTACGGCGTACGGGAAGAACGGCTTGCCCTCGTTCTTCAGCAGCGCGTACTCGCGGAGATATTGCTCCTTCTCAGCCTGATTCATCGCAACCTGGCCCTCAGACCTCTACGACCTCACGCACAGCCTCGGGCTCCTTGGCCCTGAGCCACGGTGGGGCTGAGATTCCAAGCTTCATCACCAGGTACAGGTGGAAGCCGATCAGCGCCGCCATAAGACCCGGGATCAGCATCATGTGGATCGCATAGAAACGCGACAGGGTGGTGGCACCGAACTCAGGTCCGCCGCGCAGGAAGTCACCGATGTACGGGCCCAGGAACGGAGCCGTGTTGTTGATGTTGACGCCCACGATCGTCGCCCAGTACGAGCGCTGATCGAACGGCAGCAGATAGCCGGTGAAGCCCATGGCAAGCGTCAGGATCAGCAGCACCACGCCGATGATCCAGGTCAGCTCGCGCGGGTACTTGTACGCACCGAAGAAGAACACGCGTCCCATGTGCAGGAAGATCAGGATGATCATCACTGACGCGCCCCACTTGTGCATGCCGTGCACGAACTGGCCGAGGAAGACGTTGTCGTTGATGTTCCGGATCGACTCGTACGCCCCACCGGTGACGCTCGGGCGGTAGTACATCGCCAGGAACACGCCGGTCACAGCCTGGTTGAGGAAGGCGAACATCGTCGCCGAACCGAGCGTGTACGCCCAGTTGATGCCCTTGGGTACCTTGCGGAACATCATCCAGCGCAGCCCCTGCGACACCTGGGTGCGCTCGTCGATCCAGTCGACGACGGTCAGGCCAGCCTCGGTGGCGGCCTCAACCGGACTCAGCGGCGCGGGCTCGTTGGGAGCGGCCGGGGTGGGACGCTTGAGGAGCTTTGGCATTGGCATCAGGAACCAGTTCCTGGGATGGTCGGGGGGAGCGGCAGGTTGGCGATCGACGGCCTGATGGCGGTGGAGGCCCGCGCCGGGTAGAGGTACTGGCCGATGCCGTCAAGCGGCTCACCGGGATCGCGCGGAGAGAACCGCTGCAGCTCCGAGTTCACGGAGTACCGCGGCCCGAGATAGACGTAACCGTGGCCCGGGTGACCGGCCGGTGGCGAGTAGGTGTAGAAGCGGTCGAGCGGACGCACCGGGGGACCACCGGCCACCTCCCCGCGGAAGTTGTAGACGCCGCCGTGGCAGGGGCAGATGAAACGCTCCGCGGCCTCAACGTACCGAACCGGGCAGCCCAGATGCATGCATCGCGACGACAGCGCGATGTACTGGTCCCACTGGTCCTGAGGACCCTGGTTGTCAATCGCGGGGTTCCGCTTGCGCACGTAGGCGATCGACTTGCCGGCCTCGCCGATGCCCTCCACGATCGTGATTGTCTTGGTGACGTACGCGGTCTCGGAGAAGTCGTGGGTGGTGCCGATGATCTGCCACTGGAAGGGCTGCCGTTTGAAGATCGGGCCGATCGCGAAACCAAGTGCGGGTAGCCCGAACGCGGCCGCGGCGATTCCGCCCGCTCCGTGGGTTACGGCCTCCATGAAGCGGCGGCGGGTTACGGTCTCCCCCTCGAAGGCACCCGGCATACCGCGGTCGGCCGTGTACTTAGAGGTTTGCTTGTGGCGATCTGCTGGCATCTACTTCCGGTAACTCACACGGTCTCTGACGACGCGGCCTGTAAGCCTACATTCAAACGCAGTTACGAGCGCTGCGGCCCCACATCTTCGCCCCCGAGCCTGATCTCGGCGGCGATCAGAAGTTGCTTCGCAGCAGCGCTTTCTCCGTTTGCGTGCAGCTGTGCGACACGCGAGATCAGATCCGCGAGGCGGGCGGTCTCCTCGATGTCACCGAGCCTCGCGAGCCTTGCCAGGCCGTTGGCGTAGCTCTTGTCGCCGAGCAGCAGGTCCAGGTCGGGATCGGCCGAGCCTTCATTCTCATAGTGCAGCCGCGCGCCGCGCGCGATCTCGCTGATGACGTCGCGATAGGGGTTCGGCGCACTCACCGTGGAAGCTCCTTGAGCACCTCGGCCACGGCCTCAACCGTCAACTCCACGTCACGCTCGGTGTGCGCCAGCGAGGGGAACCAGGCCTCGAACTGCGACGCCGGCGGGTACACGCCCCGCTCCAGCAGGCCGCGACAGAATGCCCCATACGCCTCCTGATCACAGGCGGCGGCGCCCCCGTAGTCATCGATCGTCTCAGCTTCAGTGAAGAACGGCGTGACCAGTCCGGTGACGCTCTGCACGAGCAGGTGGCGGCCTGCGCTCGCCGCTGCTTCGCGCAGGCCTACGGCCAGCCGTTGCGTCAGCTCCCCGAGCCTCAAGTAGGCCGCCTCATCAAGCTGCGCCAGCGTGGCCAGACCCGCAGCGACGGCCAACGGATTGCCTGACAGGGTCCCGGCCTGGTAGACGTCACCAGCCGGCGCGATCCGCCGCATCAGCTCAGCGCGACCGCCGTAGGCCGCAGCGGGAACCCCGCCGCCCACGATCTTGCCCATGATCGTCAGGTCGGGTTCCAGCTCAAGCAGCTCTTGGCCACCGCCGCGGGCGACCCGGAAGCCGGTGATCACCTCGTCGGCCACGAGCAGCGCGCCGTTCCGGCGAGCTCCAGCCGCAAGGCCGGCCAGCAAGCCGGCCTTGGCGGGAACCACGCCCATGTTCGCGGGCACCGTCTCGAACAGGATCGCCGCGAACTCGTGCGCCGCCAGCGCCTCCTCGAGCGCCACCGGATCGTTCCAGGGGATCGTGATGGTGGTGGCGGTCGCCGCGGCAGTCACCCCCGGGCTGCCCGGGATTCCCTGCGTCGCGACCCCGGATCCAGCCTGCACCAGCAGCCCATCCACATGTCCGTGGTAGGCGCCGGCGAACTTGAGCAGCTTCTCCCGCCCGGTGACGGCGCGCGCCAGACGGATCGCGCTCATGCTGGCCTCCGTGCCGGATGAGGTCATCCGCACCATCTCCACCGACGGCATCCGCTGGGCGATCTCCTCCGCCAGCGCCACCTCACCTTCGGTGGGCGCACCGAAGCTGCTGCCGTGAGCGGCAGCCTGCATGATCGCGTCCAGCACCTGCGGGTTGCAGTGCCCGAGGATCAGTGGCCCCCAGGAGCAGACCCAGTCGATATAGCTGTTGCCGTCCACGTCCTGGATGCGGGCGCCGCTTCCGGATGCGATGAAGATCGGATCGCGGCCGATGGACCGCATCGCCCTGACCGGCGAGTTGACCCCACCGGGGAGCACTCGCTCCGCGCGCCGGTACAGGGCGCTAGACGCCGGCGTGCGTGCGTTCCCAGTTGCGATGGTCATCGGTGAAGTAGAGGAGTCGGATCTTCTTGAACTCGGTCGAGGAGTAGAGCGTCGCGCGCTCGCTGATGCCGGTCTGCTCCGCGATCGAGTCGAGGATCGCATCGCACTCCTCCTTGGAGCGACCATGCGCCATCGTGAACACGGAGTACGGCCAGTCAGCGTAGGTGGGGCGCTGGTAGCAGTGGGAGATGCCGCGGAACTGGGCCATCTGCATGCCCAGCTCCAGGACGCGCTCCTCTGGCACCTTCCAGACGCCCATCCCGTTGGCGCTGAAGCCGGCACGGCGGTGAAAGAGGATCGCGGCCACCCGGCGCAGCAGGCGGCGGTCCACCATCTGTTGCAGGTGAGCCAGCAACTGTTCCTGGGAGATGCCAAGGGCGGCGGCGGCGGGAGCAAACGGCTCGTGGATCACCGGCATGTCACCCTGGGTCGCGCGGATCACGCGCCGGTCGAACTCATCGTATGGCTGCGGCTCGGTCTCGGCCGGCTCAACCGCTTCCGAGGTCTTGGTCGCGAGCGTCTCCGTGCCCTTCTCCATCTCCAGATCCATGCGGATCTTGAACAGCTTGAGCGTCGGCAACTGGCGGATCGACTCGGCCCCTGCGAGCTCCCCCAGGCGCGTCAACGTCGCCTCGAGCCCTAGCTGCGAATCGGGTTCGGTGGCGATCGTGAACCAGATGTTGAACTCATGATTGCGCAGGTAGTTGTGCGAGACGCCGGGGTGTTCGTTGATCACGTTGGCGGCACGCCACGGGTTCTCCGGATCAACCTTGGCGGCGACCAGCATCGAGCTGTAACCGAGCGCGCGTGTGTCATAGATCGGGGTGATCTGGCGGATGATCCTCGCCTCAAGCAGGCGTTCCACACGGGCGATCACCTCGTCCTCACCAACCCCGGCCTCGGCTGCCACATGCTGGTAGGGCCGCTTGGCTATCGGGAAACTGCCCTGCATCAGGTTGAGCAGGCGCTTGTCCAGGTCATCCAGCGGGATCGCTGCACCCTCCTTGCGCGAGCGCAGTTTGGGCCCGAAGTTAGTTTCAGTTATGTCAGCCACTGAGCCGCATCCTTTGCGTGGTAGGTGATGATGATGTCGGCGCCGGCGCGCTTGATGCCGGTGAGCGCCTCGAGCACCGACTGCTGCTCATCCATGTAGCCGGCCGCCGCGGCCGCCTTCAGCATCGAGTACTCGCCACCGGTGTTGTAGGCCACAAGTGGAAGTTCGGTCGCCTCACGGACGCGCCGGATGATGTCCAGGTACGGGAGCGCCGGCTTGACCATGAGCATGTCAGCGCCCTCCTGCGCATCCAGGAGCGACTCCCGCACCGCCTCGGTCCCGTTGGCGGGATCCATCTGATAGCTGCGCCGATCGCCAAATGCCGGTGCCGAATCGGCGGCAGCACGGAACGGACCGTAGAAGGCGGACGCGAACTTGGAGGAGTAGGCCATGATCGGCACCTCACTCAGCTCGGCCTCGTCAAGCGCCGCGCGAATCACGCCGACGCGGCCGTCCATCATGTCGCTCGGGGCGACGATGTCCGCCCCCGCCAGCGCCTGCGACACGGCGGTGCGAGCCAGCAACTCCAGCGTTGCATCGTTGTCGACGGTGTGCTCGGTCCCGGCGTGTCCGACACGCTCCCGCAGCACCCCGCAGTGTCCGTGGTCGGTGTACTCGCACAGGCACAGGTCGGTGACCACGATCAGATCCGGATGAGCCTGCTTGATCGCGCGGGTGGCAACCTGCACGATGCCGTCCTCGGCGTAGGCCCCCGAGCCCTCGGCATCCTTGTGCGTCGGGATCCCGAAGAGGATCACGGCCGGAATACCGAGCCCTGCAGCGGCACCGGCCTCAATGATGGCCTCCTCGACGGAGAGCCGGTCGATGCCCGGCATCGTCCAGATCGGGGCTCGCCCGGTGAGACCCTCGGCCACGAACAGCGGGTAGACAAAATCGGACGCAGAGAGCTGCGTCTCGCGTACGAGTCCGCGCAACTGGTGCGTGGCCCGCAGCCTGCGCATGCGGGTCTGGGGAAAAGCCATGCTGACTCGAGGATACGCGCAGCGACACATGGGGTACCTGGCGGGCGGCGCTACGCTGTCAGGTGTAATGGCCGGGATCGAGAAGCGCGGCGACTACAGGCCGCGGCGGCAGCGTGAACAGGAGGCCTACCGGCTGGTGCTGCTGGGCGCGGGCACCGGGGTGGTCGGAGTCGTCACGCTGATCCTGGCGATAGCGGGCGTCACCGGTTTGATCCCGCCGATCGTCCTGTTGCTGATCAGCGTGTGGAGCGTGTGGCGCTTCATGCGGGTGACGGGCCGGCGCTGAGCGACGCTGGGTCGGCCCCGCGCGCCGGACCGACCAGCACCTGCCACGGCCCCACCTGCCCGACCCGCTCGCCCAGATTGCGACGGTTGGGTGGACACAGCGGCGCTGAGCGCTGCCGTGGGAGCACGACCGTACGTGCGGCCGCGCGGCGGGCGGCCTCGGTGATCACCTCCACGGGGTCCCCGACGGCGACTCTGTAAGAAACGTCGGCAGCATCGCCCAGGAGCTCTCGGGCAGCGAGCAACTCCTCCTGGGCGATCTTCTTCATCTCCAGGTTCCAGAGCACCGTGCCCTGCAGACACCGCCCACAGCCGATCACCTGCTCCTGCGTGGCAACGGCAACCACGGTCAGGTGTTCGTGACGCTCGCGCGCCACGGCGTGCGCACTGGCCAGCGCCTCACGACCCCGCGGGTTGTCCTCGAACCAGACAAGCACGCCAGCGGTCCACTCGCGATCAGCCGTCATCCCACCCTCTCCCGTTGCGGTGCCCCCTGAATGCTAGTGAACCTGGAGGGTCTGCAGATCGTCGCCGCGGCCGACCCTGCTCAGAGGCCGGGCTGGCCGCTGGTCCACGGCTCCAATCTCAGATGCCGGCGCAGGTAGATGAAGGTCGCGCGGATCATCGTCGCCACCGGCAGGGCCAGCAGCGCTCCCGGGATGCCGTAGAGCTGATAACCGATCAGCAGCACCAGGATCACAAGGATCGGGTTGATCCGCAGGGAGAAACGGAACACCTGCGGCGCGACGATGTGGCCCTCCAGCTGCTGCAGCAGCGCAAACGCGATCAACAGCCACACGGCGGCGATCGGCTGCGTGGCCAGCGCCACGACCAGCGGCGGGATCGGCCCGATGATCGGCCCGATGTACGGAATCAGCTCCATCAGTCCGTAGAACATCCCGAAGAAGACGGCGTAATGCGAGCCATCCCGGAAGATGCCCGCCAACCCCAGCACCTCCATCAGAACCGCGGCACTTGCGCCCATCAACAGGCTGAAGAGCAGCTGTCCGCGGACGTAGCCGGAGACGGCGCGCTGGATCAGCAGCGGGTAGTCGTCCTCCGCAGTGCCATCTCCCGGGGGCATCCAGCGGCGCACGGCCGCGCCGATGTCACCGGCGTAGACCAGCATGTAGACCGACAGGACGAAGATCAGGATCAGGTCGATTGAGATCGTCACCAGCTGGCCCAGCACGTTCCGTGAGAACGAGAGGATCGATCCGGAGCTCTTGAGCACCTGCTTCTGCAGCGTCTGCAGCGCAGTGTGACCCTGCTGCGCGATGTGGACGGTGATGCCGTGGCGGTTGAGGAACGTCTGCAGGTTGATCAGGTCCTGGTTCACCCGTCTGACGAAGTGCGGGAAGTTGCTGGAAAAGTGGCTCAGCTGCTGGGTCACCGGGGCCGATAACAGTGCTCCGATGCCGGCGAAGATGAGCAGCACGGCGACGTATGAGAGCGCGATCGCCAGACCGCGCGGCATGATCCTCTGCAGCTGCTTGGCCAGTGGGTTGAGGATCACCGCGATCACTCCGGCCGCCACCACCACGACCAGCAGCGTGCCGATCGCACGCGCCAGCGCCCACAGCCCCAGCAGCGCGAGCGGTAGCAGCACGAGCTGGACCCAGCGCGGCACCAGCATCGGCTCGACGCGCTTCGCAGCCGAGCCTGGATCAGGCCGCGCAACCGTCTCTGCGGCCGATTCTGAGTCGGCGGCCGCGCTGGAGATGTCCGCCTTGACCTCCGTCTCACTCATCTAGCTGAAAGAGTATGTGCATATGCGCGAAGGAATCAGGATTCTGTTCATCGGCGATGTGGTGGGCAGCACCGGCCGTCGGACGCTGCTGGCGGTGCTGCCCCGCCTGCGCGAACGGGTGCCAGTCGACTTTGTCGTGGTCAACGGTGAGAACGCCGCCGGCGGTCACGGGATCACCTCGAAGATCGCGCGGGAGATGTTCGCGGCCGGCGTGGATGTGATCACGCTCGGCAATCACGCCTACCGGCAGAGCGAGGTCTACCCGTATCTTGACCAGGAGCAGCGGATCCTGCGCCCGGCCAACTTCCTGCGCGGGCAGCCGGGACACGGCTCGTGCGTTGTCACCAACGCTGCAGGCGATGTCCGCCTGGGCGTGATCTCACTATCGGGGAACCTCTACATGAACGCCTCGTTGCCCGCCTTTTCTGAGGCCGATGCCGCGCTCTACGCGATGCGCAACCAGGCTGATCACATCCTCGTGGACATGCACGCCGAAGCGACCAGCGAGAAGGTCGGGCTCGGTTGGTATCTGGATGGGCGCGTGACGGCTGTGGTGGGTACGCACACGCACGTGCCAACGGCCGACGCTCGCGTGCTGCCCGGCGGCACCGCGTACATCACCGACGTGGGCATGACCGGCGCGCGTGGCGGCGTGTTGGGCGTCAAACGCCAGCAGGCGATCGACTCGATGCTGACCCGTATGCCGGTGCGGTTCGAATCCTCAGATGAGGATCCGTGGCTGCAGGGCGCATTGATTGAGTGTGGGAGTGAACCGCTGCGGGCGGTCTCAATCGTCGGGGTGCAGGAACGGGCTTGATTCCCGGGTAGCCTTGCTCACTTGAAGGGTAAATGGCAACAGATTTGCCCGCTTTCGGGCAAATCTGTTGCCATTTACGCCGCCTTTGCCGAAAATACCGGCGTGGCATCTGAAGAGCTGGGCCCACTGTTGGATCACCTGGAGCAATCCGGCATCTCGCGGGGGCAGGCCGGGCGTCTGGTGGAAGAAGTGCTTTCCTTCTTCTCGGAGACCGTGGAGGAGTTCGTCCGCCGGCGACACCGCGAGCTGCAGCACGCCGGCGTCGCCAACGCTGAGAGCTTCGCCCGCATCGGACATGAGCTCAGCGGGCGCCGCTTTGTGGTGCCCCAGATGTCAGAGCGCCAGATCAGACGCGTCATCTACGGATAGGAAGGAACCTGCTCGTGTGCGGAATAGTCGGTTACGTGGGACGTCAAAATGCCGTTCCGGTACTGCTGGAGGGACTGGCCCGGCTCGAATATCGCGGCTACGACTCGGCCGGCATCGCGGTCGTCCGCAACGGCTCGTTGCGCGTGCACAAGCAGGCCGGCAAGGTACGGGAGTTGGCGGCGGCGCTGCCCAAGCGGCTGAACGGCCAGGTTGGGATCGCCCACACCCGCTGGGCGACACACGGGGTTCCCAGTGATGCCAACGCCCATCCGCACCTCGACATGAGCGGCCGGATCGCTGTTGTCCACAACGGCATGATCGAAGATGCAGCCGTGCTGCGACGCAGACTCGAGGCTGACGGCATCAGCTTCTCCAGCGAAACCGACACGGAGGTGCTCGCACAGCTGATCGCCCTGGAGGACTGCGGCGACCTTGAGGAGGCGGTGCGGCGCGCGCTGAGCAAGGTCCACGGCGCCTATGGGCTGGCGGTGCTGGACGCAAACCAGCCTGACCGGATCGTGCTGGCCCGCAACGGCAGCCCGGTGCTGATCGGCGTGGGAGAGCGGCAGATGCTGTGCGCCTCTGACATGGCGGCGCTGGTACGTCACGCCCAACAGGTTGTGCACCTGGAGGACGGTGAGGTGGCCTCAGTGACAGCCGACTCCTTCTCCACCACTACGCTCGACGCGCGTCCAACGGTCAAGACCGCCACCAGCCTGAGCGCGGAAGACGCCGACTATGAGCGCGGTGGCCATGAGCACTTCATGCTCAAGGAGATCCTTGAGCAGCCGGACGCAATCGACGCGACGCTCCGAGGCAGGCTGGACACGCGCTTTGCCACCTCGCGCCTGGGCGGGCTCAACCTCACGGCGCGTGAGCTGCGAGCCTTCCGGCGCGTCCATGTGATCGCCTGCGGCTCAGCCTTCTACGCCGGCCTGATGGGCGCCGGCATGCTGGAGTCGCTGGCGCGACTACCCGCCTCGGCTGAGCCCGCTGCCGAGTTCCGCTACCGCAATCCCGTGATTGAACCCGACACGCTCTACGTCGCGGTCAGCCAGTCCGGGGAAACGGCCGACACGCTGGCCGCCGTCGAGGAGATCAGACGCAAGGGTGGACGCGTCCTCGGCATCGTCAACGTGCCCGGATCCAGCATCTCGCGTGCAGTGGATGGCGGCATCTACCTGCACGCCGGACCGGAGATCTCGGTGGCCTCGACCAAGGCGTTCACCTGCATGGCCGTGGCGTTCGCGCTGCTGGCCGTGCACCTTGGGCGATTGCGCGACCTGGGACCCGCTGATGGCGAGCGCCTGATCAGAGGATTGGCGGAGCTGCCGGCCAAGGCGGCGGAGCTGCTCCAGCACCAGGATGAGATCGTGCAGGCGGCGAACTGGATCAGCGCCACCCCCAGCGCCTTCTACATCGGCCGCGTGCGCGGCTATCCGGTGGCGCTCGAGGGTGCCCAGAAGCTCAAGGAGATCTCCTACATCCACGCCGAGGCCTATCCCGCAGCGGAGCTGAAGCACGGACCGCTGGCACTGGTCTCCCCGCAGCTTCCAACGGTGGCGATCGTCCCCGATGATGAGCTGCTGGAGAAGAACCTCGCGTCACTTGAGCAGATCAACTCCCGCAGCGGGCCGGTGCTGGCGGTCGCGCACCTGCCGCTCGGCAGCCTGGCCGACCGCGTGATCCAGGTGCCCAAGAGTGAGCCTGAGCTTGATCCCATCCTGCTCGGACTCCCGCTGCAGCTGCTGGCCTACCACGCGGCCATTGCGCTTGGACGGGACATCGACCAGCCGCGCAACCTGGCAAAAAGCGTGACGGTGGAGTGAGCCGGCGGATCAGGGGTTTGGCAGCGGCGTGATCCCGGCCCTCACCTCGGCCGCGATGCGGACGTCCTCCGGCGGTTCTCGCGGGTCCGGGTGCGCCAGCACCAGAGCGATCACGACCAACGGGAAGAACCAGACGATGTAGAGGTAGAACCAGTAGGTGATGCCGAGCTGGAGCGCGATGATGATCGCCGCTCCCAGTGCCGCCACCTCAACAACGGTACGCTCGCGTCGCGGCCAGAATGGGGCGGCCAGACCCAGGGCCACAGCCATGCCCAGCACGACGTGCTCCGGCAGCTGCAGGCTCTGGTGGTAGCCGCCCCAGAGCCCCCAGATCGAGAACGGAGCAGGCCGTCCCGACTGGTAGACGATCGTGTCCTGCCAGAACCAGTGCCAATCGCCGGAGAGCACCACCACCAGCATCGGCAGACCCACGGCGAGGCCGTACCCGAGCCCGAAGCGGACGCTCGCACGCCAGCCCGGCGGCCAGGGGCCAGTGCCGCGCCACAGCAGTGGCGCAAGCCCAAGCGGGGCGAACTTGGTCAGGCCCGCAAAGCCCCCCAGAACCCCTCTCAGGAAGGCGAAACGGAGCGCCACCAGGGACGCCACCACCAGCAGCGCCACCAGTGCGTCATTGGAGTTCGACATCAGCACAAACGAGGTGAATGGGAATGCCGCCCACAGGTAGGCGAGCGTCACTCCGCCAGTGGGCCCGCGGACCGTCCAGCCCAGCACCATCAACCCGAGCATCGTCAGCAGATCAAAGGCGATGGCGGCCGCGTGCGCGGCCGGCAGGCTGTCCCAGCTGCCGCTCCACCCGAAGATCAGCCGAAACGGGATGTAGGCAAAGTAGTTGACCGGCCCGTAGGTATCACCGGCCGGGTTGTCACTGGGCCAATGCCCGTAGAGCTGCACACCGTGCACGATCTTGTCGGCGCCGATCACGCCTGCGTAGCCGACATCAATGACGTTGGAGTTGGTGACGTTCAGTCCGACTCTGAAGCCAACCAGGAAGATCAACATGATCGCCAGCCAGGGCGTCGGGATGACACTCCGCAACGGCGTGCGGGGGCGCCCCCGGCCGGCGGCCAACAGCAGCATGCGTACCAGCAGGTAAAGCAGGAACGGGTAGACGCTCGGTGCCGACATGCCAAGGTCGGCGTTGTTGAAGAAGTCCAGCGAGATGGAGAAGCCCAGCAGCATGAGCAGGTCCAGGTGCCAGAGCGTCGGTCGCCGACGCCACGGGACGAACGGCAGCACGAACAGCAGGCAGAGCGGCACCCAGATGTACCAGGCGTTGATCTTGCGGCCAAAGGCCCCCGGATAGCCACGCGCCATCGTCCACGCAACCTGAAAGCCGGTCCAGACCTGGGTCACCTGATCGGTCACGTCCGAGACGTAGAGCTGCAACATCTCGATCTGGTTCTTGGGCCCCGCCGGCGCCGGCGGCGTGAACAGGCTCACCTGCCAGACGCCGAGTCCGCGGGTGTAGACGTACGGAACCAGGTGTGGGTGCCGCTTCAGCTCCCTGATGTAGGTCACATTGCGCTTGGCCGTGGCCAGCACCTGGTTTCCGGTCAGCCGGAAGCCGCTGGGCGGCTGCGTCATCGACTGCACCAGCACGGCCGTTCCGGGCGGCGCTGACTTCGGTGCGGCCTGGCCGGGCGGGTTGCCGGCCGCCGCGGCGGCGGCCGGCAACCCAAGCGTCGCCATCAGCACGGCGAGCAGGCAGAGGCAGGCGCAGAGTGCCGGGCGCAGCACCGCCGGCCCCACCGGCCGGCGTGCCGGCAGCTGGATCAGGCCCGGAAGCTCCAGAGCTTCTGGACCACGAATGAGACGGGGGTGGCGACGATCCAGGCGATTCCATCGGCCGCTGTCTTCATGCTGAGTCCGACCTGATGCACGAGCAGCGCGTAGATGCCCGTGGCAAACAGCGTCACGGCGGCCGAGACGAGGTAGAACCTCACCGCTTGCCAGCCTGGGTGGTGATGCTTCGCGTCGAAGGTCCAATGCCGATTCCAGAAGAAGTTGTTGGTCGCGCCGATGAAGGCTGCCGCCCAGAACCAGAGCTTGTCGGGCGACCCGAAGCTGTGAATGAGAATGAAGAAGGCGAGGACGTTGACGACGTACCCGGAGGCGCCGACGCAGAGGAAGCGGACCAGCTGCTTGTGGTTCTCCGGGTGGCGGAGCTCATATGCGAGACGCCGGTAGGCGCTGCGCGTGCGGCTGGCCGCCCGAGCGGAGGGCGGAAGCTCGAGCATCGACGTCATATCTTCAGGTTGCACTTTTCAGAAATCCTATCGGCAAAGGAGGGACTCGGCGCGAGCCGTTCAGTGCATGCGCCCCTCACGGCTGGGAGAAGTGAGCTCGAATCATCGGGGTCACGTCCCGTAGCGACCACTGCTCGCGCGCGTCGCGCGAACCAGGACCGGTACCGCACCAGAGTAGCGCTCCCAACGAATCGCTCCGGTGCAGGGATCCGTGGCTGCCGCCGCCGACGTGGGCCGCCCCACCCCAATCCACGAACTCATAACCGGGCGCAGCGGATAGCAGCACGTCGCCCGCGTTCTCACAACCAAGCGCCGACCAGATGCGGGTCAGCGCGTCCGGGTAGTCTGGGCACAGCAGGCGCCCATCCTCCACGCGCGCGGCCAGCACGGTCAGGTCCCCTTCCAGGCTCCACCGCTCCCCGCGCAGGTCGGACAGCTCACCACCGGGAGCGAAGCGCAGCTCGGCACCACCGGGCGCCCTTACCACCGCCTCGGTTCCACGACCCTCACCTCGCAGCCACATCGTCAGGTCGACACCCTCAAGCTCTGCCACGGCAGCCACGACCCGTCCGACCAGCTCGTCGCGGCGTTCCGGGTCAAGCACGTAGATCATCGCCGACCGCTGTGAGGGGCTGAGTGCCAGCTCCGCACCGAGCGACGCGCTGGCTGATGGTGTCGCGACGTGGAAGTCGGCGAGCGCCAGATCCAGGCGGATCCGCTCCTCAACCAGGGCCTGTGAGTGGTCAGAGGTAACAACGACGGCGTGATCCTCCAGGAACCGGTCAGGTCCGCCGCCCGCGTGCATCAGCCGCTCCAGTTGCCGGTCGGCGGCGGCGATCGAGGTCACCTGCGCCTGCGGTCCGTTCTTGTGCGACCAGGCATCGTTGTCCGGTAGGGAGAAGAGCATGAAGTCAAAGAGGTCATGCTCCACCAGATAGGAGCCGACACACCCGGTGTGCTGATCACGCACCCCAGGTAGCCCCAACTGTCCTCGGCAGCCCGTCCGGCGACTCGCGTAGAGGTCCGCGTAGAACAGCTCCTGCGGTCCGAAGATGGTGCGCCGGAAAAGCGTCGAGGTGACCACCCGGGCCAATGCCGACTCCTGCGCCACATCGTGCTGGTGGCGACCGCGGTAGATCAGGTAGGTGGTGCCGGCCGTGCGCAGGCCCTGATCATCAAGCGATTCAAAGATCGTCGGCGTGTCATTGGATAGATGCTCAGCGTTCATCCGGTAGACCGTGTCCGTGAGCGAGCGCACGACCCCGAACTGGCGAGTGGCCGAGAAGCTCGAGCCGTACTCGATGTAGCGCTCCTCAAAGCGGTGGTACCAGTTCATGCTCGGGATCAGGTGCTGATCCGGTCCGACACCGGTGGTGATGGTCGCCGCGCACACCGGGGTGACCGACGGGAACGCGGCCACCACATCATTGACGTAGACCCCCTCCTGCGCGATCCGGGCAAGCGCGGGGGCGCGACCGGCCGCAATCGCGCGGTCGAGCATCTCCGGCTTCATCGCGTCGATCACAACCAGGACGAGCTTCTTCATCACGATCTAAAGCTCCACGCCCCGGGCGCGCGCCATCAGCGCAGGATCCGCAGTCCCGCGTACTTCTGGGGACCGCGTCCCCGGCCGGCAAACAGCAGCCAGAGCAACAGCAGCAGCGCAACCAAACCAAGCGGTGGCGCCACCACGGAGAGCACGGCCATCAGCAGCGCCGAGCCGTCTGAGATCACCGGGAGTCCAATCGCGGCGGCCGCCTCGTCAAGCCGAGCGCGCAGGCGAACGAGGAACGGGCGAGCGGCGGCGAGCCCGATCCCTGCACAGATCACTCCACCGATCCAACCCGGCCAGCCGGCATGGTGGCCACGCACAAGGGAGGCGGCGAAGAAGAGACCGCCCAGACCGAGTGACAGCACCGCCAGGCTGATCGCGACCGGTCCACGCTCCAACTGGGTGGCCCAGGCGCCGCGGCTCATTGTCACAAGTAGCACGGTGCCGATCACCATCACCAGCAGGAACGGCAGCGATTGCAGAAAGCTGTAGGACGTGTGCGAGAAGTCGAGCTCGATCCCAGCGGCCGCCAGCGCGCCCGCGGCGACGCTCGGCAGAAACGGCCTGATGCCGATCGCCGCGGCGATTCCGATGCCCTGAAATATGTCGAAGACGAGATGCACCGTGCTGTACCGTGGTCGAGCGTGACGATAGACGAGCCGGCGCCCAACCAGCGTCCCAGGGTGTGAACGAACCGCCACGCAGACCCCGCACAGCGGCGCATGAGATCGAGCGTTACGGGGCGCTCTTCGCGCAGCGCACGCGCGTGATGAAGTCATCGGCGATGCGCGACCTGATGGCACTGACAGCGCGTGACGACGTGATCTCGTTCTCCGGTGGGCTGCCCGATACCTCAACCTTCGCGCCCGGGTTCTTCACCGAACTGATGGGGCGGGTCGCCGCGACGTCCG
>JAKAED010000183.1 GCA_021820105.1 Actinomycetes bacterium | reverse complement strand
CGTCGTTTACCGCCTTCTCAAAGGCGCTTGCGCCAGCGGGCGCGAGCGCCGCCATGACCGCCGTGATCATGACCGCCCACAGCGCTATGAACGGGAGCCGGTTTCGCATCGGCGCGATGTTAGGCCAGCGGGCACAGGTTGGCCACGGCGCCCGCGCCTGGGGTTGCGCAGCCGGTAAACGACGTCTGAATTACCGCTTACCTGGCTCTTGATTGCCGGCGTGAAGCTTCCTGACATCAAGAAATCGCGTCTGAAGCAGACGCCAACCGATACCCAGGAGGTACACCATGCAACTCCCCAAGCGCACCCTCGCCGTCAGCTCCATCGCAGCCCTCGCGTTCGCCGCAGCCCCGATCGGCGCGCAGGCCGCCACCCACCATCGCGTCGCGGCCAAGCACAGCAAGGGTGTCCATCTGAAGACCGCCTCGGGACTGATGATCAAGAAGGTGCGGGGCGGAGCCTACGGCTACGACGACAGCGGGATTGAGAAGTCATCTTCACTCGACCGCTCAAGCGGCCTGTATGACAACTGAGACCCCTCAGCGGGAGCGGCGGGCGGGCAGCTACCTCGCCCGCCGCTCGCTGCGGCTCATCGAGGCTCCGACCGGTCTGGCGATTCGAGCCACAACGTGACCGGACCGTCGTTGATGAGCTCGACCTGCATATCCGCCCCGAACACACCGCGAGCAGCGCCGGTGAGTTCGCAGAAGTACTCGTACAGGGGCTGTGCGTGAGCCGCCCCTGCCGCCGCGGTGTAGCTCGGACGATTCCCGCGACGCACATCCCCGTAGAGCGTGAACTGACTCACACACAGGACGGCGCGCTCACCCAACGGTTCGTTCATGCGCCCGTCGGCGTCTGCGAACACGCGCAGGGCCATGATCTTCGCGGCCAGCCACTCCGCCTCGGCGGCTGTGTCGGACGTGGCGACGCCCAGCAACACCAGCAGTCCCGATCCGATCTCGCTCACGGTTCGACCGTCAACCGACACCGATGCGCGCAGCACCCGCTGCACCAGAGCCCTCAGAGCATCTTCTCCATGGCAATGTGCTCGATGTCAGCCTCCACGAACGCTCTCCCGCGAGCCTGGTAGCCCGCCTTGTCGTAGAGCGGGCGTGCGTAGGTCTGTGCGTGCAGCACGATCCTGCTGGCGCCGCGCATCCTGGCCTCAGCGTCCGCCATGCGGAGCATCGCGGTGGCGATTCCCTGGCGGCGCGCACTGCGCCTCACCGCCAGCCGGCTGAATTGGACGGTGGCGCCGACGAACACGAGCCTGCAGGTCGCAAGCACCTCGTCGCCTCGCACGGCCACAAGGTGCAGCCCGGCGCGATCACGACCGTCCCGCTCCTCAGCCTCAGGGACACCCTGTTCGACACAGAAGACCTCGTGCCTGAGTGCCAGCGCAGCCTCAAACTCAGGCTCGCTCCTCAGGCGCCTGATCTGCACGCCGAGAGTGGTGTCGGCGGAACCCATTTCCACAGCTGAGAGCTTGCCACATGGGGCACCCGAAAATCGGCAAAGAGCGGTGTCGCTCCTCATGTTCAGACGACATTCGGGCTTCCGTCCGCCGGTCTGCTTAAATACTCGCTATCTTCTGTCTATTGCTCCAGCAGCGAGGGCTACTGCTCGGCAAGTGACGTTTGACTCAGCTCTCAGGACTCCTGAAAGCGACATCTGAGCCGTTCAAGCGGAATCTGCGGCTCCCTTCTTCACAAGACCTTCCCAATGCTCGTTGATGGGTGACTCCACCCCCCTTCCGAGCTCTGCCGCGATCAAGCGAGCGGAGCAACTCACACGTGAGCGCTTTGTCTTTGAGGGCGAGACGCCCGCCGAGGCACTGGCGCCAGGCACACCGCGCCGGCGAGCGCTCGATGCCGCGCTGCTCGACGTGAAAGCGGGACTCAAGGTGCCATCCCTGGAGTGGCGCCAGGAGTACTCGCTGCTGCTCGGGCTGGAGCGACTGCTCTCAGATGACGAGCCCAAGCTGATCGATGGAACCGTCCTCTCCGCCCATCAGGTTGACGCGCTCTCCGGCACACTGACGGCGCTGCTCGCCGGGGTGGGCACTGAGCTCGCCGACGCTGAGGAAGAGTTTGATGAGCCTGAGGAGCAGGGCAGCCGAGCTGACGGCGACACACAGCCGGTCGACGACGAGCAGGACGAATCCGACGACGAGCCCGAGGACGAGGACGAACCCGAGGACGAGGACGAGCCTGAGGACGAGGACGAGCCTGAGGACGAGGACGAGCCTGAGGACGAGGACGAGCCTGAGGACTGGGAGCATGACGATGCGGCGCTGGATGAGGACATCTCCGAGGAGCAACTGCTGGCCGAGGACCCAGGCGCTGCCAGACGGTTCTGGTTCGAGCACGCCACCGGCGCCGGCAAGACTGTCGCAGCAGTTGGTTTCGTGGAGGCATCCCGGACGGGTGGTGTCCTGATCCTGACTCATCGCCGCAACCTGGTGGACCAGTTCATCGGTGAGCTCAAGGACCGCGGTTACCGGGACCGCCTCTGCAAACCGCTGCTGATCGGCGAGGACGCCGCCAACGGTCCGGTGACGGTCGAGACGTATCAGTGGTTCGTGCGGAACGCCGGCAAGATCTCAGGCGCCTACACGATCGTTATCTGCGACGAGGCTCACACCGCGCTTGGCGAGAAGACATCCGCCGCAATTCGTCGCTGGCATCAGCCGATCTGGATCGGCATGACCGCCACCGGAGCGTTGATCGCGAGGCATGTCACGGACCTGTTCCCGACGCAGACGTCACGCTTTGACCTCGCTCAGGCGGCCCGACGGGGCGTCATCGCGCCCCTGCGCTGCATTCGTATTCCGCCCGGTCCAGGCGTGCGAACAATTGCCAAGGTGCCGCTGCGGCGCGGCGAGGTGGACACTGAGTTCGACCAGGAGATGCTGGCCGAACTGCTAGATCAGACACCGTTCAATCTGGCCATTGCCGACCTCTACAAGACTCGCTTCAACGGCGTTCCGGGCGTCGTCTATGCCGCCGGAGTGAGACACGCCTACAACGTTGCCGAGTCGTTCAGGGCACTGGGGATGAAGGCGATGGCCGTCTCCGGTGAGACGCCCAAGCGTGAGCTGGCCAAGATCCTGGCCGATTATGAGGCCGGCAAGGTCGACGTCCTGGTGAACGCACAGCTGTTGGCCGAAGGTTGGAACAGCCCTCGCGCAACGGTCTGCATGCACCTCGCACCGACCGCCTCAAAGCGCATCTACCAGCAGCGGGTGGGCCGCGTGACCCGCCGCCATCCTGGCAAGGAAGCCGGGATCGTCGTTGACTTCGTCCATCCCGCGACCAAGCACGACGATCCGGTCGTGACCCTGCACTCACTGCTGGATCGCGACGTCTACCGTGGCGGAGCGATCGTGGTTGGCCCGGTGCGCCGGGGCCGCGGGCGCCGGATCCGCGTTGAGCGGCGAGTGCTGCCCGTGACACCTGACCCGGAGCGGCGGGCAGAGGTCTTTGAACGCGAGTTGTGGCGTATCGCAGTTGAGCATCTGGACTACGGTGAGCAGCGCGTGTGGGCGCAGCTCGCCGGAGCTCGCGTGGCCCCCAACGCCTGGAGGCGCGCCAAGGCGATGCTGCACTTTGATCGCCAAGGTGAGCTCCGCCGTCTCTTCCTGGTGACGGCCCTGCAGCGCAACCGCAGCCAGCAGCTACGGCTGCGGGCGCTCCAGGAGATTTCAGTCTCCAAGGACGCCGAGGCGTTTGACACGGCCATTGACATCATGGCCGGCTGGCCACGGGATGAGCGCCGGGAAGGCGTCAAGATCATGCTGCAGGCGCTGGCTGAGCGGCGCATCGGCCGCCGTGACCAGGCCAACAACTGGATCTGGCGGATGGCGGAGTACACCCGCGAGGTGCACGAGGAGTACGCCGTGCAGCGCTGGCCGGAGACCAAGCGATTGCTGGGGCTGCTCGTGAACTCCAGCGGCACCGCCCACGCTCGCAACGCTCGCCGTCTGGTCCACGCGACGCGCAAGGAGGACCGGCGACTCTCCGCAGCCCTGCTGGCTGCGGCGCTGGCGCACACCCCGGAGGCGGCTGAGGCGATCAATGGCGCGCGGACCCGCATGGCCCGTAAGCCGGCTGCGCTTGCACGGGAGTTGCTGCGGAACTTCCCCAAGGGCAAGCGCAGCAAGAGTCGGCGGCGGTCACGCAAACCAGAGGAACAGGCAACGCCGAGGCTCACCGCTGTAGACGGTGTCGAGCCGGAGGCGACCACCCCTGAGACCGAGGACGCGCTCACGCTCGCTGGTGCCACTCAGGAGGCCGGCGTTGACGATCGGAAGCGGGAGCTCGAGCCGGTCTACGACGAGGACGACGAGCCCGAGGACGACGAGCCCGAGGACGACGAGGACGACGAGCCGGAGGACGGTCTGGACCGGGACGCCGCCTGAGGTTAGAGCGCGAGTTTCGACGGGTGTAGTACTCCCTGGGGTACAGACCTGCAGGACCGCCGCGCTCCAGCCGATACCTGGTGCGTGAGCCGTTCTCCGAAGTATCGAGCCCTGATGGCCGTGGCCGCTGGACTCGCTCTGTCCGCCGTTTGGGCCGGCACTGCACAGGCGGCAGATCTACTCGCCTACGTGACGAATGAGCAGGCCGGCACGATCAGTCAGGTCGACCTGAACACCGGCACCGTCGGCAGTCCGATCAACGTGGGCTCGCGGCCCGACGCAATTGCAATCAGTCCGGACGGGTCGCTCGCGTACGTGGCGGACTACGGCTCATCTGAGATCGTTCCGGTGGTGCTGGCCACGGGCACGGTCCGTCCCCCGATCATGCTGAGCGATCCTCCAAATGCGATTGCGATCACGCCAGACGGCAAGACGGCTTACGTGATCTCCGACAAGGGGCGCGAATGGCCGGTGACGCTGAGCACTGATCAGGTTGGCAATCCCAATCTGGTCCCCACCAACTCAGACGCAATTGCGATCGCTCCCACCGGCACCCTCGGCTACATCACCGATGTGGCGGACGCGACCATCACCCCGCTCACACTGACCAGCGGCAGCCTGGGTCAGCCCGTCAATCTGGCCGCCGCCACACCCGACGGCATAGCGATCACCGCAGACGGCACCACGGCATATGTCGCGTCCAACAGCGGCGGCACCATCACACCGATCAAGCTGAGCACCGGAGCCGCCGGAACGCCCATCCCAGCGGGGAACGATCCGACGTCAGTGGCGCTCTCACCTGACGGGAGCACCGCCTACGTCACCAACTTCAGCACCGGTCAGATCACGCCGGTCACACTCGCCAGCGCGACCGACGGAACACCGATCAACGTCGGACCGGAGCCGAGCGCAATCGCAATGGTGCCACCTGCAGGTATCACCAACCCCACGGGCGGCGGCTCTGGGCAGAGCACCGGCGGCGGTTCGGGGTCAGGTGGCGGCGGCACGGGTCAGGCCACCGGCGGCGGCAGCAGCGGCGCGGGAGGCGGAGTGACGGCTTCCACGCTCGGCAACCAGCAGTTGACCCTCACCGTCTCAGGCCCATCGGCCAGTGGCGCCGGTGCCGCCGCCTGTCGCGCGCCGAATTCAAGCCTGCGGTTCACACTGCGGCGCCACACCCTGCGCCGCGGGGCGAAGTTGACCCTTCGGTACGTTGTCTTCCGCTTCGGTAAGCACCTCTTGCGCCGTAACCGCCTGCCGGCCGGGATGCGAGTCTCTCTGCGAGGCCTGCACCCCGGAATGCACACCCTGGTCGTACGCATCGTCTATCACGAGAAGCTCGCGGCCCGAGCACGGCACGGGCGCCGCAGTCTGCTGGTGACGATCACCAAGCTGCTCCGAGCTCGCGTCCGCGTCTGCTGAGCACGCGGCCGCAAGCTGCACAGCGCCGCTGTACATTCCGGAGTCCTATGCAGAAGAGATCTCCAGTGCCAGCCACGGTGTCCGCGATCGCTGCAGCGATCGCGTTTGCCGCAGGCGGACCAGCCGCCACAGCAGCCCCAACCGCCGTCCAGGCGAGTGCCTCATGCGCAACCTCGAAGCTCGCCCTCCACACGCCGGGCCAGCTCACGGTGGCCACGGACGCTCCCGCCTATCCGCCGTACTTCGAGAACAACAAGCCTGCCAACGGCAAGGGCTTTGAGAGCCCCCTCCAGCCCGCCGTCGCCAAGCAGCTCGACGCCAGCGGCAAGCCGGTCAACTGGCTGATCGAGCCATTCCGCTCCTCCTACGCGCCCACCCCCAAGACCTTTGACATTGACATCAACGAGATCT
>JAKAED010000182.1 GCA_021820105.1 Actinomycetes bacterium | reverse complement strand
GGCGGCTCCGATCGAGCAGCAGGGCATCGGCTGGACGAGCACCTACGGCACCGGCGTGCTGCAGGACGCGATCACGTCCGGCATCGAGGTCACGTGGACGCAGACGCCGACGCGCTGGAGCAATCACTTCCTGGAGAACCTCTTCAACTTTGAGTGGGAGCTCGAGAAGAGCCCGGCGGGGGCGTATCAGTGGGTCGCCAAGGACGCCGACGCCGTGATTCCCGCCCCGGATGAGGGCGGCGCGCCCCGCCGCCCGACGATGCTGACGACCGACCTGTCGCTGCGCTTCGATCCGGCATACGAGCCGATCGCTCGGCGCTTCAAGGACAACCCCGACGAGTTCGCGGACGCGTTCGCACGGGCCTGGTTCAAGCTCACACATCGCGACATGGGACCGGTCTCCCGTTATCTCGGTCCTGAGGTTCCGCAGGAGGTGCTCCTGTGGCAGGATCCGCTGCCCGCCGCGCCGACGAGCTTGATCAGCGCCGAGGAGATCTCCAAGCTCAAGGAGCACATTCTGGGATCGGGCCTGAGCGTCAGCCAGCTGGTGTCCGCAGCCTGGGCCTCCGCCGCATCGTTCCGCGGCAGCGACAAGCGCGGCGGCGCCAACGGAGCGCGCGTGCGCCTGGAGCCGCAGCGCGGCTGGGAGGTCAACAACCCGCAGCAGCTCACGAAGGTCCTGGCCACACTCGAGGACATCCAGAAGGCGTTCAACACGGCCGGCGCGCAGGTCTCGCTCGCGGACGTGATCGTGCTCGGGGGCTGCGCCGCCATCGAGCAGGCGGCTCGCGAGGCCGGCCATGAGGTCACGGTGCCGTTCACCCCTGGCCGTGTCGATGCAGATCAGGAGCAGACGGACGTGGAGTCGTTTGCGGCGCTGGAGCCCAAGGCCGACGGCTTCCGCAACTACGTCTCGGCGAGCGTCAAGCTGCCGGCGGAGTACCTGCTGGTTGATCGCGCCAATCTGCTCACATTGAGCGCGCCCGAGATGACCGTGCTGGTCGGCGGCATGCGGGCACTCGGGGCGAACTACGACGGTTCCGCAGCCGGCGTGCTCACCTCAACCCCAGGCAGGTTGACGAACGACTTCTTCGTCAACCTGCTCGATGTCAGGACCCGCTGGACGGCGATGAATCACGGTTCCGCCCTGTACAGCGGCACCGGTCCTAACGGTGAGGTGTGGACCGCGAGCCGGGCCGACCTCGTGTTCGGCGCGAACGCGGAACTGCGGGCGATCGCCGAGGTCTATGCGAGCGAAGGCGCCGCCGAGAAGTTCGTGCGGGACTTTGTCGCAGCCTGGGACAAGGTCATGAACCTGGACCGCTTCGAGCTCAGAGGCTAGACCCAGCCTGATCCCGGTGGGGGTGGTCCCGCTTGACCACCCCCACCGCCCCACCGGGCGGCACTTGGCGACGCTCCGTCGCTATGATCGCGACATCATGTCGCCATCACTCGTGACCGCTCACATCCCGTTGCGGTTCTGAGGCCATGCCCCGCATCTCAGCCACAACCGTGCGCGAGCACCACGACGCCCAACACGAGGCCATCCTCGATGTGGTCGGAGAACTGCTGGCCGAGCACGGTTATGAGGGCATCGAGTTCTCCGCCATCGGCAGACGTGTCGGGCTGGCACGCAACTCGCTCTACCGCTACGCGCGCGACCGTGACGAACTTCTGGGGCAGTGGTTGCAGCGCGCCTTTGAACCCGCCATGTCATCCGCCGTCACCCTGCTGACCAATGAGCGACCTGCCGCCGAGCGGGTTGCGACCTGGCTCGACGCACAGCTCAGATCTGCGGCCAGTCCCCGGGATGGAGCTGCGACACGCCTGATGGCCGAGTTTGACCGCCTGCCCGAGTCGGTCCGGCAGATGGTGATCGAGGGTCACCGACCGGTGCGCGATGCGCTCGCCGGCGCAGTGCGCGAGGCGCTCGCAGACCAACCTGACCGTGATCCGCTGACCGCCCTGGCCCTGCTCGATGGCCTGGTGAGCGCTGCCACGCGCCTGGCAGCTGATGGCCTGAATCCACGACTGCATGCGGAGACACGCAACGCCGTGCTCTCGATGCTTGGACGAACCCCTAGCTATGGAGGCGAAGCACAGTGAGCGCAATCCCGGCGGCTGCCGGCCATCAGCAGGATCCCGGGGACCGGCGACGCTGGGCGGCAATGCCGTTCATCGCAATGGGGGTCGCGATGATCATCGTCGACGCCACGATCGTCAACGTGGCGGTGCCGGTGATCATCCGCAACCTGCACATCTCGCAGGTCGGCGCCGAGTGGCTGAACTCGATCTACTCGCTCGTCTTCGCGGCGTTGCTGATCAGCTTCGGATTTGCCGGAGACGCCATTGGCCGGCGTCGGCTGTTCCTGTTGGGAACCCTGGTCTTCGTGCTTGCGAGCCTCGTCTCGGCGACCGCATCGAGCGGCCCGATTCTGATCCTGGGGCGGGCGCTGCAGGGCGTCGGCGGGGCGATGATCCTGCCGGCCACGCTCGCCACCGTCAACGTGCTCTTCAGCGGCCGTGAGCGCGCCATCGCCTTTGCCATCTGGGGCTCCACAATCGGCGTGTTCGGGGCTCTGGGACCACTGTTCGGAGGCCTGCTGACAACCGAGATCAGCTGGCGCTGGGCGTTCCTGGTGAACCTGTTCATCGGTGCGATCATCGTTGTCGGGATCCTCCGCTTCGTGCCCGAGACCGTGGTCGAGCGTAGGCGGCGGGAGCTTGACGTGCTCGGTAACGCGCTTGTGGCGCTCGGCTTTGCCGGCCTTGTCTTCGGCCTGATCGAGGGTGACACCTACGGCTGGTGGCATCAGGTGGCACGGCTACAGATCGGTTCGCTGCACTGGCCCGCGGGCTGGCTTTCACCGGTGCCGGTGGCCCTTGCCGTGGGGTTGCTGAGTCTGGTGACCTTCGTCGGCCGCGAGTCGCGACGCCTGCGCAGGGGCGCGGCGACGCTCGTTGACCTCTCACTGTTCAGGACCCGCTCCTTCTCAGCCGGGCTCTCCGCGATCTTCGTCGTCTCACTCGGGGAGTTCGGGATCCTGTTCGTGCTTCCTCTCTTCCTGGAGGGCGTCCGCGGCTACTCCGCCGTTCACACCGGCGTGGTGCTGCTCGCGATCGCCCTGGGCACCCTGTTCGCCGGCGGTATGACACCGCAGTTGGCGCGTCGCATCGGAGCACGTGGCATCGCCAGATTCGGTCTGCTGTTCGAGGCTGTCGGCCTGCTCGGCCTCGCGTTCTTCATCTCCCCCGCCGTCAACGCCTGGACGCTCGTGCCGTGGCTCGCTGTCTACGGGGTCGGGCTGGGCATGGCCAGCGCCCAGTTGCCGGGGGTGATCCTTGCCGAGATCCCGGTCCTTCAGAGCGGCCAGGCGTCAGGCGTTCAGAGCACGATCAGGCAGGTCGGATCGGCGTTCGGCATCGCCGTGCTGGGAACGATCTTCGCCTCGGAGATCACCTCACGCACGCAGAGCGCGATTCGCGCAGCCGGGCTCTCCGACGGGACCGCCCATCAGGCGGCAGGGCTCGTGCGGGCCAGCGGCGGGGCTGCCCTGCACGCGCTCGCCGGTCAACCACACGGGCAGCTTCTTGTACACGCAGCCTCCACGGCGGTCGCCGACGCCACCAGCTTCGTGTCGCTGGTCGGCGCCGCTTTCATTGCGGTGGGGCTGGTGGGAACGTTGTTGCTGCCGCCGGTCTCGGAACCGACGCCTGAGGCCTGATCTGGGCGCAGCCGCACCCTCCGGCGGCTGGAGCCGCTATTACTCCCGGCTGGAGCGCCAGACCGCGTACAGAGCGTAGATGCAGCAGCCCAGGATCACGAGCCAGACGACCGTGCCAAAACCGCTGGCGGTGAACCGGTTCACGGCAGTCAGCGCGAGCGCGCCGACCCCGATCGCCACATAGAGCACCGCGCGGCGCCTGGTACCGAGCCCGTGGATGTCGATGTGATGCTCGCGGTATAGCCGCGACCCGATCCAGGCCAGGGAAGCCAGAAACGCAAGTGAGATCGCCGTGACGAGTGTGTTCAGGGCAAAGCTCCCGGTGGTGCCGAGCGCGTACACCGCCGCCGCGATGGCGGCGATCACGAGCACGTTCCGTACGTTTGTCTTCAGCTGCATAGGTCTGGGTCAGGCTCAGCGGAAAGTTGTTGCCTCGAAGCGTACTGCGGCATCGTTGGCGGCAGTTGCCGTAGTCGCCGCATCGCCGGCCGCGTCGACGGTCTCCGCAGCAAAGCGATACCCGACGCCAAAGTGTGTGTGGACATACCGCCAGGTCGGCGAGATCCGCTCGAGCTTGTTGCGCAGCTTGCGCACGAAGACATCAACCGAACGGTCCCCCCGCACCATCGTGTATCCCCACACGCGCTGGTAGATGACCTCGCGCTCCAACACCCGTCCCTGGGCGGCCGCCAACTGACGGAGCAGCTCATACTCCTTGCGCGATAGGCCGGCGGCCTCATCGCCCACGTAGGCGTCGAACTGGTCCGGGCGGATGGTCAGCTCACCGGCACTGATCGGCTCATCCTGCAGCGGCATGTCCCCGATCCGGCGCCGGCGCATGACCGCCTGGATCCTCGCGACCAACTCCTCCGGGTGGCAGGGCTTGGTGATCCAGTCATCAGCGCCCGCGCGCAGCGCACGCACCCGATCTGCGACCGGGACGGGACGACAGACCACGAGGATCGCCATCCCGGGCAGCGCAGCACCAACCCGCTCTATGTAATCCAGCCCGCTGAGCGCCGGATTGAGCACCAGGGCGTGCAGCCGGGAAGCCGCCAGCTGGTCGGGCCCCGGAGGGTAGGAGAGCATCTGGTGGTCCCAGCGCATCGCGCTGAAGCGCCTCTCCATACTGGTGATCAGACCGCTGTCATCGTCGACCAGCGCGATCCGAACATGCCGGGCCTCTGGGGGCACTGCCATCTTGGGGGTGAGTCTAGATGCCCGCGGCGACACCAGCAGCTTGACGACCCATTTCGGGACTAAGACAATGTTCCCCGTTGCGGCGGGACGGGAACCGGCGCCAACCAGGGGAGGCACGGGGGACTCATGATCGACGGGGTGGAACGGTGGCGCAGCACTGAGGCGACCGGGCTCGCGCCGGCCCTGGCTGCGTCACGCACGCGCATCGGCCTGATCGCTGCGCTCTTCACGCTGGCAGGGATCGGCTGGTGGTGGACCGCCGACCAGATGCAGGGGATGGACAGCGGCCCCTGGACCAGGCTCGGTGGCTTTGGCTGGTTCCTGGGCGTCTGGATCGTGATGATGGGGGCGATGATGTTGCCGTCGGTTGCACCAACAATCGCGCTCTACTCACGATTGGCGGAGGGCCGCGTCAAATTCGGCTCGGTCGCGTTTGCGGCCGGCTACCTCCTGAGCTGGGCCGGCTGCGGCGTGCTTGCGTACGTGGTGATCGGAGTGGTGCAGGGTAACGCCGGCCGAGCGCTCAGCTGGGACCGATCCGGCCGCTTGGCAGCGGGCGGAATGCTGCTCATCGCAGCGATCTATCAACTCACGCCGCTCAAAGATGCATGC
This sequence comes from Actinomycetes bacterium, assembly GCA_021820105.1. Lineage (GTDB taxonomy): Bacteria > Actinomycetota > Thermoleophilia > Solirubrobacterales > Solirubrobacteraceae > Palsa-465. The sequence goes on along the minus strand of JAKAED010000182.1, from coordinate 797 downwards.
CTCGGGAAGTGCCGTAGTCCGCTCGGGTTCCTGCTCGGCAGCTGGCGCGACGGCTGGGGCGGCGCCCTGCTGGTGGGCGCCAGGAACGGGCTCTGGTGCGTCGGCTGCTGCTGGGCTCTGATGGCGTCGCTGTTCGCGCTGGGGATCATGAACGTCGGCTGGATGGCGGTTGTGGCCGCGCTGATCGCAGGTGAGAAGCTGCTTCCCGGGCGACGCATCGCCACCTATGGGACGGCCGCGCTCCTCTTCGCGCTTGGCGTCTTTCTGCTGGCTGCTCCTGAGCTGATCCCGAACCTAACGATTCCCGGTCAAAGCACGATGCCGTCAATGGGCATGTCGCATGGCGCCACCACGGGGATGTCAGCCGGCGGCAGTTAGCCCAGGCTGACCGGCGCCGATCAGTTAGGGCCGCGAGTCAGCAGTACCGGGAGCCCTCCCCCAACTCACCGCGGCTCGCACCGCGTCAGGAGCCGCGTCGGCCAGTTGGCGATCAGGAGCAGCACCCAGTGCGTCGTTGACCGTTGAGAAGGCGAGCCTGAATGCGATGAACGCCGTTGCCTCAAAGACCTCCTGGTCGGTGAGGCCCGCTGCACGCAGCCGCGCCACGTCATCCGTGGTGGTCGCGTTGGGGTCATCAACAACCTTCCCCGCCCACTGTGCCAGGGCAAGCTCCCGCTCCGAAAGTCCGGGACCGGGCCGCGCTTCCAGCAGCGCCGCCGCCGCCTCCGGATCGGCCAGACCCGCCAGCCGCGTTCCCCAGGCCAGCGCGCAATAGGAGTCGCTGCGCTGTACAGCCG
>JAKAED010000181.1 GCA_021820105.1 Actinomycetes bacterium | reverse complement strand
CGCGTGTGCACTTGGCCCACCAACTGTTCGCGCACCGACTCGAGTGACACCGGGCGTTGCGCCCGATCGAGCCTTGCCTGACCGCTCAGCCGCCCGCAAGCATCGGCATCCGGATCCCGCGCTCCTGCGCGACCTCGACCGCACGCGGGTAGCCGGCGTCCGCGTGGCGCACCACGCCGATCCCCGGGTCGGCGGTGAGCACGCGGCGCAGCTTCTCAGCAGCCAGCTCGCTGCCGTCAGCGACCGTCACCTGCCCGGCGTGGATCGACTTGCCCATGCCGACGCCGCCTCCCTGGTGAATCGACACCCAGCTGGCGCCGCAGGCGGTGTTCAGCAGCGCGTTCAACAGCGGCCAGTCCGCCACCGCGTCTGAGCCGTCGAGCATCGACTCAGTCTCCCGCTGCGGGGAGGCGACTGAGCCCGTGTCCAGATGGTCACGCCCGATCACGATCGGTCCCTTCAGCTCGCCGGAGGCGACCATCTCGTTGAAGCGCAGCCCAGCCAGGTGGCGCTCACCGTAGCCGAGCCAGCAGATCCGCGATGGGAGCCCCTGGAACTGCACCTTCTCACCCGCCAGGCGGATCCACCGGGCAATGTGCTCCTGATCGCCAAAGAGCTCCAGGATCGCCGCATCCGTCCGCGCGATGTCCTGCGGGTCACCGGACAGCGCCACCCAGCGGAACGGACCCTTGCCCTCACAGAACAGTGGCCGCACGTACGCGGGGACGAACCCGGGGTAGGAGAACGCGTCCTTGTCGCCATGCTCATACGCGAGCCCGCGCAGCGCGTTGCCGTAGTCAAACGCCTCCGCTCCCGCCGCGGCAAGGTCTCGGATGGCGGCCACGTGCGCCAGCACGCTCTCACCAACCCGTCGCAGGTACTCGTCGGGGTCGGAGTCACGCAGGACCTCCGCCTGCTCCATCGTCAGGCCGGCCGGGATGTAGCCGTTGAGCGGATCATGCGCCGAGGTCTGGTCGGTCACGACGTCCACCGTCACCCCGCGCCGGACGAGCTCGGGCAGTACCTCGGAGGCGTTGCCCAGCAGCCCGATGGAGAGCGCCCGACCCTCGCCTGCGGCGGCGCCCAGCCGTGCCAGCGCGTCATCCAGGTCGGCCGCCCGCTCATCCAGGTAGCCGGTCGCGATGCGCCGCTCGATCCGCTGCAGGTCGGTCTCGACGCAGAGCGCGGTGCCGCCACACATCGTGACCGCCAGCGGCTGGGCGCCGCCCATGCCGCCAAGGCCGGCGGTCACCACCAGCCGCCCCCGGAGGTCGCCGCCAAACCGCTTGCGCGCCGCCGCCGCAAAGGTCTCGTACGTGCCCTGCAGGATCCCCTGGGAGCCGATGTAGATCCAGGAGCCGGCTGTCATCTGCCCGTACATCATCAGCCCGGCTGCATCGAGCTCACGGAACGTCTCCCAATTGGCCCACTCGCCAACGAGGTTGGAGTTGGCGATCAGCACTCGCGGGGCCTGCTCGTGGGTCTCAAACACGGCCACCGGCTTGCCGGACTGCACCAGCAGCGTCTGGTCGTCGGCCAGCTGTGTGAGCTCACGGCGGATCGCCTCAAGGCACGCCTGATTGCGTGCCGCCTTGCCGATCCCGCCGTAGACGATCAGCTCCGCCGGGTTCTCCGCCACGTCCGGGTGCAGGTTGTTCTCGAGCATGGACAGCGCCGCCTCCTGCTGCCAGCCGCGGCAACGCGGCGGGGCGCCGAGCGGGCTGGCGGAGGACGGTTTCTGAGTCTGGGTCATGGACTGCCTTTCAGGTCCGCGGGTGCCGCGTCAAGCGCCGCGTCATGGGTAGATCGCACGGAGCTTTGCCGCCTCCGAGACGTGGTTGATCGCGCTGGCCAGCGCCGCCGTGCGGTTCTCAACCTCCAGCTGCTGCGCCATTGAGCGCACGTCCGCAAACGCGTCGCGCATGTGTGCGCGCAGCCGCTCCCGCACCTCCAGCGCCTGCCAGCTGTACTTCTGGTGGCTCTGCACCCACTCGAAGTAGCTGACGATCACGCCGCCGGCGTTGGCGAGGATGTCCGGCAGGACGGTGATGCCGCGCTCGGCCAGGATTCTGTCGGCGGCCGGCGTGGTGGGGCCGTTGGCGCCCTCCACGATCAGCCGGCAGCGCAGCCGCGGGGCGTTCTCCTCAGTGATCTGGCTCTCCCGCGCGGCCGGCACCAGCACATCGCACTCAAGCTCGAGCAGCTCCTCGCCGTCCACCGGCTCGGCCTCCGGGAAGCCCTCCAGGAATTGATGCTCGGCGACCCAGCGCTCAACCGCCGGGATGTCAAGTCCATGCCGGTTCATGATCGCTCCGCGGATGTCGCTGACCGCGATCACCCTGCCACCGCGGGCGTGCAGTTCCTGTGCCACCACCGCGCCGACGTTGCCGAAGCCCTGCACCACGAAGCTGCGGTCGTTGATCGGCCACTCCAGCTCCTCAAACATCGACTCGATCGTGTAGACGACGCCCAGCCCGGTCGCGCTCTGGCGACCGACGGTGCCGCCCAGCACCACCGGCTTGCCGGTCACCACGGCCGGCACTGAATTGCCGACCGACTGTGAGTAGGTGTCATAGAACCACGCCATCTCACGCTCGCCGGTGCCCATGTCAGGCGCCGGAATGTCAGTGTCCGGGCCGACCATCGGGATCAGTTCGGTCGCGTAGCGGCGGGTGATCCGCTCCATCTCGCCGGCCGACAGCGCGTACGGATCGCAGCGCACACCACCCTTGGCGCCGCCGTAGGGCAGCCCGACCAGCGCGCACTTCCAGGTCATCCACATGGCCAGCGCCGCGCACTCCCCGAACCCCAGATCCGGCGCGAAACGCAGGCCGCCCTTGGTCGGCCCCAGCGTCAGCGTGTGCTGCACCCGGTAGCCGGTGTAGTTGACCACATCGCCGGAATCCATCCGGACCGGGAAGTTGACCACCAGAGACCGCCGCGGCTCCAGCAGCCGAACCCGCACCTCATCATCCAGCGCCAGCACATCCGCCGCGCGCGCGAACTGACGGCAGGCCATGGCGTAGAGCGGTGAGTGCCACTCCTCGCCGACCGGCACATCATCGATGTTGATCTCGCCCGGCCGCGCCGCTGCTTGGCCGGACGCTGCAGCGTCCCTGTCCATCGACACCTCACTCCCACTTGATTGCTGCCACAGCATCTCATCAGATGCAGCGGTGGAGGGTGGCGCCAGCCCTAACCGCCGCCAGCGCCGGCGATGATGCCGGGTTCGGCGCACGTGGCAAGCGCGTAGGGCAGGTCCGACTCTGTCACCCCCCTGAGCGAGTGGTGACGCATGTCAACCCGCAACGTCCGACTCCGGGCCGCGACGCCCAGGCTCGCGGCGCCGTTGGCGGCGAGCTCACCCCACAGGTCACCTGTCACGGCGAGCAGACCGTTGCGCGAGACGCTCAGGCGGCGGGCGATCGTCTCCAGCTCGCGCGTCTCCTCAAACGGGTCGACCCGCACGTTTGAATCCGAGCCGATCGCCAGCCGCACCCGGGCTTCGCGGTAGCGGATCGCCGGCAGGAAGCCGTCGCCGAGGTTCGCCTCCGTGGTGGGGCAGGCGGCGACGATCGTGTTGGTGCGGGCCAGGCGATCGACGTCAGCGTCGCTGATGTGGATCGCATGCACGACCGTGGTGTGCGGCCCGAGGAAGCCGTGCGCGTCGAGCAGTTCAAGCGGTGTGCAGCCGTGCTCGGCTCGGCACTGCTCGAGCTCACGTGGCTGCTCCTGGGCGTGCACGTGGCGCACCAGTCCGTGCGCGTCCGCGTAGGTCGCAATCGCCGACAGCCAGGGCGCTGGCACCGCCCGCACTGAGTGCGCGGCGATGCCCACGTGCACGCCGGGGCGGGTTGATGCCCAGCTCCGCAGGGCATCAACCCGCCCCAGGAAGGTCTCCACGTCCGCATCGCAGAACCGCCGCTGCCCCGACTCCGGTGCCACGTCCGCCCCGTCGCGCCAGCCGTTGCGGTGGTAGGCGGCGGGCAGGAGCACGATCCCGATCCCGGCAGCGACCGCGGCCTCCGCCACGGCCTCCGCCATCGCGTTGGGCTCCGCGTACGGGGTGCCGTCGGGCTGATGGTGGACGTAGTGGAACTCCCCGACCGTGCCGTAGCCGGCAGCGCGCATCTCCGTGTAGACCGCCAGCGCGACCCGGTACATGGAATCGGGATCGAGCCGTGACACCGCGTCGAACATCGCAGTGCGCCAGCTCCAGAAGTCATCGTCTGCCGAAGCGGCACTGATCCGCTCGGCGGCGCCACGCATGTCACGCTGGAAGGCGTGCGAGTGGACGTTGACCATCGCCGGGATCTCGGGCTGCGGCACCGTCCCGGGGTCTGGACCGTCGCTCACTTCTCCACCTCCTTGAATCTCCAGGCATGATCCTCACGCACCCAGACCGGCCGGCCGCCGATGATCACCGCCGCCACTGGGTTGTGCCCAAAGCGGTAGGGGAGGTGGCTGACCGGCCCGTCGAACAGCAGCACGTCCGCTCGGCGTCCGGGACTCAGGGCTCCGATCTCAGCTGAGCGGCCCAGCACCCAGGCGGCGTTCAGTGTCATCGCCAGCAGGGCCTCCTTGACAGTCCAGTTGTAGCGGCGCACGGCCAGGCCGGCGACCAGTGGCATCGACACGATCGGCGCGGTGCCGGGGTTCAGGTCGGTCGCCAGCACACAGACGGCGCCGCCGTCGGCCAGCTCCCGGCCGGGGGCGGCGTGCTCATTGCCGATGAACTCGGCGCCCGGCAGCAGCACTGCGGCGCAGTCCGACTGCGCCAACGCTGCCACGTCGTCAACGGGCATGCAGGAGAGATGATCCACCGAGCGGGCGCCGGCGGCGATTGCGACCGGCACCGAGCCCTGTGTGCTCAGCTGCTCCACGTGGGCGCGCAGCGTCCACCCGCGCTCCCGTGCGAGCCGACCCATGCGCGTGAGGTCCGCGTTCGAGTAGGCAAATGACTCCACGAAGATGTCAAGCGCATTGGCGTGCGAATCGGCGGCCACGGCGTCGAGCATCCGCTCCACCTCGTCCATCCATGCGGTGGCCGTGCAGCCCTCGGGAACCGCGTGGGCGAGCAGCGCGGTCACCGATCCGTCCTGGGGCAGCTCGCGCAGCAGTTGATCGGCGAGCTGCAGCGCGCGCAGCTCGCCCTGCACCGTGAGCCCGTAGCCGCTCTTGCACTCAAGCGTCGTGGTGCCGTGGCGAAGCATCTCCTCAGCCAGCGCGTGGGACTGACGCAGCACCTGCTCGTTAGAGGCTTTGGCCAGCGCCTCCGCGCTTGCGTGGATGCCGCCGCCGCGGCGCGTGATCTCGGCGTAGGGGGTGCCGGCGACCTTCAGCGCGTACTCCTCCGCCCTCCAGCCGGTGAAGGGCAGGTGCGTGTGACAGTCAACAAAACCGGGTACCACCGCGCAGCCGCCGCAGTTGATCTGCACGCAGCTTGCATCGGCCTCGAATCCGGCGATCAGCTCGCCGTCCAGCACGACGTCGCCGGGCTCGAGCGTCAGCTCCTCAGCACGACTCTGGGGCAGGCGCAGCAGCTCATCATCGGGCAGGCGCAGCACCTCGGCTGCGCCGGAGAGGGCGATCGGGACACTCATTCGAGTGTCCCGATCGCCCTCTCAGCGGCACTCACAATCGCTCCCGACTCAATCAGCGCCACCACCGCCTCAAGCTCCGGCGTGGGGCTGCGGTCCGGTCCCGGCCGCGGGTCGATCAGGGCCGTCACGGCGGCGGTTGCGGCGGCGGGAGCCAGCGGCGCGCGCAGCTGCAGCGCGCGTGCTGCGCAGAGCAGCTCGACCGCCAGGATCCCGGTCAGGTTCGCAAGCGTCTGGCGCAGCTTCCGCGCCGCGCTCCAGCCCATTGAGACGTGATCCTCCTGCATGCCGGAGGTGGGGATCGAGTCGACGCTCGCGGGAGCGGCCAGCCGCCGGTTCTCCGCAACCAGCGCGGCCGCCGTGTACTGCGCGATCATCAGCCCGGAATCCAAACCTGGGCTGTCACCAAGGAAGGCGGGCAGCCCCATTGAGCGCGTCACGTCCAGCAGCCGGTCGATCCGGCGCTCCGCTATGGCGCCCACCTCGGCCGCTGCTATCGCCATGAAGTCGGCGGCGAAGCCCAGCGGGATGCCGTGGAAGTTGCCGTTGGAGACCAGTCGGCCATCGTCCAGGACGCTCGGGTTGTCAACGGCTGAGCCAAGCTCGATCTCGGCGACGCCCTGCGCGTAGGCGAGCACGTCGCGCGCCGCGCCCAACACCTGTGGTGCGCAGCGCATCGAGTACGCGTCCTGGACGCGGTCGTCATGTTCGCGGTGTGAGGCGACAATCGCCGAGCCGGCCATCAGGCGCGTGAGGTTGGCCGCGCTCGCTCGTTG